>JAQWUP010000011.1 GCA_029242085.1 Porticoccaceae bacterium
GCGTAGTTGTCGTCGTTGGCAACTATAAGTTTGCGACTTTGGATTAACGAGATTGGTCACCATCTCGGCATGCACCGGAGGTTTTGTAACCGTCGTCGAATCCAAAACGCCCCCATGAGCCGAGATTCTAGCACAGTCATGGTCAGGTGCGGCCGACTTGACTCAAAACAATTTATTAATCGAATTTATGGAGTTAATCACCTAGAATCTGTCAGTCTAAAAAAATAACAAGGAATACAGTAATGCAAAGAGGTGAGTTTTCTTCGCGATTGGCTTTTATTTTTGCCGCCTCTGGCTCTGCAGTTGGGCTAGGCAATATCTGGGGCTTTCCCACCAACGCTGCTGAAAATGGCGGCGCTGCCTTTGTGTTGATGTATTTCATTCTGGCGTTTTTGCTAGCTTACCCCGCCATGATGGCGGAACTGATTATTGGCCGCCATACCCGCGCTAATATGGTCAATGCGCTGCAATCTATTTCACTAGGACAAACCGCAAAGACCATTGGCAAGTTAACCGGCATTGGCGGCATGGTTACAGCTGGGCTGATTCTGAGTTTTTACAGTATTGTAGCGGGCTGGTTCATTGCTTTTATGCTTGAACCATTCACTGCGGTTATGGGCCTAGAGTCTTTGGGCAGCTGGCTAACGGAATTCAGCTTGGTGCGCAACATTGGGTTTGCAGGCGTCTTTATCCTGTTAACGGTATTAATTATTAGTGCTGGTGTTGTGCAGGGTATTGAGAAATGGTCTAGCCGCTTAATGCCTTCGCTGTTTGTACTGATGGTCGCGCTTATTCTCTACGTGCTAACTCAAGATGGTGCTATGGAGGGGCTTAAGCATTACTTGGTGCCCGATTTCTCGCAAATAACAGACCCCAAACTTATTGTTAGTGCGATGGGGCAAGCCTTTTTCTCTTTGTCTTTGGGTGTTGGCACTATGCTGGTGTATGGCTCTTATATTCGGGCTGATGAGAATTTGCCCGTGGTCGGCGCGCTGGTCACGCTCACTGATACCTCGGTAGCGTTTTTGGCTGGGTTGCTGGTGCTGCCAGCCATTTTTGTGGCGCAGAATCTGGGCGTCACTATCTATGCCGAAAGCGGCAACCTAATTGCCGGGCCTGACCTTATTTTTCAGGTCTTGCCGGCCCTGTTCGACGGCATGGGAGCCACGGGTTTATTTGTCGGCCTGGCTTTCTTTTTATTAATGTCGATTGCGGCGGTTACCTCTTCGATCTCTATGCTTGAGGTGCCAGTGTCCTATGCTGTGGAGGCTCATGAGGTGAGTCGCAATAGGGCAACCTGGCTGGTTGGCTTGCTGGTATTTGGTATTAGCACCTTGATCTGTTTTAACTTTGATGGGTTATTCGGCTTTGTGATTACTATGACTACTGAGCGAGCACAGCCGCTGCTGAGTATGATGCTATGTATATTTGCTGGCTGGATTTTCTATCGCAACAGTATTCTTGAAGAACTTAAGAGCGGTGACCCAGATGTTGAGCAGGGGATATTTTGGAAGATATGGCCTGTATATGTGAAGTTCTTTTGTCCGGCTCTAATTCTGCTGACCTTTGCTCAGGGGCTTTGATAAAAGAATTTCAAGCAAGCTGGAGTCCTCTATAGAAACCGGCTATTTTTTGAGAACTGACCACGTAAAAATTCCATCTGGTCACCGAGTATGCGGCGGCTATTGATAAGTGCCAAATACTCGGCATTATTGGGCGCATAGGGCAGCGCAACCAGCTGCATATTGGCTTCTTCTGGGGTCTGGTCCGCTTTGCGCTGATTACAGCGTTTGCAGGCCGCTACAACATTTTCCCACCTATCTATGCCGCCGCGAGATTTTGGATGAATATGGTCCCGGGTCAGTTTTTGTGCGGGAAACTCCCCTGTGCAGTACATACACAGATAGGCATCGCGGGCAAACAGGGCGGGATTCGTCAGAGGGTAGTTGGTGCGCGGCCGAGCTAGTTGCTCACCACCGCAGGCTATAATACTGGATAAATCTACTACTGAGCGCTTACCGGTTCGGCGCTGCGTGCCGCCGTGGATCTCTCGAACAGTGTCTCCTAGGGTCCATACGACTAAGTCCCGGGCATACATGCCTACCGCCTGCTCCCAGTTAAGCCACTCTATTGGCTGGCCTGCGACATTTAATCTTAAAATTCTCATATTCAATGGTGTTAGCCCCTCAAATATTTAACCTTTAAAATATTAATCTGTTACTCGTTTAGATACAGTATACACACTCTCAATTGGCTCTCTGGCAGGGAAATAACTTCACATTGACCCACTGTGTTTGGTTGGTTAGTGTGACATACCACTGTCAGGCAGTTAATTTAATATAACAGGTGATATTTAGTGACTAAAGAAAAAAAAGCGATCGACTTTGAACAACAGCTGGAGACCCTCGAGGCTCTAGTGGAGTCCCTTGAAGATGGCGGCCTCAGTTTAGAGGACTCGCTAACATCTTTTGAGCAGGGCATTAAGCTTGCCCGCGACTGTCAGCAGGCATTAAAACAGGCCGAGCAAAAGGTTGAACTACTGATGCGTCAGGGAGACGAACTTGTCAGCCAACCCTTTGATGCGCAGGATGATTAAGCTATCGCAATGAAAGACTACCTCTACCAGTGCACTACTCAGGTCGACGCTCATCTTGAGAGCGCACTGCCTGCTGTTCAGGGTCCTGCTGAGCAACTTTTTGCAGCCATGCGCTACTCTGTCTTTAACGGCGGTAAGCGCATTCGCCCGGCGCTGTGTTTTGCGGCCGCCTCGGCTATTGGTAAGTCCAACACAGTCACCACTGTCGCCGTAGCCGCCGCTTTGGAGATGATTCATGCCTATTCTCTGATTCATGATGACCTACCGGCAATGGATGATGACGATTTACGCCGTGGCAAGCCTACCTGTCATATTCAGTTTGATGAGGCAACGGCCATTTTAGCTGGAGATGCGCTGCAATCATTAGCCTTTCAGCAGCTAAGTGAACTTCGCGAAGTCAGTGCTGATACGGCACTGCAGCTAGTTTCTATGTTGTCTCGACATAGTGGTTGCAGTGGCATGGTGACAGGCCAGGCCATCGACTTGGCGGCCACGGGTAAGCGGCTTGATCTAGATGAGCTCAAAAACATGCATGCTCATAAAACGGGTGCCCTAATTGAGGCCAGCGTTTTGATGGGCGCGGTGGCAACTGAAGCTGGGACCGAAATGGAGCTCGAGGCGCTATCGGAATTTTCTCGAGCTATCGGACTGGCCTTTCAAATTCAAGATGATATTTTGGATGTCGAGAGCTCCACCGAGCAACTCGGCAAACAGCAGGGTTCAGATATAACTAATGGCAAGTCAACCTATACCTCGATTTTAGGCCTGCAGCAGGCGCGTAGTCAGGCGGCTGAGCTTTATCAGCACAGCCTCGACTGTCTTGAACCCTTTGCTGAGCGTGCAGAAGCACTGCGCTCTATTGCTAGCTTTATTATCAATCGGGCTTATTAAGGCACCTATTTGGTGTAATATTCGATTTCAATCAAAGATCTAATAACTGATGCTAAAAATATTTACAGATATACCACTCAGCCGACCGCATACACCGTTACTCGACAGTATCAATGCGCCGGCCGATCTGCGTCATCTGAATAACGACCAGCTGCTGGTTGTGGCTGATGAGTTGCGCTCCTTTATGCTTTACTGCGTGGGTAAAACAGGCGGCCACTTTGGTGCTGGACTCGGGGTTACCGAACTAACTATTGCTCTACACTATGTGTTTAATACCCCGAATGACCGCCTTGTCTGGGATGTGGGCCACCAAACATACCCCCATAAAATTCTTACGGGTCGTCGTGAACAGATGCTCAGCATGCGTCAAAAAGACGGTCTTTCTGGCTTTCCCAAACGCTCAGAGAGCGACTACGATACCTTTGGTGTAGGTCATTCAAGTACCTCTATAAGCGCTGCTCTAGGCATGGCTATGGGTTCAGCTCAACTTGGCGAGGAACGCAAAACCGTCGCGGTTATGGGGGACGGTGCTATGACTGCAGGCATGGCCTTTGAGGCTATTAACCATGCCAGCCATGTGGACAAAAATCTACTTGTGGTGCTTAACGATAATCAGATGTCTATCGGCCATAATGTCGGCGGCCTGTCGACCTACTTTTCTAAACTTTGGTCGAGCAAATTCTACACCCAGTTCCGCGAAGGCGGCAAAAAAGCTCTGCGCGGTATGCCTCAGGCCAAAAACTTTGTCCGTCGTACTGAAGAATATATGAAAAGTATGGTGTCGCCCGCTACCATCTTTGAAGAGCTCGGGTTCTATTATATTGGCCCTATAGATGGACATGATTTACCTCTACTAGTGAAAACTCTGGGTAATCTTAAAGAGATTAATGGCCCTGTTTTACTCCACGTTATTACCCACAAGGGCAAAGGCTTTGCGCCGGCAGAGAATGACCCTGTTGGTTATCACGCTCTGAATAAAATCGAGCCCAAGCCGAGTATAAAAGCGGCGGTGATGGCACCTACCAAGGACACCAAGCCCAAGTATCAAAAAGTCTTTGGCGACTGGCTCTGCGATATGGCCGAACAGGATAGGCGCCTAGTGGGGATCACTCCCGCCATGTGCGATGGCTCTGGGATGAATGAATTTGCCGAGCGCTTTCCCCAGCGCTTTGAAGATGTAGCTATTGCTGAACAGCATGCAGTTACGGTCGCTGCTGGTATGGCCTGCGAAGGCTCAAAACCGGTGGTAGCTATTTACTCGACTTTTTTACAGCGGGCCTACGATCAGCTGATTCATGATGTTGCCCTACAAAATCTAGATGTATTGTTTGCCCTAGATCGTGCCGGCATGGTTGGTGAAGACGGTGCTACTCATGCTGGGGCCTATGATATTAGTTACCTGCGCTGTATTCCCAATATGATGATTATGACGCCCTCTGACGAAAACGAAACTCGTCAACTACTCTTCACCGGTTATCAGCATAATGGCCCGGCGGCAGTGCGCTACCCCAGAGGCACTGGCCCTGGCGCTATAATTGAAAAGACTATGACAGCCTTGCCCATTGGCAGAGGTGTAGTCAGACGCGAAGGAACTCAGGTCGCCATTTTAAATTTTGGCACGCTACTGGCCTCCGGCCTTGAAGTAGCCGACCAGATTAATGCGACTGTTGCAGATATGCGCTTTGTTAAACCTATAGACGAAGCTCTTATTCGCCAACTCGCTGAGGGTCATCGGTTACTGGTTACCTTAGAAGAGAACAGTATCGCTGGCGGTGCCGGTGCCGCGGTCAGCGAATTTTTAGCCGCCCAGGGCATTGTGATGCCAGTACTTCACCTAGGATTGCCTGATCGGTTTGTCGATCATGGCAAACACAATGAGCAGTTGACCGACACAGGCTTGGATAGCAGCAGTATTCTAAGAACCATTGAGCAGCGCCTTGAACTTCTTAAAACTACAGGTCAGGTCGCGCAAATATAATGAGAGGTAAGACTATGAAATTCTATGATTGCGCCACTGCGCCCAGTCCTCGCAGAGTAAGAATATTTTTAGCCGAAAAAGGTATTGAACTCGAAACGATACAGGTTGACCTAGCTAAAGGTGAACAGTTCTCTGAGGAATACAAAGCCATTAATCCGTTGGGCGAAGTCCCCTTATTAGCCCTGGACGACGGTTCTACTATAAGCCAGGTCAATGCTATTTGCCGCTATCTGGAGGAGCTCTATCCCGACATACCCTTACATGGTCGCAACCCAGTGGAGCGTGCGCAGGTGGAGTCATCTAATAGTCAAATACAAGCTAACGGGTTATCTGCAGTGGCAGAGGCGTTTAGAAATGCATCACCTGGGTTTAAGCATCGGGCCATGCCTGGGCCCCATGACTATGAGCAAATTCCGCAACTTGCAGAACGCGGATTGTTGCGACTAGATAATTTATTTTCTGACCTAAATAGCCATCTGGCAGCGAGCCAATATATTATTGGCGACTACTTTTCGGTGGCGGATATTACTGCCCTGACCACCGTCGATTTTGCCAAGTGGGTAAAAAAGCGAATTCCTGAAGACTGTGTAAATCTTCAGCGCTGGCATGATCAGGTAAGTGGTCGCCCCAGTGCCAAAGCTTAGCTTTAAAAGCTAGCTTCCCGGCTAGGTGGCCAGAGTGGGTTTGTCGCCAGCAATTATGTTACTGGTGGCGAATATCTTTGCCTTTGACCACAAAGACAATTTGCTCACAAAGATTTTTGGCATGATCACCAATTCGCTCCAGTGATCGCACCACCCAGAGGATGTTAATGACCCGACTAATACTGCGCGGGTCTTCCATCATGTAGGTAACCAGCTCTCGTAATGCAGTTTTATAATCAAGATCAATTTTTTTATCTTCTTCTAACGTGCGCATAGCCGCATCAACATCAAAACGTGCAAAGGCATCCAATGCGTTGTTGAGCATACTTACCACTGACTGACCCATATGTCGCACTTCGGTGTAGCCTTGAGAGCCAGTTTTTTCGCCAGCTAGAAGTACCGCATGGTTAGCAATCTTCTTGGCCTCATCACCAATACGCTCTAAATCATTGACTGCTTTAGTCACCATCATAACCAGGCGCAGATCGCTGGCCGCAGGCTGGCGACGCGCAATAATCAAGATGCATGCCTCATCAATATCGACTTCCATTTCGTCAACAAATTTTTCTTCCTTGATCACCATTTCAGCCAGTGCACTATCGGCTTCGGTCACCGCACGAACCGCGTTTTGTAGCTGTTGCTCAACCTTGCCGCCCATCTCCATGAGACGGGTACGAATCTCTTCCAGCTCCTCATCGAACTGTTTCATGATGTGATTTTCAAATGACATTTTTGACATAGTATTCTCCCTTTTTAACCGAAGCGGCCGGTAATATAGGCTTCAGTAAGCTGATGCTCTGGCATAGTAAATACCTGTTCAGTTGGGTTGACTTCAATCAGTCGTCCGAGATGAAAGTAGGCGGTGCGGTGAGATACACGCGCAGCTTGCTGCATCGAATGAGTCACAATAGCGATGGTAAAATTTTGACTTAGCTCTTCAATCAATTCTTCAATTTTAGCCGTGGCAATAGGATCCAGTGCTGAACAGGGTTCGTCCATTAAAATAACTTCAGGACTAACCGCAATGGCCCTGGCTATACAGAGCCGCTGTTGCTGACCACCAGATAAACCGGTACCCGCCTGATGCAACCGCTCTTTAACTTCTTCCCATAGTCCGGCTTTGCGAAGGCTGTTTTCAACAATTTCATCAAGGTCTACTCTGGTATCGGCCAGGCCATGAATCTTGGGGCCATAGGCGACATTTTCATAAATAGACTTGGGAAATGGGTTGGGCTTTTGAAAAACCATGCCCACTCTGGCACGCAGTTCAACTACATCCAGTTTAGGTGAGTAGAGGTCTTCGCCATCCATACAGATTTGGCCCTCGACCCGGCAGATATCAACCGTATCATTCATACGATTTAGCGAGCGCAAAAAAGTAGACTTGCCACAGCCAGACGGACCAATCATAGCAATCACTTCATTCTTGGCGATATCCACGCTAACATCATGGATAGCCTGCTTATCGTCATAGAAGACATTGACATTGCGCATAGTCATCTTGGCATTGTCGGCAAAATTTTTGCCCACCGTAGCCTGGTGATCTGACACATCCAAGCTATTAACAGCCTTGGCGACAGTTTTTTTGGCGGGGTTCTTTTTTTCAGCTGTGGCAGCTTGAGTCATAGTTTTTCCTCTCTACCAGCGCCGCTCTAGGCGCTTGCGCAACCATACGGCAACGGTGTTCATAATAATTAAAAAACTCAGCAATACCATAATGGCCGCTGAAGTCTTTTCAATAAAGGCGCGCTCTGGACTGTCGGCCCAGAGAAAAATTTGCACGGGTAACACTGTTGCTGGGTCACTAAAGCCAGCGGGGATATCAACAATAAAGGCCACCATACCAATCATTAGCAGTGGTGCAGATTCGCCCAGCGCCTGAGCCATACCAATAATTGCACCGGTTAACATACCCGGCAGAGACAGCGGCAACACATGATGCAAAACCACCTGATACTTTGATGCGCCCATGCCCAGTGCCGCTTCACGAATGGAAGGTGGCACTGATTTAATGGCCGCTCGGCTGGTAATAATAATGGTTGGCAATGTCATTAGGGTTAATACCAGACCACCCACAATAGGTACCGATCTGGGGATATGGAAAAAATTAATAAAGATAGCCAATCCCAGCAGACCGAAAATAATTGAGGGCACGGCGGCCAGATTATTAATATTGACTTCGATAAAATCGGTCCAGCGATTGCGCGGGGCGAACTCTTCCAGATAGATTGCCGCCGATACGCCAATCGGAAATGACAGCAGTAAGGTCAGTATTAACGTCAGCAAAGACCCCATTACTGCACCACGGATACCTGCCTGCTCCGGCTCACGGGAATCGCCACGGGTAAATAGATTGCTGTTAAATTGTAGTCGGATTTTACCCTGTGCGTGTAACTCGTCAATCCACTGGAGTTGCTTGGCTGACATTCTGGCAGCATAGGACTCGCCGTCTAACCAAGATTTGTAATAGGTATCGATATCATCATCAGCCAGTATCCATACTTTTTCTGTCTCGCCTAACAGAAGCGGGTTGGCCAGCAGACGATCCTTTAGATCAAAGCCAGCGCCACTGCTAATAAGGCCATAGAGTTTGCGTTTGTCACGACGGCCAGACACATCATTGAATTCATTGCGCAAGGCCGCTTTAGACAGAGCTTCCCAGTTACCATTTGCCAGTTGCTCGGGATCAGTCAGATTCTCTACACCAATGCGATCCTGATCATAGGTAACTTCTAGCTCTATATAGGTAATACGAAAGGCGCCATGACCTTTGCTGATGATATCGGTAAACAGCACCATAACCGCCGCCAAGCCAATAAAGATGGCCAGACGACCATACCAGCGGAAGCGCTTCTCTGCCCGATTGCGCCGAGACAGAGATTGTTTGATTTTGTCTAAATTATTCACGGACTCAGTCATACTGTTCTCGGTATTTCTTAACGATGTGCAAAGCAAAAATATTTAGTAGCAAGGTAACGGTAAAGAGCATTAGGCCAAGGGCAAATGCGGCCAGAGTCTTGGGGCTATCAAACTCCTGATCACCGGTTAACAGAGTCACAATTTGCACGGTTACCGTGGTCACCGACTCCAGTGGATTGGCCGTTAGCTTGGCTGCCATACCCGCCGCCATAACCACAATCATAGTTTCACCAATGGCACGAGAAATGGCCAACATAACACCGCCAACAATACCTGGCAGCGCTGCGGGAATAATAACTCGGCGCACCGTTTCTGAATGGGTGGCACCCATAGCCAAAGAACCATCGCGCATAGACTGAGGCACTGCAGTAATAACGTCGTCGGCAAGGGAAGAGATAAACGGAATAATCATCACCCCCATCACACCGCCGGCGGCAAGCGCACTTTCGGAAGATACCGACAGGCCAAAGCTGGCCCCTAGATCACGCAAAAAAGGTGCTACGGTCAGGGCTGCAAAAAAGCCGTATACCACAGTGGGGATACCGGCAAGAATTTCCAATGCGGGTTTGGCATAGGTTCTGACCGATTTGCTGGCATATTCGGCAAGGTAAATCGCCGACATTAACCCAACGGGAACGGCCACCACCATGGCGACGGCTGAAACCAGCAAGGTGCCCACAAATAGGGGTACCGCACCAAAGCTGCCGGATGAGCCAACCTGATCTTCACGAATCGCCGTCTGCGGACTCCATTCCAGACCAAAAACAAAATCAAAAATGGGTACAGAGCGGAAGAACTGAATAGACTCAAAGAGCACCGATAACACGATGCCAACGGTGGTGAAGATTGCCAGACAAGCACAGGCCAGCAAGATATTTTGCATGACCTTTTCAACCACTGGGCGAGCGCGAAAAGAGGCAGAGATGCGCGACCAGCCCCAGAGTAGCCCCAGTCCTGACAGGGTTAACATCAATGCTGTCAAAGACCAGCGCGAAATAACCCGCAGCGCTTCCATATGATCTGCGGCTGCAATCAGTACCGCAGACTCGCCTTTACGCGGCAGTATGCCATCGGCCAAATTACTTATTTTATTGAGCAGCAGGTTATAACTTGCTGCATCGGTGGGCGCAATTTCGTCCGCCACAGATTCCACCACAATACTATTGATCAGCGGATCATCAAACATCATCCACATAGCCAGCAAAAATAGCGGTGGCAGCGAACACCACATAGCGGCATGCAGGCCGTAGTAAGAGGGAAGAGAATGGAGTTTGCGAATACCGCCCAGAGGTTTGGCCAGGGCAAGTGATCGGCCACGACCCAAAAAGAACGCAAATGCGCCCAGTCCAAGTATCAAAATAAGTATGTTTGTCGCTTGCATAGGGCAGACAGGATCCTTAAATAATGCGTCGGGTATAATTTTTAAATAACAAAACAGCCCGGCTCATAGAACCGGGCGGTACTTTGACAACTTATGCCTATTATTTCAATGCTTCATTGCCCTTCATTGGGACTAGCCCTCTAGTACTGGCAGCCATGGCCGCCCGCTCCTCACTAGGTAGCGGAATCATTCCCTTCTCGGCCAGATAACCTTCTTCACCCCAAGCTTTTTCGCTAGTGAACTCGTTGAGGTAACCCTGAATACCTGGAACCACATCTACATGCGCCTTCTTCACATAGAAGAACAGTGGACGCGAGATAGGGTAAGACTTGTCAGCGATAGACTCAAAGGTAGGCTCAACAGACTCAATCTGTGCGCCCTGCACCTTGTCAGCATTCTGATCTAAAAAGCTAAAGCCAAACACACCCAGCGCCGCTGGATTTGCTTCAAGCTTCTGCACGATCAGGTTATCGTTCTCGCCAGCTTCGATGTAACGGCCATCTTCACGAACGGTATGACATAACGCTTTAAAGGCACTCTTATTAGTCTTTTTCATCGCTTTGATCCAAGCGATACCCTTACAGCCACCCTCCAAACCTAGCTCAGCGAATGCATCACGGGTACCAGAGGTTGGCGGGGGACCCAATACTTCAATGGCAGTGTTTGGCAGTGCTGGATTAACTTGGTTCCAAGTGCTGTAAGGGTTGTCTATGAGTTCGCCCTCGATGGCGCCAGGAACCTGAGCGGCCAGTGCGAGGAAAATATCTTTGCGGCTTAGTTTCATTGGTGCAGCAGCCACAGAATTTGCAATAACAATACCGTCATAACCAATCTGAACTTCAATAACATCTCTTACACCATTGGTTTGACATTTCTTGAATTCAGAGGCTTTCATACGGCGCGAGGAGTTAGTGATATCTGGGTAGTTAGTACCAACACCGGAACAAAAAAGCTTCATGCCGCCGCCAGAACCGGTTGATTCTATCTTTGGGGTAGGCTTGCCAGTCGCACGGCCATAGCGCTCAGCGACAACTGTTGAAAAAGGGTATACGGTTGAAGAACCTACTACTTCAATACTGTCACGCGCTATTGCGGAAGAGGTGACCATAACAGAAGCCATAGTAAATATGAGGGCTGGAATCAGAGTACGTTGGGTCATGAGAATCTCCAGGATTCAGGCACATTGTTGTGCGATTGATTACGGCTAAATTGTTACTGCCAGAGCACTTTATAAAAGTAATATGACAGAAATATGACATGCGCTAAAATTACAAGTAATCCGTAATAAAACTGGTTTTTGCCTGCTCTATGTCATCGGCATAGCTTAACAATAGAGAAACAATAGGCTCTGCAGTCATCTGTCATATTACTGTCATATAAAGTACCTATATTTTAACCCGTTGCTGTCACATTACTGACTGGCAGCTTCCAGGCCTAGGCCTAACCACTTATATATTTTTGGGGATTTGAGTATGAACAAATTAATGCTTTCAGCAGCTATTGCATTGACCATGGGCTTTGCCTCACAGGGTTTTGCTGCTGGACCAATTGACGGCACTATTTACGGCAAGGCAAATATCTCTGCAGTGAATGCAGAAAATGGCGCCGATGATACATGGAAGCTCAACAGCAACGCCTCACGTCTGGGTGTTAAAGGTAAGACCGAAATTGCTGATGGTCTTTATGCTATCTATAAAGCGGAATTCGAAATGTTTGTCGATGATGGAAGCAAAGATCGTAGCAAATCTAAATGTTCAGCAGTGATAGACCAAACTGGTACTCCGACTGGCGATCAGGTCTGTATAACAGATTCAAACACGAACACCTTTTCGCAACGTAACATTATGGCTGGAATCAAAGGTAGCTTTGGTACAGTATGGGCCGGCAAGCATGATTCCCCGACCAAGCTCGCTCAGAACAAGATTGATCTTTTTAACGATCTTGAAGGCGATATTAAAAATACTTTTGAAGGCGAAAACCGCGTTTCCAATATCGTTGCCTATACCTCGCCAAAAATAAATGGCTTCTCGACCACCGTTGCTATGATTCCAGGCGAAGGCGCTGACGTTGACGGCGATGGCCAGGATGATACTGGCCTTACCGATGGTATTTCTTACTCGTTAAGCTACAGCATGGATAATCTCTATATTGCTGTTGCAGGCGATCAGGATGTCAACAGTCAAGACCTTCTGCGTATTATTGCGCAGTACAAGATGGACGCGCTGAAGCTTGGCGTTATGTATCAGCAGAACGAAGATAACCTTGGCACCAAGGACGAATCTGGTTTCTTTGTAAGTGCGGCCTATAAGCTCGACAAGAAAACGACGCTGAAAGCGCAGTATGGTTCAATCGAAGATGATGTTGATGGCGACGAGGAAGAGACAATGTCCTTAGGTGCTGATTACAAACTAGCCAAAGGTACTAAGCTCTATGTATTTTATACTGACAATACAGACTCGTCCGTTGGTGAAGCTGATAAAGAAGACACAGCCTTTGGTTTAGGCATGGAACATAAGTTTTAGTATTAGGCTGTCTTTAAAAAGGCGAGCCTCAGGGGTCGCCTTTTTTATGCATAGGGATTTTGCTAAAAGCTTGAGCTCGGAACGATCAGCCTGTTTACTAAACCTAGACAAAACTCTCTGCAACAGCCAACCTGATGCTAAAATTGTTTACAGACACCATCCATAGGCTTTATTTGATGAACTCAAAATCACCCCGTTTTTTGATTATTTCCTGCGTAATCTGGCTATTTTCGGCCTGCGCCTTTAGCGACTGCGATTTTGATACCGATGACGCTGACTCACCCAATTTTGTCGATAAAATTATTGAGTGCGACGAGCAGAAAAAAACTACTGACAAGCCAGCTTTATATAGAGCCTCAGGTGCAGCTAAGTATAAAAACACAACGAAACTCTATGGCGACGGCACCAAAGACCCAGCCTCTGGGATATTCGAACGCCCTATTGTTGCCCCTGGATCAATGAACCATAGCCTCAATAAAACATTTGCAGCACGCCAGGCATATTCTCTGCGTCCTGGCGCAAAATTTGAACAGTCGGTAACACTCGCCATTCAACGCTTATATATTGAGATGGCGCATCACTGTGCCAAAGGCTGGTCAATTGAAGATCAGTGGAGTGAGCCAAATCCAGAACAGGAAGGCGATTATTTTCTACATTACAGATTTGCCTGTGCAGGCTAAGACTATTTACTTTCCTTAGGTAAGCGGCAGATAAATTCTGCTCCATGGCCCAGCCTGCTATTGATCATTAGGCGGCCACCATAGCGATTGATACTGTGCTTAACGATTGCTAGCCCAAGTCCAGTGCCACCA
Source organism: Porticoccaceae bacterium (assembly GCA_029242085.1). Taxonomy (GTDB): domain Bacteria; phylum Pseudomonadota; class Gammaproteobacteria; order Pseudomonadales; family Porticoccaceae; genus HTCC2207. Next base: position 13,744 of record JAQWUP010000011.1, read on the forward strand.
GTCGCTGAATTTCGACTGTTATCACCGCGGTAGAATCGCTCTGTCAGGCGCGGGATTTCCATCGGATCTATACCCACGCCATCGTCGCGAATTGAAACGTCGATAAAGTCTTGATATTGACTCACCAGAATCGTGATGCTTGCTCCATCGGGATTGTGGCGCACCGCATTGAAGACAATATTACTCAGTGCACTGCGAATATCACTGCCGTCCGCCTGCACCACAGTCCCCTCTTTGCAGTCCAGAGTGATTGTATGTTTACCGCCACTAAGTGCCTGTGCTTCAGAGACGATGCTGTGCAATAACCCGTTGATATCGACAGTTTGAAGAGCAGGCTCTTGGCTGTCGGCCTCTAGTCGTGAAATCATAATAAGATCATCGGCCATGGCTTGCATTCTGGTTACCTGTTCGGACATCTGACCAAAAGCAGCCTCTACAGAGGCTGTATTAGCGGGCATGTCCCGAAGCGTTTCTAGATAGCCACGCATAACCGTTAGCGGCGTGCGCAGCTCGTGGGAAACATTGCCCACAAACTCTTTGCGCAACTGCTCAAGATTTTTGAGTCGCGTAATATCAGTAATCACCAAGGCAATTTCATTAGCACCAAAACCTGATGCAGAAAACTTAAGCAGTCGATCGGGCTGGATTATCGATGGTAGTTCGATCGACCCAATAATGTCATCTCGTTGAATATACTCTACAAAGGCGGGATCACGGATTAAATTCATCACCGAGCTGCCGCGGTCACTGGACCGCAAGCCCAGCAGATTAGTGGCTGAGCTATTCCACCAATCGATGGTCAGATCACTGCGCAAGACGAGAATACCTTCATCCAGGGCTTCGGTTAGGCGCGATACCCGATTGATGGTTTTGCGCATTTTTTCCTGGGCGCGGCGGTGTCGTCGGCGCTGTCTGTTTAAGGTGTCGCTAATTTCGCCCCAGACACCATCTGTCTCAGGCGGTATGCCGCGCATACCTTTGTCGATCCATTCAAACAGCAGAGAGATAATACGGAAGGTCCAGAGTAGATAGGCACCGACTCCGGCGAGCACCACCTCAAGAGGATAACCGAGATTCCAGCCAAATATGAACGTAAACAGCCCCACCATAACTATGCGCCATATCTCTGTATACATTCCCGGTCGCAACGATGGTGTTTCCTTTTCTAGACATTCTGTAATTGGGTTGAGAAGCGGTAGCCTGCTCCCCGCACAGTCTGCACATAGTTGTCATGGCCTGCAACCGAAATTGCCTTGCGCAATCGGCGAATATGCACGTCCACGGTTCGCTCATCGAGATAGACGTTGCCACCCCAAACATAGTCGAGAATCTGGTCCCGAGTATAGACCCGCTCCTGATGAGTGAGAAAGAACTGCAGTAAGCGGTACTCGGTGGGGCCGAGATTAATCGATTGCCCGGAAATACTGACTCGGTGACCCAAGGGGTCGAACAGTAACTCATCAACCGCGATAGGTTGTGCAAGCTCCTCGCGGCCGACACGCCGCAATACCGCTTTGACTCTGGAAATAAGCTCGCGCGGCGAAAATGGCTTGGGGATATAGTCGTCGGCACCTGCATCCAGGCCGGAGATTTTACTGTCTTCCTCTGCCCTTGCTGTCAACATAATGACCGGTATCTTGGCCGTCAGCTCATCACGCTTTAATCGACGAAGTAACTCCAAACCTGAGGTGCCGGGCATCATCCAATCCAGCAGCACCAGATCTGGTCGTCGATCAATGATCACTGCATGGGCCTGCTGAGCGTTTTCTGCCTGCAGCACATTGTAGTCTGCAGCCTCCAGAGCAACACAGAGCATGGTGCGTATGGCAGCTTCATCATCAACCACTAAAATTGTGTGCTTGGGCATAATTTCCAGCTCAGAACTCATCTTTAAGCCTCCATTAAAGTCTTCTTTGATGACAGAAATATGACAGAACTAGACGCCGCTTGCATCCTCTGTTTGGACTTTTAATAATCATTTAGCTTAAATTTAAAGGTGCCGTAATTATCGACTGGCAATCTATTCGATATTTGTTGTCCGTTGACGCATAATGCCGCGTTATTACCTACCGGAAAAATACAATGACGATCAAAGAAAACAGCGCAGTTAGCTTTCACTACACCCTGACAGACGACGACGGCCAGACGCTGGATAGCTCTGCCGGCAAAGATCCGTTGGCCTATTTACATGGCGCCGGCAATATTATCCCCGGCCTGGAAAGTGCATTGGAGGGCAAAGCTGTTGGCGACTCTATGGTTGTTGCTGTTATTGCGGCCGAAGGCTATGGCGAAGTCCAGCAAGAGTTAATTCAAGAAGTGCCTCGCGACGCCTTTCAAGGTGTAGACAGTATTGAGGTCGGCATGCAGTTCGAAGCGCAGACTGGTCAGGGCGGCAGCGTCCCAGTCACCGTAACTGCCGTAACTGATGAAGTTGTTACTGTTGATGGCAACCATCCTTTGGCGGGCAAAAACCTTAACTTCGATGTGTCCATCGAAGATGTGCGTGAGGCGACTGAGGAAGAGCTTGAGCAGGGCCATGTCAGCGGAGCTGGCGGCTAACAGTAACAAATAACTGCCAAAAAAAGGGCCATCTATCGATGGCCCTAAAGGGGGAGAGTTTGGGTGTTAAAACATTGTGCGCAAATCAGTCGAAAACGGGGAAGATTTCACTGATCGCAACACAGAATCCGATTCCACAGCCTATGCCAGTGCTTGTCCAAATATCAGCGCCATAGGCAAATAATCCAATTGATGCGCCGAACAGGGTTCCTGTAGCAACGGTAACTAAACAAGTAAAACTGAATAAATTCATAACTCCTATCCTCAAAATTCTTTAGTCAAATTCCCAATCTGTTAATTTTTCTGTCACATTGTTGCTGTAGGGTGCATTTATAGGCTTTTAACTCGGCCTGTTCTTTCGAGACGGTCGCAATGCTGATGTTAGCTAGTTCTCAAATAGCCTCTTGGCATACAATAACGTGACTGACTTCATGATTTCGGCGTGGTCCGAACATGACATCTATAGCCATAACCGGCATGCAATCTCTAGCTGCCTCGTTTTTACTTGAGAATAGATTTTCACCATGACAATAAAAGTAGGCATTAACGGCTTTGGCCGCATTGGACGCTTGGCCCTCAGGGCAGCCTGGGATTCGTCGGCCTTTGAAATCACCCATATCAATGAGATTGCAGGCGATGCGAAATCTGCGGCACATCTGTTGCGGTTCGATTCTGTGCATGGCATCTGGGATCGTGAAGTCTCGTCCAATCAGGCCAACAACCAAATTATTATTGATGGCAAGGCCATTACTTATTCCTCGAGCAGCGCTATTGAAGATGGCCCCTGGGCGGCTGTAGACCTAGTGGTTGAGTGCACTGGAACATTTAAATCACAGCAGGTGCTAGCGCCTTACTTTAATCTTGGTGTGGCCAGAGTGGTGGTCTCGGCACCGATTAAGGATGGCACCTTGAATATTGTGATGGGAGTTAATGACGATCAGTATAAGGCTCAGAATATTGTCACCGCAGCATCCTGCACTACCAACTGTCTGGCACCGGTGATAGATGTGCTGCACAACAGCTTTGGTATTGAACACGGGGCTATAACGACGATTCATGACATCACCAATACGCAAAGTATTCTCGATGAGTACCACAGTGACCTGCGCCGGGCTCGCGCCAGCAGTATGTCGTTAATTCCTACCAGCACTGGATCGGCTACAGCCATCACTGAGATTTTTCCGCAGCTAAAGGGCCGCTTAAATGGTATCGCTGTGCGCGTACCCCTCGCTAATGCCTCGTTGACCGACTGTGTATTTGAGCTGCAAAAGGCGGTGACAACGGAGCAAGTTAATACTGCGCTAAAAACCGCAGCCGAGGGTCGCCTCAAAGGCATTTTGGGTTATGAGGAACTGCCACTGGTGTCGATCGACTACACCAATGATAAGCGCTCTGGCATCGTCGATGGCCTTTCGACTATGGTGATTAACAGCAGTCAGGTGAAGGTGCTTATCTGGTATGACAATGAAACCGGCTATGTCAATCGCATGATGGAGCTAGTCGCCAAAGTCGCGGCGTCAATCTAACTGCAACCATGACAGGTCTTGTTAAACAGTATATCTGCGTCACCCTGAGTTACTGGGCATTTACATTAACCGACGGCGCGCTGCGTATGCTGGTATTGCTGTTCTTCCACGGCCTGGGTTATAGCCCACTAGAAATTGCCAGTCTGTTTTTACTCTATGAGTTTTTCGGTATGGTCACCAATCTCTATGGTGGCTGGCTGGCCACGCGCATAGGTCTGACGCGCACCTTGCAGATCGGCTTGGGCGTGCAAATTGTGTCGCTGATAATGCTGCTCAAAGATCCATCGGCATTGACTGTGGCCTACGTGATGTTGGCTCAGGCACTGTCGGGTATCGCCAAAGACCTGAGTAAGATGAGCGCCAAAAGCAGTATCAAAGCACTGGTGCCGGATCGGGCACAAAGCAAACTCTATGGCTGGATTGCTCTGCTCACTGGCTCTAAGAATGCACTTAAAGGCTGTGGTTTTTTTATCGGGGGCGCGCTGCTGGCCTGGGTTGGCTTTCACACCACCGTTGTAATATTGGTCACCTTGCTGATAATGGTGTTGGCGGCAGGCTTATTCGTTCTTGAGACCAACAGCGGCAAGGTCAGCTATAAACTCAAGATACGCGACTCATTGGTAAAGACGGATCGGGTGAATCGGCTGTCAGCGGCAAGGATGTTCCTATTTTGTGCGCGGGATATTTGGTTTGTTGTCGCACTGCCGGTGTATTTACAGAGCCAACTGGCGTGGAGCTATGTAGAAGTAGGCACATTGATGGCTGCCTGGGTTATTGGTTATGGGGCTATGCAAACGGTGGCGCCGCGCATCACCAGCCTCAATGATGCACTTGCCAATGGCACCGCACTGTCTACCTGGGCGAGCCTATTATTTTTAGCACCCGGTCTAATGGCTGCTGGACTCTTCGCCGATCTAGATCCAGCTGCCGTGATCATTGTTGGACTGATCTTTTTTGGCCTGCTCTTTGCGGTTAATTCCAGCCTGCATTCCTATTTGATTGTGGCCTATGCAGAGCATGATTCGGTGTCTTTGGATGTTGGCTTCTACTATATGGCCAATGCCGGTGGTCGCCTGCTGGGAACAGTGTTATCTGGTTTGATCTTTCAGCAATATGGACTCGCCAGCTGCCTGTTGATGTCAGCGCTATTGATCGCTGCCAGTGGCCTAATCGCCAGATCATTGCCCGCGCCAAATAACTGATGTCTTTTACTGCCTGCCCTTGTCTGCTAGGGTGTGCGTCTTCTGTCTACTACCAATGAAATCAAATTATGAGCGATGAAAACAATACCGCGATGGACCCCCATGGGCTATTTCGTGAAGAAAATTATACCGATCAAAAGATGGGTGCTATCCGCAAATTAACGCCAGTAAAGGCCGATGGTTCCGATGATCCGGAACGCCAGATTAGCTTTTTTGGCTCTGCCCAGGTGATGACACCTATGGGCGCCATTCCACTAAACTTTGAATTAGCCGGTAGCACTGTTGGCGAAGCCGCAGAAGATTTTGCCGCTAAGGCACAGGTGGCGGTGGAAGAAGCCGGACGAGAAATTGAAAAGATGCGCCGTGAGCAGGCCTCGCAAATTGTGGTTCCCGGTCAGGGTGGCGGCAATATGGGCGGAAGTGGCATTATTACCTAGCATGTGGCAATAGTTAGTGCTTACTAGCGCAGTAGTAGTTCGGCCTCGATAGGACGAAATTGCATGGCGGCATCAATCAGTGATGTCGCCGTTAAACCCTCAACACCATAGACCAGCGTGTCTACGCCATAGCCCTGATTCACGCGTTTGAGCAATAAATCGAAATCGCCATCTCCGGAGAGCAGCACAACCTGATCTATTTTTTGCGTCGAATTCGCGACTGCATCCATCACATCAATGGTCAGGCCAACATCCCAGTCACCTTTGGCTGATCCATCGCTGCGCTGGATAAAGGGCTTTAGTTTTATATCAAATCCTATGCCCTGGAGAATTTTCTGGAAGCCTTGCTGCTGAGCATCGTTGCGCTCAATTGCGTAGGCATTGGCGATGACAATATCCCCTTCCTCACTCAACTGACGCCATAGCGCGCGATAGTTAAAATGGCAGCCCTGAGATTCTTTGACTGTGTAATAAATATTTTGCACATCGACAAATACAGCTATTTTTTTCATGCCGAATCACCACTGTAACGAAGATCCAGCCCCAGATGAAAGCGGCTGGCGGGGTGCACTAGCTGAGAGTAATTGCGCACAACTTGCTGATTCCAACAGCGGTGATTGAGTTGCATGCAGACAGCGGAACTCTCAGCCGTAAGTCCAAGCTCGCGGCGCTGAGCTGGGCTTGGCAATACCGCCTCTAACTGCAAATCTGTGGCACTAGCCGGTGCGACCCAATCGAGATAAGCCTCTGGCGTTATCTTGGTGTAATTTTGTTTTAGAAAAGCGGGCACCAGTTCGGGATTAACATAGAGGGCCTGCCATTGGATGGGCTGCTGTTTATCGAGATGCACCACAAGGGCCCGATAGACCTCTCTATCGGCTGGGCTATGCATAAGCTCGGCTATTTCAACGGGCGCTGACATAGAGCCCAGAGACAAAATACGTCTACTGTAGCTACCTGCTTTTATCGCCTGCTCAACAATATTGGGAATCTCCAAGTTCGGCACCTGCGGCTCAACTTCCGCCACAAAGGTACCCAGCCCGGGGGTGCGCAGAAGTATGCCTTGATCGGCTAATTCTTGCAGCGCTCGGCGCGCGGTCATGCGGCTCACGGAAAAGATCGAACAGAGGTCATTCTCGGAGGGCGTTCGCGTCCCAGCAGGCCAGGTTCCAGAGTCAATATGGCCCTGAATATACTGCTTGATCAGTGCGAACTGGGGTAGCTTTATGACTTCCACAGGCATAGGATATCTCAGCATTTAATTGTATATACAATTTATACCTGTATATACATTAAATATCAAAGATTATTTTTCATAAATACTACCAAAAATGCTATTTATAAAAATCTACTTGTATATACAAGATAGTTTAATTAGCTACCAGAGCCAGCTTTTGGGCTCTCGATAACTTCTTGATAGCGGCTTCGCGCACACTGGCGGCACTGCGATCATCAGCGCACTCGCTGTAAACCATCTCAACCGCGCTGCGACCACGAAAATACTTGGCACCCGCTTTACCCGACTGATGTTCTGCTAGCCGTCGCTCAAGATCAGTGGTGATGCCTGTATACAGAGACTGGTCGCTGGCGCGCAGCATATACACGTACCACTGGCTCATGCCGTCTCCAGAGGCACAGCAACCAGTGTGCCGTGACAGTACTGACATCGATACACAGCGCGATGTTTTACAATTTTGCGATGGCGCATAATAGTCAACTGATGGGTTCTACAGCCGCAACTATAGGCAAAATGCTGATACTGGCGGGTGGGAATTCCGCTCAAGTCATAGTTACCTGTGGCCTTGGGCACAGCGCCAAGATCTAGCATGATTTTTTTCCACTCCGCACCATGAGGTTTCACCCGCTTTAATCCATACAGGCAGTCGACAATATAATGTGCGACTTCATGGATAACCGTATCGCCAATACTATCTTGGAAGTATTTGGCAAATAACCAGGGATTAAACCGAATACGGCGCGCAGCACCGCGCACCTGATACATGCCCGCGCAGCGACCGCTGAGATCAAAATCGACCGGTAGAGCTTTAAACTCTCGTCCATAGAGTGTCGAAGCCTGGTCAATGCAGCGATTGGTTGCGGCAATTACCTGCACCTGCTGCTGCTCGGAGATGGGGTCGATTATGTCATGGCTATTCATTGGCTGATTATAAAGCCTGTGAAGGCTGGTACAATAATCTATCGACCGGAATCACTGCTTTTATGAATGTAGATTTACACTGCCACACCAATGTCTCAGACGGCGCCCTGTCGCCAATGGCACTGATCGATCTGGCCATTGAGCGGGAGATCGATATGCTCTCGATCACCGACCATGACACCTTGGCTGCCTATCAGGCGATCGAGAACACCCCTGCTAGCCTGCATATTATTCCGGGCATTGAATTCTCTAGCTATTGGCGAAAATCTGGTGTGCATATTGTCGGCCTCAATCTGGATATGACCAGCGACGCCATTTTGCAGGGAGTGACACAGCAGTGCAAAGCACGCAGTGAGCGCGGTGAAAAAATTGCCGAAAAATTACAGCATCTTGGTTTCGATAACTGTCTTGAAGGAGCTATAAGTTACACCGCTGGCGGTGAGGTTGGCCGACCGCACTTTGCTCAGCATCTGGTGGCGATTGGCGCCGTAAGCAATATTGCACAGGCATTTAAAAAGTATCTCGGGGCTGGCAAAGTCGGGGATATCAAGGAGCAGTGGGCCGATATACCCACAGTGGTAAGCTGGATTAAAGAGGCCGGCGGCGTCGCCGTGTTAGCTCATCCTCTGAAATACAAGATAACCAGAACCAAGCTGATTGCGCTGCTGGAAGACTTTGCCGAGGCCGGTGGCGAGGGAATGGAAGTTATTTCGGGCCTCCAGGTTCCGTCGGTGACCAAGGATCTCGCTGCTCTATGTAATAAAAGTGGGCTCTTGGCATCCTGTGGCTCTGACTTTCACGCTTCAGGTCAGCCTTGGGCTGCGCTGGGCAAGGTGGCTCAATTACCTGACAGCTGCGAGCCGGTGTGGCAGCGCTGGCGCTAACGACTCTGTTACTAACAATACAGGCTCGGTCAATACCACAGTGCAGCAATCCTGTGTATACTTGCGCGCCTCAGCCGCACTAGCTGGCTGTTAACAATGACTTATGGTGGTATTTAAGTGGATCTTTTTATCTTTGCCAGCGAGCAGTGGATTCTAATAAGTGTCTTTATGATACTTCTCTACGTATTTGCATTTACTGAGCGCACCAAGGGTGGCAAGCCCATAGCCACAACTGAAGTCGTGTCGCTAATGAACTCAGATCAGGCTGTATTGGTCGATGTGCGGCCCCCTACTGAGTTTCAAAGTGGGCATATTCACGGCGCGACAAATATTCCACATACCAAATTGACCAGTCGCATTAGCGAACTGGAAAAGTGCCGTAGCAAAATCATCGTGGTGGCCGATCAAATGGGTCAGCATGCTGGTGGTGCCGGAAGAGCACTGACTAAAGAGGGGTACAACGTCCGCCGCCTAAGTGGTGGAATGGCTGAATGGCAAGGACAAAAAATGCCAATGGTTCAGGGACAAAAAGAATAGGCTCAAGGCCTGTGATCTCGTCCCCCACAAAAGGAAACACCATGTCTGAAGTTGTACTATACGGAACGCGGTTCTGCCCGTTTTGCACCGCCGCACGGCGCCTGTTAAGCGCCAAAGGAATTAACTACCAAGATATTGCTCTGGATAGCAATCCAGATTTAAGGGCCGCGGTGATGGCTAAAAGCTCACGCAACACTGTCCCACAAATTTGGATTGGCGAGTTACATGTCGGTGGCTACACCGATCTGCGCCAACTTGAGCTGGAAGGTGAATTAGAGTCGCTGGCCAACAGTAGGGTTGAATTACCTTAATCAAGCACCATATAGATTCGTAGCGGGTTCCATAAAAATTATATTAGAAGGCTTTTATCATGACTGAAGAAACAACGACTGCTCCTGAAGCAGCGGCCGACGCAGCAGCGGAACCAAAATTTGCTGTGCAGCGCATCTACTTAAAGGATCTTTCCTTTGAAACACCTCAGGGCGCTGCAGCTTTCCAAAAGCAGTGGCAACCCAAGGTCAGCCAGGACCTCAATACCAAGTCGAGCAAAATTGAAGACGGTGTCTTTGAAGTGGCGCTGCGTCTCACCATTACTGTGTCCGATGGCGATGAGACTATCTATCTGATTGAGGCTGAACAGGCTGGCCTGTTTACCATCTCAGGTTTCCCCGATCAGCAGCTGACTCAGGTGATCAATACCACTTGTCCAGCGATGCTCTTCCCCTATGCGCGCGAAGCAATCGACAACACGCTGACCAAGGGGTCTTTTCCACCGCTGATGATCCCACCAATTAACTTTGATGCACTGTTTGCCTCTGCTGTTCAGCAGGCGCAGGCGAAAGCTGCAGAATCCGAGGCTGATGCGCAAACTGGTGACGACACAACGCACTGAGCAGAGTTCGCGATTTAAACTAAAAACCCCGCCTTATCAGCGGGGTTTTTTTATAGCCTAAAAGCAGAAACTAAAGATATTCCGCTACTCGGATGCCTGAGCCTCCATATCATATTCTTGCAGTTTTCTGGTAAGAGTGTTGCGACCCCAACCCAGCAGCTGCGCCGCGTCTTTTTTACGTCCGCCAGTATGGGCCATGGCAGTTTCAATCATTGTGCGCTCAAACTCTGGCACCGCCTGAGCGAGGATATCGCGGCGACCAATTTTCAACTCGCGCTCACTCCAGCGTCTTAGCATCTGCTGCCAGTCACCCTGAACTCGCACCTCTTTATCGTCATCTTCAGCCTGTAGCTCAGGCGGCAAGTCTGACAGCAGCACTTCTCTGCCGGCGGCCATCACGGTCAACCAGCGGCAAATATTTTCTAACTGGCGGACGTTGCCCGGCCAGGATAGATTAAAGAAGAAATCTTCCGCTTCCTGAGACAGAGTCTTAGGTTCCATCTCCAATTCTTTAGCGGCACGATGAAAGAAATGCTCCATTAACTGGGGTATATCTTCGCGCCGATCTGCCAATTTCGGCAGGTGCACACGAATAACATTGAGGCGGTGAAATAGATCTTCGCGAAAACGATTTTCGGCCACCAGGCTCTCTAGATTCTGGTGGGTTGCGGCAATAATACGCACATCGACTTTTACCGCAGTATGGCCGCCAACCCGGTAGAATTCGCCATCGGCCAGCACGCGCAGCAATCTCGTCTGAGCCTCTGGCGGCATATCACCAATTTCATCGAGAAAAAGTGTGCCGCCATCGGACTGCTCAAAGCGCCCTTCACGGCGTTGAGCTGCCCCGGTAAACGCACCTTTCTCATGACCAAATAATTCTGACTCAATCAAATCATTGGGAATGGCAGCCATATTGAGAGCAATAAATTTATTGGTACGCCGTGGACTGTGCTTGTGCAGCGCCTGAGCCACCAGTTCCTTTCCTGTACCTGACTCACCATTAATTAGCACGGTGATATTGGAATTAGAGAGTCGGCCAATGGCCCTAAAGACCTCCTGCATGGCTGGGGCTTCACCAATAATTTCCTGCACCACTTGAGGGCGCTCAACTGGCTCAGCTGCAGACCGCTGCTCTTTGGCAAATGAAATGGCGCGACGAGTGACATCGACCAGCTCCTCAAGATCAAAGGGCTTGGGCAGATACTCAAAGGCACCCCCCTGATAGGCGGCAACTGCGCTGTCAAGATCGGAGTGGGCGGTAGTAATAATCATCGGAATATGTGGCCAGTTGCCGTGAATCTCAGCCAGTAACTCGAGGCCGTCGATACCTGGCATGCGGATATCCGAAATAATAATTTCTGGCTGCGCGTTGCGAAGTGCTTTGAGCAGGTCATCGCCAGTTTCAAAACTGCGCACGGCAATGCCATCGCGGGTAATGGCTTTCTCCATTACCCAACGCAGCGATCTGTCGTCTTCTGCTATCCAAATTTCAGAGGTAATTTCCATGCTAAACCTTTATCGGTAAATAGAGTGAGAAACTGGTGTGCCCAGGTTCAGAATCGCATTCAATAATGCCTTGATGACCGTTAATAGCGGTTTGGGCAATGGTTAATCCAAGCCCTGACCCCTCGCTGCGGCCACTAATCATCGGAAAAAATATACGTTCTTTAATATCTTCGGAGACACCGGGGCCGTTATCGATAATTTCCAGACAACAGACAACTTTATGGTGCACACCTGCAATGGTAAAACTGCGTTTAATACGTGACTTAATGGTTATCACAGGGCCTGTTTGGTCTGAGTCGATCAGCGCCTGCATAGCGTTGCGTACCACATTCAGTATCGCCTGAATCAACTGTTCACGATCGCCCTCGATCTCTGGAATGCTGGGGTCATAGTCGCGCACCAAGTGCAGCTTGCCCTGCATTTCAGCTTCAATCAGCACATTCACATGCTCGGTGACTTCGTGGATATTGATCGGCTGCAGTCGCGGCAGCTGGTTGGGGCCCAACAAACGATCGACGAGATTGCGCAGGCGATCCGTCTCGGTGGTGATAATCTGGCATAGCTCAAGGGTTTCACCCCCCATACCAATCTCGGTAATTTCCTGTCTCAATAGCTGTGCCGCACCGCGAATACCGCCGAGGGGATTCTTAATCTCATGGGCCAAACCACGAATTAGGCTCTTAGAGGTGTGGTGAACGGACAGTAATGCCTCTTCGCGATTAATTTTTAAGAACCGGTCAATTGGCTGCATTTCCATCAACAGCATGCGGCCTGCATCATTCTCCACTGGTGTAATGGTGTAATCGACCTGAGATGACTCCGAGGTGGGCAGGCGCAAATACTCATGCCGACGGATATGTGGATGACCAGTGTCCATCGCATCCTGCAATGTCTGCAAAGATAAATCATTGTCTGAAAACAGATCGCTGGCATTGGTGCCACGCAGTTTCAAGCTGCTGACCTGAAGAAGCGCTTCCGCAGCGGGATTTATATAGTCGATCGACAGCTCCGCATCCATTAATAAAACGGCGGTATTAAGATTATCGAGCAACATTCTGTGCAATTGGTTCGAAGTCATAGACGCTTGTTTCGGAAAATTATCTATTGTCATTGTTTCGCTTAGATGTACTTGCAATAAGCAGGCCAAAAATATTGCGGGACAGCACCTTATCGGTCAGCTGTACCCCAGTAAAATGGGCTATAGCTGACTACCTTTAACTACGAGTGGCAAAGCCGCATCTGAGTATGCACCATTATGGTGCATTTGTATCTATCTGCGCGCAGCGGAAACGCGTCAGGTACCTACCAGGATAAATTAGTTGCGCGCAAAATTGCGCTTCACATGGACTTCAACTGCGGCTGTAGAAATGAGTAATTGACCCTGAGCATTGAATACTCTGGCCGATAAGCTGTAACTACCGCGCTCAATATCACTGATTTGATAGGTTGTGGTCGCGACAGCTTGCCCCTGAGGAGCGCCGTCAAACCAAAACTGCACGCGATGCCCAGCCTGTAACTGCGGGCTCAAAGCCAGCTGAATCACAATACTGATCTGATTGTGCGGAATAATTGAGTCATTTTCTGGTGAGAGGATAAGCGCGCTGCTATAGCGGACAAAGCTCTCTGTCTCGCCTTCGGCAGTTTCTGTCAACCCGGCTTCGTCACTCGGCGCCAACAGGGTAGGTAGCTGATTAACTGGGGGTAATTTTTCAGCATTAGCCCTGTCTGTAGCTTTGGCAGGTTGGTCGGTATAGGTAGTATTGCCCTCTTGGTCGACCAGCTTGTAGACCTCAGCAAGCAGGCCCTGACTCACCACAGCGAGCATCGCCGCTAACCATTTAGCACTGACTATTTGGGCAACTAATCTCATGCTTAAAGACTAGACGTATTTCAGGCAAAGAAAAAGCCCGCCATTCCAAGAATGACGGGC
>JAQWUP010000085.1 GCA_029242085.1 Porticoccaceae bacterium
TACGCCAGTAATGATGGCGCCGGGATTCATCTCAACGGTTAATAGACTTTCTTCAAATAGATCTGCGAAATTTTCGCTCATGGTTTGTACCTGATTTTTGACAGAGATATGACAGAAGAACTGCTAGCGTCACTCTCTTTTTTCCGCGCGGCCAGTTTACACGGGTCAGTTAAAATAAAGGCCTACAGCAATAAAAGCTGGCGATTGCTGCGTTGCCCGGTTAACGATGAATACTTTTAAATAAGCCTTTAACAACGGTTAAATTTAATACCGTATCCATCACATCTTGAACGCTTAGTTCCGAGGTATCTAACTGCACTGCACCCTCGGCGGGCTTTAGTGGCGAGGCATCTCGGCCCATATCGCGTTCATCCCTAGAGCGCACCTGCTCTATGAGGGCGGGCAGACTAACATCTTCGCCCTTTTCTAGCAACTCTTTGTAGCGCCGCTGAGCCCGCTCTTCGGTGCTCGCCGTGAGGTAGATTTTGAGCTCTGCATCGGGGAATACCACAGTGCCCATATCGCGGCCATCGGCGATTAAACCGGGCGCTGTCGCAAAGTGCTGTTGACGCTTTAACAGGGCCGCACGCACATTGACATGACTGGCCACCTGAGAGGCCAGCACCGCCGTATTTTCAGTGCGCATAGTATTGGTGACATCCTCACCTTCGAGCAGTGCTTTAAAGGAGCCCTCTGCCGTGATATCGAAGCGAATATCCATATGCTCAGCAAGGGTTATAAGGCCCTTGGTGTTGCCTGTATCAACATTGTGACGTTTTGCGGCCAAACCGAGCAGGCGGTAGAGCGCGCCGCTATCTAGGTAGTGAAAACCGAGTTTTTTGGCCAGCATTCGGCTGATAGTGCCTTTGCCAGCACCGCTAGGTCCATCGATGGTGATAATAACAGCCATTTAAGCGCTCTCTAGACTAAGACTGATACCCACTTGCTGGGCCAGACCGACAAAATCAGGGAAGGAAGTGGCCACATTATTGCAGTCCTCTACCAATATCTCGCCACTGGCACGCAGTGCGGCAATAGTAAAAGCCATAGCGATACGGTGATCGTCATGGCTGGCGACGACGCCACTGCCCAGCTGTCCACCGCGGATACGAATTCCATCAGAGGTAGGCTGAGCATCGATACCCAGAGTGACCAGACCATCGGCCATACTTTGAATACGGTCGCTCTCTTTCACTCGTAACTCCTCAGCACCAGTAAGCACAGTCACACCCTCGGCGCAGGATGCGGCCACAAACAGCACCGGGAATTCATCGATAGCCAGAGGCACCTGATCTTCAGGAATGGTAATACCCTTTAACGGCGCATAGCGCACACGAATATCGGCGACAGGTTCGCCACCCACTTCAAGCTCATTACTCAATTCAATACTGGTACCCATTTGGCGCAATATATTAATCACACCGACTCGGGTTGGATTTACCCCCACATGGCGCAATGTAATATCGGAACCGGGCACGATAGCCGCCGCAACCATAAAGAAGGCGGCCGACGAAATATCAGCTGGCACATCAATGCGCGTGGCGGTCAGGCTGCCACCGCCACACAGCGAGGCGGTGCTGCCATCCGTGATAACGGAGTATCCAAAGCCGCGCAGCATACGCTCGGTATGGTCGCGGGTGGGCGCAGGTTCAACCACGGAGGTCTGACCTTCAGTATACAACCCGGCTAACAGCACACAGGATTTAACCTGCGCACTGGCCATAGGCATAGCGTAATTAATCGGCTTAAGAGTTTGCCCACCTTTGATCTTTAACGGCGGAGTACCCCCTGCGGCGGTTTCAATCACGGCGCCCATCTCGGCCAGTGGATTGGCAACGCGGCCCATGGGACGGCCAGATAATGAACTGTCGCCGGTGAGTTCGGTATCAAATGACTGCCCTGCTAAAAGGCCACTCAAGAGACGAATAGAGGTACCAGAATTGCCCAGATACAGTGGTTTAGTCGGTGCTTTTAGCCCGTGCAGACCGACGCCATGAATGGCGACGCGCCCCTGTTCCGGCCCTTCGATGATCACCCCCATATCGCGAAATGCTTGCAGTGTTGCAAGGCTATCCTCGCCTTCCAGAAACCCTGTCACCTCGGTCATACCGCTGGCCAGTGAGCCAAGCATAATTGAGCGATGTGACATGGATTTATCGCCGGGGACACGAATATCACCCTGAGCATTGCCACCTGGGGCAACGCGGTAGTTAATTGTTTTTTCGGTCATGGGACTATTGAGCGCCTTACTGTCTAATATTTTGCCAAAATGGTTGCGCGCATCGCGAGCGCGAGTAAATACATCCATGAGGTAATCTTGATCGCCACCTTCAATGGCAGCGCGCATCTGATTAAAATTATCCATCACCTGGTCGAGAATAACTAAGATTGCATCTTTGTTGGCCAGAGCAATATCGCGCCACATCACTGGGTCACTCGCCGCTATACGGGTAAAGTCACGAAACCCTCCAGCGGCGTAACGAAATATTTCCCGGTTATCGCCCTTCGCAGCCAAGGTGTCTACCAATGAGTAAGCCAGAAAGTGAGGCAGATGACTGGTCGCGGCAAGAATTTCATCGTGCTCGCGCACATCCATGGCGCTGACTATGGCTCCGACCCCTGCCCAGACATCACTCACCAGCTTTAGATGATGAGCATCAGTGCTCGCCTCTGGCGTCAGAATAACGCGGTGATCGGCAAATAAACTCGCGGTGGCCGCAGTAACACCACTTTTTTCCGAGCCCGCGATGGGATGGCCGGGCACTAACTGGCTCGGCATATTGCCGTAAATCTCGACAGCGGCAGCCATGACACTGCCTTTCACACTGGCGACATCGGTTAGGCTGACATCACTGGACAGTAACCTGTGGCAGTCTTTAAGCACGCTTGGCACGGTCAGCGTTGGCACTCCAATAACCACTAGATCTCCGACGCCAAGCTCTGATGCTACAGCCTCTAGAGCCTGTTCTGAACGGTCTATGATACCCATCTCAAGCGCGAGCTCTAAGGTCGAGTCGCGCCTTGAAATACCCACTACCTGCTTGGCCAGTCCCTGTTCACGGGCGGCCAGAGCCAGACTCGACCCGATCAGACCCAACCCAATCACCACCAGGCGATTGAGGATGGGCGCGGGCTGCTGAGAATTATTGGGCATTTGGTACCGCTGCGATTAGAGAGGTTTAAAGTACAGCGCGCGGGTAGGACCCGAGCACTTTGAGGTCGGCAACATTGGCGGTCAGCTCTTCAATAACCGCGGACACCGGGGCATCTTCTATATGCCCAGCAAAATCGATAAAGAACACGTAGGACCATTTGCTGTTGCGTGCCGGACGTGACTCTAAGCGGGTCATATCGACATTGTGACGGCGAAATGGCTCCAATAAATCATGCAGTGCACCGGGTTTATTGTGCACAGATACCACCAGCGAAGTGCGATCGTCACCACTGGGCGGCACGTCCTCTCGACCAATAATTAAGAAGCGGGTCGCGTTGTCTGGGCTGTCTTCAATTTTGTCCCAGAGCTTTTCCAGACCATACAGACGGCAAGACATATCGCCGGCAATGGCGGCAGAATTCCACTCACCCTGCACCCGCTTGGCGGCCTCGGCATTGCTATTCACGGCCACCCGCTCAATATTAGGGAAGTTGGAGTTTAGCCACTGGCGACATTGGCCCAATGACTGGGAATGCGAGTAGACACGAGTAATATTGTCTTTGTTGGTATTGGGCCCAATCATAAAGTTATGATGAATTCGCAATTCAACTTCACCGCAAATTTTCAACGACGAGTCCATAAAGCTATCCAAGGTATGACTGACTACGCCTTCGGTGCTATTTTCAACGGGCACGACACCATAGTGGCAGGAGCCAGCCAGCACTTCGCGGAACACCTCGTCAATCGCTGATTGGGGCACACTTACTGCAGAGTCACCAAAGTGTTTTAGGGCGGCCTCCTGTGTAAAGGTGCCTTCAGGTCCTAAAAATGCCACTTTAACCGGCTGTTCTAGAGCCAGGCAGGCCGACATAATCTGCCGAAACAAGCGCGCCATCTCTTCGTTATCCAGTGGGCCGGCATTTTTATCCATAATATGGCGCAGTACCTGGGCTTCGCGCTCGGGCTTGTAATAGGCTTGGTCACCCTGGCCTTTTTTGACCTCAGCAACTTGCTGGGCACAGCGGGCACGCTCGCTGATGCTCTGCATAATTTGCAGGTCTAGGGCGTCAATTTTATCTCTTAGGCCCAATAGCGGGTTTTTGTCAGACATAGCTAGCTCTTATTCTTCGGTTGCAGTTTCGGTGCTTTCGCCTTCGATTAATTCCTCGTCCTCTGGCTCGGCAATTCGCGCCAGGCTCACTAGGTTCTCATTGTCTTTAAGGCGGATAATTCGCACACCCTGGGTGTTGCGGCCAACTACTGATACCTCATCACCGCGAGTTCTTACCATGGTGCCCTGATCGGAGATCAGCATAATTTCATCACCGGAGAACAGCTGGGTGGTACCAACTAAAGGTCCGTTGCGCTCACTGGCTTGAATAGCAATCATACCCTTACCACCGCGCCCTTTAGTGGGGAACTCTTCAACCTTGGTGCGCTTACCGTAACCATTCTGACAGACGGTCAGCAGATAGCCTTCATCCTCTGGTATCACCATGGCGATCACTTCATGATCCTCTGGCAGACGCATACCGCGCACTCCTTTGGAGACCCGACCCATGGCACGGGCATCGGTGCTGGCAAAGCGCACCGCTTTACCCTCTGAGCTAAATAGCATCACATCACTCTCATCATCGATGATCGCGGTGCCAACCAGATGATCACCCTCCACCAGATCGACAGCACGCAAACCGACGCTGCGAGGCCGCGAGTACTGATCGAGACTAGTTTTCTTGACGGTGCCATTGGCAGTGGCCATCAACACAAACTTGTCGGCACTGTACTCCTCTACCGGCAGTATTGAGCTGATACGCTCGCCTTCATCCAGCGGCAGTAAATTGACCACTGGACGACCACGCGAATTGCGGCCAGCCACTGGAATCTGATACACCTTGAGCCAATAAACCTTACCCAGATTGGTAAAGCACAGAATAGTGGCATGGGTGCTAGCAACCAGCAGGTGCTCGACAAAATCCTCATCCTTGACTGCGGTTGCCGACTTGCCCATACCGCCGCGACGCTGCGCCTGGTAATCACTCAAAGGCTGGGTTTTAGCATAGCCAGCGTGCGAGATAGTCACCACGCGGTCTTCTTCTGCAATCAAATCTTCGACAGTGAGGTCGTGGGTAGACTCGATAATTTCTGAGCGACGCTCATCGCCAAATTCGGCAACAATCGCCTCTAACTCCTCACGGATAACCTCCATCAAGCGCTTGATATCAGCGAGAATATCTTGGTATTCGGCAATTTCTTCGAGCTTGACGGCAAACTCTTCAATAATTTTGTCATGCTCCATACCAGTCAGGCGATGCAGACGTAACTCAAGAATATCTTTTGCCTGTTCTGGGGATAGGAAGTACTGCCCATCGTGCAGGCCATATTGCTCTTCAAGCCAGTCAGGGCGAGCAGCCTGCGGGCCAGCCCTCTCAAGCATGGCGACCACAGAACCGGGATCCCAGCCCCGCGCAACGATGGCTTCGCGGGCCTCTGCTGGCGATGTGGACTGCTTGATCAGTACGATAATTTCGTCGATATTGGCCAGCGCTATGGCAAAACCTTCTAGCGTATGAGCGCGCTCTCTGGCTTTGCGCAGCAGGTAAATCGTTCTGCGTGTCACCACCTCACGGCGGTGGCGGACAAAGGCTTCCAGCATCTGCTTGAGGTTGAGAATCTGTGGCTGGCCATCGACCAGTGCCACCACATTGATACCAAAAACATTCTGCAGCTGGGTCTGGGCATAGAGGTTATTGAGCACCACTTCGCCAACTTCGCCGCGCTTAATTTCAATAACAATACGCAGACCGTCTTTGTCTGACTCGTCGCGCAGTTCAGAGATACCCTCGAGCTTTTTCTCTTTCACTAACTCGGCGATGCGCTCAATCAGGCGCGCCTTGTTCAGCTGATAGGGAATCTCGGTAACAATAATGGTTTCGCGATTGGTCTTCTCGTTGATTTCAACCTCGGCACGAGCACGCATGTAGATGCGGCCGCGACCGGTACGATAAGCCTGAATGATTCCAGCTCTGCCATTGATAATTGCCCCAGTTGGGAAATCTGGACCGGGAATATATTCCATCAGTTCATCAATAGTTATTTCACTGTTGTCGATCAGCGCCAAGCAGCCCTTGACGACCTCAGTGAGATTGTGAGGCGGGATATTGGTGGCCATACCCACCGCAATACCAGATGAGCCGTTTACCAGCAGATTCGGTACACGTGTTGGCATAACCACGGGAATCTGCTCAGTTTCATCATAGTTAGGAGCAAAATCGACAGTATCTTTCTCTAGATCCTCTAACAGCGCATGAGCAATTTTGGTCATACGGATTTCGGTGTATCGCATGGCCGCCGCAGAATCACCATCGACAGAACCAAAGTTACCCTGACCATCGACCAGCAGATAGCGCAATGAAAAAGGCTGCGCCATGCGAACAATTGTCTCGTACACCGCAGAGTCGCCGTGGGGGTGGTATTTACCAATAACATCACCCACCACACGGGCAGATTTCTTGTAGGCTTTATTCCAGTCGTTGTTGAGTTCATTCATTGCGAACAAAACGCGTCTGTGCACCGGCTTGAGGCCATCGCGAACATCTGGCAGAGCCCGTCCGACGATCACGCTCATGGCGTAATCTAGGTAGGACTGCTTGAGCTCATCTTCAATATTGACTGGAACAATTTCTTTGGCTAAATCGACCATAATTTATAATTATTTCCTGATATTTATTGCGCGTTTGAAGCTGCAAATTTTAGCATAGATAAGCCCGCAGAATCTTGCTTTTATTGGGCTTTTATCAACCCTTTCAGGCCTATAAATCGGTATACTTCCGCATCGCACCAAGGAGGCGCTATGCAGCCTACAAAAATAGACTTATTGATCAATTGCGAATGGATAATCCCCATCGTTCCCAAGGACCGAGTATGGCAGAACTGCGCCGTCGCAATTGACGCTGAAAAGATTATTGGGATTTTTCCACAGGCCGAGGCAGCCAAGCGTTTTAGCGCCCATAAAGTGTACCACCTCGACAACCACGTGCTGATGCCGGGGCTGGTAAACGCACATGGCCATGCCGCCATGACCCTGCTGCGGGGCTATGCCGATGATCTGCCCCTGCGCCCTTGGCTGGAAGATCATATCTGGCCCGCGGAAACCTTGCATCTGAGCGAAAAATTTGTGCGTGATGGCACCAAGATAGCCATGGCCGAAATGATTGCCTCTGGTACCACCTGCTTTGCCGATATGTACTTTTTTCACGAGGCGATCGCCGAAGAGGTTCGCAGTGCCGGCATGCGCAGCCAAATTGGCTTTACCGTACTCGATTTCCCCACTCCCTATGGTAAGGATGCCGATGACTATATTCACAAGGGCCTGGCGCTCCACGATAAATACAGCGGTCAGTCACTGATCAAAGTTGCCTGTGCACCCCATGCACCCTATTCGGTCTCTGACCCCGCTATGCAGGTTATTTCCACCTATGCCAATGAACTGGATATGCCGGTGCATATACATTGCCATGAGACGGCAGAGGAAATAACCGAGTCAATCACCAGCTATGGCTGCCGACCGCTGGAGCGGCTGCGCAATCTTGGCCTTTTACTGCCGCAGACTCAGCTGGTGCATATGACCCAGACTGATGCCAGCGATATTACAATGCTGCAGGATCACAACTGTCATGTGGTGCACTGCCCTCAGTCCAATATGAAGCTGGCCAGCGGCTTTTGCCCCGTCGGCGAATTGCTGGATGCTGGCGTCAATGTCGCACTGGGCACCGATGGTGCCGCCAGCAATAATGATCTGGATCTATTTGCTGAATTGAAAACTACAGCGCTGCTGACCAAGGCTGTGGCTGGTGATGCCGCCGCACTCAATGCCCATGCAGCACTGCGTATGGCGACGATCAACGGCGCCAAGGCGCTGGGCTGGGATGATCAAATAGGCACTCTTGAAGAGGGTAAGTCAGCAGATATGATTGCTGTGGAAATCAATTCTATTGCGCAGCAACCGCTGTATAATCTCGCCTCGCAGCTGGTTTATACCAACTCTGGCAGTCAGGTAACCCACAGCTGGGTGGCCGGTAAGCCGCTATTGGAAAATCGCGCTCTGAGCACGCTCAACAAAGGCGAGCTGATCCAGTCAGCCAGCGACTGGCGTAACAGCATTCAACCCAAGGCAATGGATTAAAGGCACTATCGAATGACCAAATCAAGCAATGTTGATCCCAATGAAATTCGCAAGTTTGAAGAGCTGGCAAGTCGCTGGTGGGATCGCAATAGCGAATTTAAACCATTGCATGACATTAATCCGTTACGCGCCGACTGGATCGCAAGCCTGACCCCTGTGTCTGGGCAGCAGGTGCTAGATGTTGGCTGTGGTGGAGGTATTCTCTGTGAGGCTTTGGCTGAGCGCGGTGCCAATGTAACCGGCATTGATATGGGCGACGCGCCGCTAGCTGTGGGTAATTTGCACAAGCTGGAATCTGGTGTCGAGGTAAACTACGTCAAGTCGACCGCCGAAGACTTTGCTGAAAACAATGGCCACAGCTTCGATACACTTACCTGCTTGGAGATGCTCGAACATGTCCCGGATCCAAGCTCGGTGGTAAGCGCCTGTGCCGAGATGTGTAAGCCTGGTGGCACCGTGTTTTTCTCAACCATCAACCGCAACCCCAAAGCCTATTTGCTGGCTGTGATTGGGGTTGAATATGTTCTGCGCATGCTGCCCAAAGGCACCCATGAATACAGCAAGTTTATTCGCCCCTCAGAACTGGGCCAATGGATTCGCGAAGCAGGGCTGGAAATTGATGTGATGACGGGGCTGACTTACAACCCGATCACCAAAAAGTACAAGTTAACTGAGCGCGATGTGGATGTGAACTATATGATCTGTGCGAGGAAGCCCACTTAAGCTATGTTAGATTTTAAAGCCCTGTTGTTTGATCTCGATGGCACCCTTCTCGATACAGCACCCGACTTTATTACTGCGCTCAATAAGCAGCTTGGACTGCATGGCCGCGCGCCATTGCCAGACCATGCCATTCGCAGCAGTGTCACCAATGGATCGGTTGGGCTGATTCAAGAGGGTTTTGGCATGGCACCTGACCATGTGCAGTTTGAGACCTTGCGCGAGGAATTTCTGGAGCTCTACTTTACTAATTTAGCTGACAGAACAGCTCTGTTCGCCGGCTTGCAACAGGTGCTCGACGACTGCAAGGCGCGCGGGATCCCCTGGGGTGTGGTGACCAATAAGCCCTGGCGCTACACCGAGGCGACTATGGTGCAGCTCGGTTTGATGGACACCGCAGCAACTGTTATCTGCCCTGATCATGTCAAGCGTGCCAAGCCCGACCCCGCGTCCATTTTGCTGGCCTGCTCTGAGATTGCCACTGTCCCTCAAGACTGCCTCTATGTGGGTGATCATGTGCGCGATATCGAAGCCGGTCGTGCCGCAGGAACGCGCAATATTGCCGCAGCCTGGGGCTATATTGAAGCCTCAGAAAACATTAACGACTGGCAGGCGGACTGGATTGTCGATCAATCTCAGCAGCTCCACGGACTTTTATTTAAGGATTAACCAGTGCTTTCAGCCGAACAAATTATTGATTACCAACCCAGTGCCGAGCTATTGCAGCAGCGTATTATTCTGATTACTGGTGCCGGTGATGGCATAGGTAAAGCCGCGGCGCTGGCCTGCGCTGCAGCGGGCGCCAAAGTTATTTTAGCGGGCCGCACAGTGGCTAAACTGGAGCAGGTATACGATCTGATTACGGCCGCTGGTCAACCAGAACCGTTGATCTACCCGATTGATTTAGAGGGTGCTACTGCCGATGATTACGATGAGCTTTGCGTCAATATTACCGACCAGCTCGGTCGCCTCGATGGACTTGTGCACAATGCCGGTATTCTCGGTCAGCGCACGCCGCTGAGCAATTATCGACAGGATGTCTGGGACAGGGTCATGCAGGTTAATGTGACGGCACAATTCCAAATGACTCAGGCGCTGATGCCAGCACTGGAAAAGTCAGATGATGGTTCAGTTATCTTTACTTCATCTAGTGTGGGCCAGGTTGGCCGTGCCTTTTGGGGTGCCTATGCGGTATCTAAATTTGCCGTGGAAGGAATGGTTCAGGTCTGGGCTGCAGAGCTGCAGGATTTGGGGTCCGTGCGGGTTAATGCGATTAACCCTGGCGCTACCGCCACCAATATGCGCGCTCAGGCATTCCCGGCGGAAAATCCGGGTGAGCTTAAAACCGCCGACCAGATTATGCCTGCTTATCTCTATTTGCTTGGCGCCGACAGCAGCGATGTCAATGGACAGTCTATTAAGGCGCAGGCCCGCTAGGGTTTTTAACCAGCGCTGCCATTGAATTTATTTAGAGGTATCGCCGCGAGCTCTCAATTTCTTCTCTTTGCGCTGGCGAATATCGCGGTACATCGTCTTCTCGGTAAAGCGCGGAGGCCGCAACTTCACCGCATTAAACAGTGACACTACCTGCTTGGGGTCAAGCTCGATAAATTCTGAGCGCCGCACAATGGACGGCAGCTCAATAGGACCATAACTAATTCGCTTGAGCCGGTTTACTTCGACATCCTGAGATTCCCAAAGACGACGCACCTCGCGTGTGCGGCCCTCGGCAAGTATGACGCGGAACCAATTATTACTGCTGCTGCGCTCGTCACCGCTGCGGGAGTGCTGTGCCTTAACGGTCTGGAATTTGGCAATACCGTCTTCCAGCACCACGCCTTCCATCAGGCGCTTGATCATCGCCTCGGTGACCTCGCCGTGAATTCGCGCCAGATACTCGCGCTTGACTTCATAGGACGGGTGCATAAGCCGATTGGCCAGCTCACCATGATTGGTGAATAGCAGTAAGCCACTAGTATTAATATCGAGCCGACCGATGGCGATCCAGCGGCCGCGATTAAGGCGCGGCAAGCTATCAAAGACTGTCGGCCTGCCATCTGGGTCCTGAGTAGTACAGACCTCCCCCTCGGGCTTGCTGTACATCAGCACCCTTGGGTTGTCATCGGTAACAATTTTAATGGCGCGACCATCGACCATAATGCGGTCTTGGGGTTCAGCGCGATCACCGAGCTTGGCGGTGGCACCGTTTACCGAAACACGTCCGGCGGAAATCCAGGTTTCCAGTTCGCGGCGAGAACCGAGCCCAGCGGTGGCTAATATTTTCTGTAGTTTTTCACTCATGATCTGGGGCGCTGCTGTGGTGAATTTCTGTTTCAATATCGACTGAGTCAGCGCCATCAACCTGCTGATCTAGGGCAAAATTTTCGTCACCGTCGAGCACATCATTTTCATTGCCAACGACTTCATCATTGGCGGCCACTGCGGTTGCCAGGGGGTCTGCATTAGCGCCAACACCCAGTGCTAACTCCAATTCTGGATCCAGCTCGGCAAAATCTTTTATCTCGCTCAATGCGGGCAGATGTTCAAGACTTTTAAGATTGAAATAATCGAGAAACTGTTTGGTTGTCGCGTACAGTGCGGGTCGACCCGGCACATCGCGATGCCCTACCACCCGCACCCAGTCGCGCTCCTGCAGGGTTTTAATAATATCTGAGCTCACCGCAACACCACGCACTAACTCGATATCACCGCGTGTCAGTGGCTGGCGATAGGCGATCAGCGACAGTGTTTCGAGCATGGCGCGAGAGTAGCGCTTAGGCTTCTCATCCCAGAGTCGATTAACCCAGGTAGCGAGATCCTGATTGACCTGCAGACGGTAGCCACTGGCGATATGCTTTAGCTGAAAACCACGGCCACGGCAGTCGCTCTCGATCTCCTCCAGCGCCGCCCTTATCTGATCTCGCGGTGGGCGCTCTTCGTCTTCAAAAAGGCTCTCCAGACGCGCTATATCCATGGGCTTACCAGCGGCTAAAAGCGCGCCTTCGATAATTTTTTTAATCAAATCAGAATTCATGATGCTCTTGCTTTTACATGTATTGGGCCAAACGAGTCGCTCTGCACGATCTCTACCAATGACTCTTTAATTAATTCCATGATCGCCAAGAAGGTAACGACGACACCTAATTTTCCTTCGGACACTTTAAACAGACTAACAAAGGGCACGAACTGTTGGTCGCGCAGGTTTTCTAATACCTGTGACATACGCTCGCGAGTCGATAACTTTTCCAGCTCGATCTGATGGCTCTCGAACATCTCAGCGCGGCGCAACACATCACCCAAGGCAGTTAATAATTCGCGCATATCAACATCTGGATGCGGGCGCTCTTTTTCACGGTCTGGTGCCTGGGCACTGGCTTGCTGAATATCGCGGCCCATACGTGGCATTTCATCAATATCTTCCGCTGCTTTTTTAAACCGCTCATATTCTTGCAGACGACGAATAAGCTCGGCGCGAGGATCGTCTTCATCTTCCTCCTCGGAGACCTGTCGCGGCAGCAACATGCGTGATTTGATCTCAGCCAGCATCGCAGCCATCACCAGGTATTCGGCGGCAAGCTCGAGATGAATCGATGTCATAAGCTCGATGTAACCCATATATTGACGGGTTATCTCGGCGACATTAATTTCGAGAATATCGAGATTTTGACGGCGGATAAGGTATAGCAGTAAATCCAGTGGGCCTTCGAAAGCCTCAAGAATTACCTCCAGCGCATCGGGTGGTATATAGAGATCTTTAGGCAGTATGGTGAGTTCTTTGCCCTGCACCACGGCAAAGGGCATTTCCTCTTGCTGCGGACGAACGTTTGAACCAGCGTCTACCGCACCAGCGGCCTCTTTTGAGAGGCCCTCTGCTGAGGCACTGGGCTCGATTTGCTTAATTGGAGTTGCTTCAGTCGACACTTGATATCCCATCAGTATTCATCGGCAGATTATAACCACAATCCGCCCTGTGAACATCCACATATTTGACAATCACTGGTGGACAGAAAAATCACCCATACCCTCACGCTTTAACTCTGGATTAGGGCCAGTCATATCAACCACAGTGGTAGGCTCAAGTCCGCAGTTGCCACCGTCCACAATGGCATCCACTACCGACCCCACCGCCTCGCGGATATCATAGGGCTCAGCCAGTGGATAGTCCTGATTGGGCAGGATTAGCGTCACGCTCATCATCGGCTCGCCCAACTCTGCCAACAGAGCCTGTGCGATGGGGCTGTCTGGCACACGGATACCAATGGTTTTACGCTTGGGATGCATCAGCCGCTTGGGCACCTCTGAAGACGCGGGCAATATAAAGGTGAAGGCACCTGGGGTGCTGGCTTTGAGAATTCTAAAGGCGCTATTGTCGACTCTGGCATAGCTAGCTAATTCAGAGAGGTCTCTACACACCAATGTAAAGTTATGATTCTTATCGATGTCGCGAATAGCACGAATTCGGTCAAGCGCCTGCTTGTCACCTATATGACAGCCAATGGCATAGACCGAATCAGTGGGATAGACCACCACACCGCCGCGACGAATAATCTCTGCGACCTGAGAAATTAGGCGTTGCTGTGGGTTGTCAGGATGGATAGAAAAATACTGGCTCATGCTACTCTCTAATGCGCGTACGACTCGTGATTCGGCGCGCATTATCACATAGCTTTAGCCATTATTGGACATCTGTTGTTATTGTTTTGTGCAGAAACTGCTCTTCAAAATCACTGGCAGGCAATGGCTTGGCCACTAGATAGCCCTGAAAACTATCGCAACCCAGCGCTCTTAACATCTCTCGCTGGGCCTCAGTCTCCACTCCTTCGGCAACCGTTTTCATCTCCAGATTTTGTGCCAAGCCAATAATACCGGAGACAATGGCGCTATCGCTGGGATCTGTCTCGATCTCCTGAATAAAGGAGCGGTCGATTTTTAATACATCAACAGGCAGACGCTTTAAATAATTGAGTGATGAGTAGCCGCTGCCGAAATCATCAATGGCGATAGAAATCCCCATGCTCTTGATTTTAACTAACTCGGTACTCATTAACTCCGGGTGGCTCATCAATGTGCTTTCGGTTATTTCTAGTTCAAGTACATTTTTCGGCAGGCTGTGGCGGCGCATCAAGGCCTCTAACTGGCCATGGAGCTCTTCAGCCATAAGATCTTTTACCGACAGATTGAGCGCCAGTGTCAATTTGTAGTCTTTACTCAACCAGCCGCGCAACTGACTTGCCCCCTGCTCTAAAACCCAGTCGCTCAGCTGATTGATAAGGCCGCTCTCTTCAGCCAGAGGGATAAATACATTGGGGCCCAGAATGCCATCGGTGGGATGATTCCAACGAACCAGGGCCTCCGCACCCACTAGGTCACCAGTGCAAAAATCTATTTTAGGCTGATAGTAGAGCTCGAGCTCGCCGCGCTCTATGGCCTGACGCAACTCGCGCTCCATTTCCAAACGGTCGGCAATCTCCGCTTCCATGCCAGTCTCGTAAAAACAGAAATCATTGCGCTTTTCTTTCGCCTTGAACATCGCCGAGTCAGCATGCTTGATCAATGAACTGACGTCGCTGCCATTATCGGGAAAGATAGAGATACCAATACTGGTGGTGACAAACATTTTCTTTTGCATAAACACAAATGGCTGACTCAGCGAGTGACAGATTTTTGCTGCAACCTTTGCTGCGGTGTCTGCACCCTGTATTTTCTCCAACACAATGGTAAATTCATCACCGCCAAGGCGAGCGATAAAATCCTGCTCACGGACACAGTTGCGAATTCGGTCTGACACGGCTTTTAGCAGCAGATCACCTGCATCATGTCCCATGGTGTCATTGATCATTTTAAAGCGATCCAGATCAAGAAATAAATTGGCAAATTTCTCGTTTTCTGCCGCGGCATGACTCACTACCAGCTGGATATGCTGCATCAAATTGGCACGGTTGGGCAGGCTGGTCAGAGGGTCGTGATAGGCCAGGCGCTTGACATGTTTTTCAGCTCGATTGGCTTTAATTAGCCGCGCTACTCGCTGCTTCATAACCGAGAAATTAATCGGCTTAGAGATATAGTCTGTGGCGCCCGAGGAAAATGCCTTGACGATAGAGTCTTCATCCTCAAGACCGGTAATCATTAACACAGGAATATCCGCGCCATTGGGTAAGTCTCGAATCCGCTGACAGGCATCAAAGCCGTTCATCTGCGGCATCATGGCATCCATCAAAATCAGGTCAGGCATGCGACGGGTACATATCTCAATAGCCTGCATGCCGTTATGTGCCTCCTCCAGCTGATAGTTTTCGCGCTGAAAAGCATTGACCAGAGACAGGCGTATGGAGCGATCATCGTCGACCACTAAAATTCTATAGCTCTGTTCCTGGCCGCCCACCACAGCATCATCTACATGCTCAAGCAGCGACACCTCCTGTTTAAGATCGAGACACAGCGCTGCAAATGACTGACTGATAAGCACCTCATAACTCGCAGCATTCTCAAGGCAGAATGCGAAATCAATGTATTGTAACGAGTGCAATGCTGGTAGAGACCAACCGTATTAACACCGGTGCAAGAAGAGTCCTGAATCGCCCCTTTGCCAAAGGTGGATATGGCTGTCTGTGCTGTTATCACTAGCATTGGCACATTGTTTTCGTAGGCTGAGGCAACCCCAGTGATCATATTGGTGGCGCCGGGTCCAGTGGTGGAGCAGCAGACACCTAATTTTCCGGTATTGCGTGCATAGCCATCAGCCATAAAGGCGGCACCGGTTTCATGCCTTGCAACCACTGCTCTTACGCCGCCGCGTCGCTCACTACGGGCCAAGGCATTGTAGAGGGGCTCAATGGCGCCGCCAGGGACACCAAAGACATATTCCACCCCCAATTGATTTAGATAGCCAACTAGTAGATCTGCCATTTCAGGTTCTGCCAAAGCAGTTGGCACCGGTTCAGATTTAACGTCTAAGCTGCCCATTTTATATTTAGATTCCTTTATAAATTAGCGTGTTACGGAGGTTTCCTAATATTTTTTTCAATTGCATAAAGTAATAGATCAAGCAATCGGGCTTTTCAATCCTATATCTACGTATTTTTTACCTGAAGTTAAACTCCTAATTCTGTTCCCAGCCTATAAATAGCGCGCGGTAATCTCGACAACGGCTATCCAGCGGTTACAATGCTGTCCTCACTTTTATCTCTATTTTTTTGGTATGCAAAATCAAGACAACTCAATAGATAACAACAGTCAGGGAAAGGCGCCGGAAAAGCAGGAAAGCTTGCTTATAAATTTGGCTTTTAATCTGTTGGTACCCACTCTGG
Source organism: Porticoccaceae bacterium (assembly GCA_029242085.1). Classification (GTDB taxonomy): domain Bacteria; phylum Pseudomonadota; class Gammaproteobacteria; order Pseudomonadales; family Porticoccaceae; genus HTCC2207. The sequence goes on from JAQWUP010000085.1 coordinate 16,364, forward strand.
TTTTGACCAAACTCAGCGGCGAGGACTTTCTTGGTATCAAGCTTGCCATTGTGGTGGCTCTGGCCTTTCCAATTGTTTATGGCCTGCATGATTTTTTCAGCCGCGGAAAGCTAAACTTTTTTTCGGCATTAGGTGTTGTCAGTGTCACCCTTACTGGCGGCATCAGCTTGCTAGAGCTGGATGCGATCTACATTGCTATCAAAGAGGCATCGATTCCTGCGATCTTTGGCGCGGCCACTTTAATTTCTCTAAAAACATCACAGCCACTGATCCATACCTTCTTACTTAATGATTCCATTTTAGAAACCAAAAAAATTGCTTCAGCTTTAGAAGACAATGGCCGCCAACCCGAATTTGATAAATTACTCTTCAATGCGTCATGGATTCTAGCTGGCTCATTCTTTCTCTCCTCTCTGCTTAATTATTTACTCGCGGTGATTATTTTGACTTCCGATCCTGGGACTGTTGAGTTTAACGAGCAGCTCGGCAAAATGACGGCACTGAGTTTTCCAGTGATCGCCCTACCGGCAATGCTGGTTATGATGGGTAACCTTTTTTATCTCTTTAGAGGTATTACTAAACTGACTGGTATGTCTCTCGAAGAAATTATCAAACAGAAATAAATAGGAATAATGAGCAATGTGGTACGCAATAATCAGTGAAGATATCGAAAACAGCTTGGAAAAACGCGGATTGGCTCGCCCAGCCCATCTCGAGCGCCTAAATAAGCTTAAAGAGGCAGGTCGATTGCTGATTGCTGGCCCACATCCGGCTATTGATAACAATGAGCCCGGTGAGGCTGGGTTTACCGGTAGTCTGGTGGTTGCTGAGTTTGACTCCCTGAACGATGCACAGTCCTGGGCCGATGCCGAACCCTATGTGGCAGCTGGTGTCTATGCCGCGGTAACAGTTAAGCCGTTCAAGAAGGTACTGCCCTAAAGTCTGATATCACTACGTATATAAGGCTGTATCCACAGATAGCTCGGCCTCAGGAGTTATCATTTATGTCTGATCAAGGTATGATCGAATCCATTAAAAACTATCTAAGACTTACTATGAATTACAGAAAATTAGCACTGACCCTCTTATTACTTCCATTCACATCAAATGTCTTGGCTCAAGAGCCCCAAACTGAACAGGCGATTAACCCCGCAGAAGTTGTCAGTGAAGTGCAGCCATTACAGCCTGCCACAGCTGAATCCGCAGCTATTCAGCCTGTTCCCATGAAGCCACAGACAAGATATGTGGCCGATGAATTTTACGTGCCACTGCGCGAAACACCCTGTGCACGCTGCAAGATTGTGCATCGTGGTTTAAAAACCGGCACTAAGCTGATGCTAGTCGACCTGAAAGATGGTTGGGGACAGGTTAAGACTGACAAAGGCGTGGAAGGCTGGATGGAAGAGCAGTTTCTCTCTGATAGCCAAATTGCGCGAGTACAGGTGATCAAAGATAAGGCGGTGATGACGAAATTAAAGCGCCGCAACAATGAGCTAGAACAGGTAATGAGCGAACTTCGCAAGCAGTCTAAGTCATTGCGCGGCAAACTGGACAGTACCACTGGCAGCAAAGAGAACCTCGCGCTCGAACTGGCCAATATAAAAGAGATCTCCTCCGATGCGATCGCTTTAAATGAGCAGAACCAAGAGCTGGTAAAACAAAGTCATATGTTGCAGCGAGAAAATGACGTATTGAAAGCTAACTTTGATGACCTGCAAAAAGATCGCCGCAATGAATCATTTCTCTATGGTGGCCTAACAGTATTTCTTGGCGCTATTCTAGTGGTACTGATTCCCAAGCTGCGCGGTAGAAAGCGTTTCTCCGAGTGGCAATAGAGAGCAGCAATAGAAAACACCAGCGATCCATGACTTTTATCTACCCTTAAATAAGGAGGTATCTCGGTGAGAAAATCAATTTATAGCCTAATACTGGGGTTCGTAGCGCTTGTCGCAGCGACATTTATTCAGGCAGAGCAAGCCAACCCTCAGGTTTTATTTAAGACGGAGAAAGGCGATATTCTCGTGGTGCTATATCCTCAGGCAGCACCAGTCAGCGTGGATAATTTTGTGAAGCATGTTAATGGCTTCCATTACGACGGCCTGATCTTCCACCGCGTTATCAATAACTTTATGATCCAGACTGGCGGCTTTACCTGGGACCTTACCAATCGTCCGTCCAGTAGGCCTATGATTGTGAACGAAGGCGGCAACGGTCTCAAAAACAAGCGCGGCTCGCTGGCTATGGCGCGCATGAATGATCCCAATAGCGCGCAGGCGCAGTTTTTTATCAATCATAAGTACAACAAATTTTTGGACGCCAAGGCTAACAAGGCAGGATACGCGGTGTTTGGAAAAGTTATATCTGGCATGAATGTAGTCGATGCCATTGCCGGAGTGGAGACAACCAGCAAAAAGGGCTATCAAAATGTCCCTGTTGAGCCAATTCGTATTCTAAGCGCTCGATTGATGAATCCGGAGGCCTGGACACCACTGCCTGAATTGAAACCTCAAGCAGAAGAACTCGAGTTTGAGCGACCTGTCCCCATCAGATAAGTAAGAATCCTATGACTGCACTGAGTATTAACCTAAATAAGATTGCCCTGATCAGAAATTCTCGTGACGGCAATTATCCCAATGTAGTCGAGCATGCACAGCTGTGTATCGCCAACGGTGCAGATGGCATCACCGTTCATCCGCGCCCGGATCAACGTCATGTTCGCCCCAGCGATGTACGCCAGCTTGCTGAACTTGTCAGCCCTGTCAGCAGTGTTGAATTTAATGTTGAAGGTAATCCATTTGCGCCAGCTATCGCCGACTATCCCGGTTTTATTGAGCTGGTTGAAGAAACTCAACCGGACCAGTGCACACTGGTTCCAGATGGTGATGATCAGCTCACCTCTGATCATGGCTTTGACCTCACCACATCTGGTGACCAGCTGCGACCTATTATTGCTCGCCTTAAAGCCCAGGGTATGAGAGTCAGTTTATTTATGGACCCTGATCTCGCCCAGATTGAGCTGGCCGCGGAGATCGGTGCTGATCGAATAGAGCTCTACACTGGACCCTATGCTGCGGCGTGGGGAAACTCTGAACTAGAAGGTATTTTTCAGCAGCATTTGGCCGCAGCTGAGCATGCCACCGCTCTGGGCATGGGCGTCAATGCAGGCCATGATCTCAATCTGGATAATTTGGCTAAATTTGCCAGCATTCCCAGCTTGCTTGAGGTCTCTATTGGGCATGCCTTTACCGTCGACTCTATTGCGATGGGCATGGCAGATACAGTGCGTGCATATAAAACATTACTCGGCTAGGCTTAATCATGCCCAGTCAACTTTCAATATTTACTCTGTCCTGTATTGGTGCCGGCCGCCTGGGTAAGACCCTGTGCCACCTGTTTTCCAAACAGCTGCACATAGGACAGATTATCAATCGCAATCAGGAGTCCGCAAAGCTAGCGGTAGACTTTATTGGTTGTGGTCAGGCTCATACTGGTTTCTGCGACCTCAAACCGGCCAACCTGTGGTTAATCGCAACACCAGATAACAGCATAAAACAGACCGCTGCAGCTCTAAAGAATTCGGGCGTGCTACGCGATACTGATATTGTCTTTCATTGCAGTGGGTCACTGAGTGCAGATAGCTTAGCACTAGACAATAACGCCACTGCATCCGTTCATCCAATCCACAGCTTTGCCAATCCTCAAAATTCAGTGACTCAGTTTGTTGGTACTGCCTGCGGTATTGAGGGTCAGCCCGAGGCAGTGCACGTATTGCAACCATTGTTTGAGAATATTGGCGCCGCACCCTTTGCTATCGCCAGCGAGCATAAGTCGCTGTATCACGCAGCCACGGTGATGACCTGCAATTATTTGGTTAGTCTAATGGCTCTGGGAGAGCAGATGCTCGCTGCCTCAGGCGTTGATAGCCAAGCCGATAGCCCAAGTCCCCTTGAGCCACTTATTCGTCAGACCCTCGATAACTATTTGAGAACAGGTGCGGTAAGTGCACTGACAGGCCCGATAGCCCGCGGCGATAGCGCTACTATTGAGGCCCATCTGGGAGCCCTGCAGGGTCAGCCAGATCTGTGGCAAAAGGTTTACTGTGCGCTGGGTAATGCCACGCTTGAACTATCGGCGCAGCAGGGACAGGCCAGCGCTGACAGTCTGGCTACTATTTCCAACTTGTTAGATGTGCACGGTCAATAATATGAGCAGATCCAATGACCCATCATCGCGCACTGACAGCCCCGAGTATCTGCAGCGAAAAGCATTTTTTGATCAGCTGATAACCGTTTACGGTCGTAAACCTGTGATCGAGATACTCCAAGACCAGAGTCTGAAAATTTTCCGCGTGCATCTGGCTGACTCCAATCGCGGCGGTGGTATTATTGATGAGATTAAGCAGCTCGCCGCCAAACGCAGTATTGAAGTCTGCTTCCATAGTCGCGCTCAGCTATCAAGAATTTCACGTAACAGCAAACAGGATCAAGGCGCCGCCTGTGATATCCACTGCCCCGGCTACTTACCCTATAAGCAGGCGCTCCAAGCCAATCTATCGGAAACGCTTATTGCACTGGACGGGGTAACCAACCCGCAAAATTTGGGCATGATTATTCGCAGTGTTACCGCCAGCCCTGCCTATGGACTATTGCTGCCAAGCAAAGGCACTGCCGATATCTCACCACTGGTTATAAAAGCTAGTGCCGGAACGCTATTTAAAGGGAATATTTTACGCTGCGACTCATTGCTGGTCGCACTTAAAGACTTTAAACAGCAAGGCTATGAGATATGTACGCTGTCCTCACATAAGTCCACGGCCATCGCCGATTTTGTCCCCACCGCTCCAGTTATTTTTGTCTTGGGCAATGAAACTGAAGGGGTTAGCCAAGAGATCGCTGCGCTGAGTGATCACCGCATTGGGATTCTCATGGCCAATGGTGTTGAGTCTTTAAATGTTGCAGTGACGGCGGCCTTAATTGCCTTTAGGCTTTAACCTTGGCAGCATCACCGCGGACATGCCACAGCGGGGAGAAAAGCGCGGTTAGCAAGGCCACAGTAAAGGAGCTTGCAGCCACTACCATAAAGGCAGTGCTCAAGCCGAGACTCTCAACCGCTAGGCCGCACACCCAGGCACCCAGTGGCGCACCACCAAACAGGCATAGCTGATAGACGGATGCAGCTCTTGAGCGCACCAGATGCGGCACCTGATTATGTAATATGGTGCGGCCCAATGTCATGGACAGACCGGAGAAAAACCCCCATACATAGACTACTAAAATCAGTACCCACATGCTCGGCACTGTGGCAACAATGCCCACGAGACTGCCGCGCATTAAAAAGCTGATAACCATTAGTCGACCGGGGCGATTAAACATTTTACTGCGTTTCATCACACCGAAGTTGGCACTGACGATACCCACAGAAAATACAATCTGCAGCGTGGCGTAGAGCCCCGCCCCTCCGTTGTAGAGCTCGCGAGCGATCAGCGGCATGCCTACCAGATAAACACCAAAGGCTAAAAAGCCGGTGGCAAAAACAATCATCAGCAGATGAAGCAAGCCTTTATCATCGCGGAACACTTGCAGACCTTCACGCAGCTCTTGCCAACTATGCTTGACCGTTTTTGTTTCAGTATTGGGCTTTTCCGCAGCTACTGGCAGTGGATGGCTGCGCTTTATAAGCACCGAACTGATGATAAATATCAGTATCTGAAAACCTAACAACTGGGGCAGGCTAACAATATCCAGCTTCCCAGCAATCCAAAAGCCAACAGCCTGAGCGATAAACTGGGTCATCATGACCTTGGCCACGGTCTGATGCATAATCTCTGGCGCTGCATAACCGAGCAGGCTTTCACGAGCCGGCTGCACAAACGCCGAAATAGTGCCAAATGCCACGCCAAATAGCAGCAGCAGGCTAAAGGTAAGATCACCAGTCATCACAGAGGCCAAGACAATACCCAGCGGCAATAGATAAAGCAGATACAAAAAGGACAGCCAGGTGCCCCGATGACGCCGGTCTGATGCGACACCACCAGGCAGTAGAAAAATTAGATTGGGTAATAATACTGCCATCTGGGCCAGACCCAAACGACTGGGGGATTCCATTAACACACCGACAACCAACCAGGGATACAGCACCTTGTGCAGGCCCATCGCCAGATTACTGGTGCCTATGGTGGCTATAAAATAGCGAAACGAAAACGTCTGATTCGACACCTAGCGCAATCGCTTACGCAGATAGGCAATCACCCAGCCCAGCATTGCAGCTGCACCAATAATCAGCATTAAACCACCCAGCATAAACATTAAGTTTGCAGTCATGGTGGAAACTGGAACATCATAGACTTTGACAGCCATCAGTAGAAATGCAAAACAGGCGAGCATGGATGCTATCCAAGTCGATCGCTGTTTAATTTCTTTCTTTATGTTGGCCATCTTTTAACCTTTCTATTATTTTTTATTTAACCGACTTCTTTAAGCCACTCACAGCGAATATTAATATCAGACTGATTGGGCACATGGGCGGCGCTACCAGTTTCAAAGACAAATGAATGTAACCCCGCCATCTCTGTTTCTAGATGCACCGTTGCCGATACCCAGTTCAGTTTACGCAGCAAACTCTCAAACTGCTCAAGCCAGTATTTCCACTCGTGCTCTACCCCCTGATAGGAGGCGCCGAAATGCATAACTTCGGTACTCAAATTAATATCGCCCGTGGCACTTTCCGGCAGCGCAAACATCTCTCGGTTGACCAATGTCCAGGATTCAGCCGAGGGTAATTCCAGCATGGCCTCGCGATTACTGCGCCGATGCTCACCAATATCGACCAGAGCAACATCTTTGATACAGCCGTATACCACTGACTCAGATTGAATATCCATATTCGATTTCCTGTTATTCTAAGGTTTTTAAAAACGCCATAAATCCAGCTTCATCCAGCACTGGAATATCTAACGACTGCGCCTTGGTCAGTTTGGAGCCGGCACCGGGGCCAGCCACTACCTGCGAGGTCTTGGCCGATACGCTGCCCGCAACTTTGGCACCTAATGCCTGCAGCCTGTCTTTGGCTTCGGCGCGGCTCATAATTTCCATTCCGCCTGTAAGCACCCAGGTCTGACCCTTTAATGGCTGAGAGGCCTGGGCATTCTGATCGATATCGGCCCAGCGAACACCGGCCTCGCGCAGCGCCTCAATAATAGAGAGATTATCCGGATTGCTGAAAAAATTAACAATATGCTTGGCCACTACAGGGCCAACATCATCGACCTCTAATAGCTGCTCGCCATCGGCGGCAATAACGGCCTCTAGTGAGCCAAAATTATTAGCCAGGGTTTGCGCTGTTGCCTCGCCTACTTCGCGAATGCCCAGCGAATATAAAAACTTGGCCAGGGTTGTTTCCTTGCTTGCATCAATTGCAGCGGTTAGGTTGCTGGCAGATTTTTCGGCCATGCGCTCGAGGCCAGTCAACTGCTCGACTTTCAGTTCGTAGAGGTCAGCGACTGAATAAATCGAACCCGCATCGACCAGTAGCTCTACTAGCTTGTCTCCAAGACCATCTATATCCATGGCTTTGCGTGAGGCGAAATGTTTTATCGCCTCTTTAATCTGTGCACCACAGAACAATCCGCCAGTGCAGCGTGCGACCGCTTCGCCTTCGGCACGTTTAACCGACGACTGACAGACTGGGCAGCGCTCGGGAAACACTATGGCCTGTGCCTCAGCCGGTCGCTTTTCTAATATCACTTTGGCAATCTGCGGAATCACATCACCAGCTCGGCGAATAATAACCGTATCGCCGATACAGATACCCAGGCGTTTAATTTCGTCGCCGTTATGTAATGTGGCATTACTAACGGTTACGCCGCCAACAAATACGGATTCCAGTCGCGCCACAGGGGTAATCGCACCGGTGCGGCCGACCTGAAATTCCACATCCAGCAGTTTGGTCATTTCTTCCTGTGCTGGAAACTTACGCGCTATCGCCCAGCGCGGTGCCTTGGCTACAAAACCCAAACGCTGTTGCAGAGCCAGATCGTTTACCTTGTAGACAATACCATCGATATCATAGGTCAGTTGATCACGCTGCTCGGCCATGGCGCGATAATAGTCTTCACAGGCGGCGATACCAGTCACTGCCTTTACATGCTCATTAATTTTAAAGCCCCAGCTACCCAGCGCTTTGAGCATATGGGTATGACTGTCTGGTGTAACCTCAGCCTCAAACTGACCCACTGAGTAAGCACACATCTCCAGTGGTCGACTGGCAGTGATCTTAGAATCTAGCTGACGCAGACTTCCCGCCGCGGCATTGCGAGGATTAACAAAGGTTTTTTCGCCCGCTGCAGCGGCTTTGGCATTCAGTGCATCAAAGCCGGGACGTGGCAGATAAATCTCACCGCGCACTTCCAGTAACCTGGGGATATTGTCGCCATTAAGCTTGAGAGGAATACTATTAATGGTGCGCACATTGGCGGTGATATCTTCACCCACAGAGCCGTCACCGCGAGTTGCTCCGCGCACCAGAAGTCCATTTTCATAGAGTAGACTAACTGCAACACCATCGAGTTTGGGCTCGCAGGCAAATTCTATCTCCGACGGATTTTTAATCGCAGCAAAATTTAGGCGATCTTTGATTCTGCGATCAAAGTCTTCGAGTTCGGCATCGGTGAAGGCGTTATCCAGAGATAGCATTGCGACTGTATGACGCACCTGAGTAAAGGCGTTCAGCGCCTGACCACCTACTCGCTGGCTGGGCGAGTCCTCACTCAAAAGGATTGGGTAGTCCTGCTCAAGTACCTGTAGTTGGCGCATTTGACGATCGTACTCGCTGTCTGGAACCGAGGGATCATCCAGAACGTAGTAGCGGTGATTATGCTGGTGTAACTCATCTTTGGCACGTTCATACTCCCTTAGAACGTGCTCTGGAATGTTTTCCATATTGTCGCCATAGTAATTTAGCTAGTCTGGTCGCGTCGAAATGACACTTCCCGCGCGCGCTGCCGGTAGTGATCAATAGTTTGTCGCGTCATTGAGCTGCGCGATTCGTCCATTACATTGAGTTGCAAGCTGGCAACTATATTGTCTATCGCCTCAATCATAATATTGAAGGCAGAGACTGGATCTTCTATATCATCCAGCGCCATAAATAATGTCACACCTGGCACCTCAAGGTCACCCATGGTGTTCAGATCAAAGGTGCCGGGATTAACCAAATTAGCCATACTGAAAAGTACCGGGCCCGAACCATCATCGTTAAGATGGCGATGGAAAATTTTCATAGCACCGTAGCGTAAACCAACGCCGAGAATGGCATCCAGTAATTGCTGACCAGCAACCGTTTCACCTTTGTTAGCCATCAGATGAATAACTAAAACCTCTTGCGGCTGATCGGCACTATCCTCTTTGGCGGATTGCTGGGGCTGAGCCTGCTCAGTTAATGCCTCTCGCTGGCGCTCGTATATTGAGTTATCTAAGTCAAAAGTTTCCTGCTCTGGCTCACGATCAAAACCAAACCCGCTGGCGCGGCGCAAGCTATCTTCCACCTGCTGAATATCAGTATCATCGCGGATACCAACCACACGCGAACGGCCGGAGGGGAATTGACTGGTCTCCAATTGATCAAGGTCTTGGCTACTCATATCCTGAGACGTTGTCTTTTGCAGCTTGCGCGAGGACATCTGCAAATTTTCGTATCGATTGCGTTTTATACGGCGGGCACCATCGAGGATAATGGCTATAACAACCAATACACCGACAACAATAAGCACTTCACGGGGGCCAAAAAAATCCATATTAATAGCTTGCTCGATAGTTAAAGGGCATTGAGATCAGGCCTCAGCTAATTCAGCAGCCTGATTGACATCTACGGTTACCAATCTGGAAACACCGGGCTCATGCATGGTCACACCCATCAACTGATTTGCCGCTTCCATGGAAATCTTATTGTGAGTAATAAAGATAAACTGCACCTCAGATGACATCTCTTTAACCATGGCAGCATAGCGGCCCACATTGGCGTCATCTAATGGTGCATCAACCTCATCGAGCATACAGAACGGTGCTGGATTAAGTTTAAATATAGCAAATACCATGGCTATTGCCGTCATCGCTTTTTCACCGCCAGACAGCAGATGAATCGAGGCATTCTTTTTACCTGGTGGTCGCGCCATCAGAGTGACACCTGTATCCAGAAGATCATCACCGGTCATTTCCAGATAGGCATGGCCACCGCCAAACAACTTTGGAAATAGCGCTTGCAGATGACCGCTGACCAAATCGAAGGTCTCTTTAAATCTGGTGCGCGTTTCGCGGTCAATTTTCTGAATGGCGTTTTGCAATGTCGTCAGCGCCTCCTCCAGTTCAGCATTTTGCTGATCGAGATAGTCTTTGCGCTCAGACTCAATTTTGTACTCATCAATGGCGGCCAGATTAATTGGCCCAAGGCGTTGGATACGATTGCCGATTAACTGCAGCTGTTCTTCCCAATCGACCAGCTCAGCATCCTCAGCAAGGCTATTGAGCAAGGTGGGCAGGTCTGCCTCTTTCTCGGCAATCTGCTCTTCAATGGTGCGGCTCAGGGTACTTATTTCCTGAGCAGAGATACGCTGCTGCTCGAGTTTGCCACGCACTGCCTGTACCTCAAGCTCTAACTCGCCGCGGAGCTTTTCCTGCTCGCGCATCCGGTATTCAACCGACTCAACCGCAGCTCTGGCTTCACCGAGCTCTGTTTCGACAAGCAGACGCGCTTCAAGCTGCGACTCGAGCTCTACCTTGTGACCCTCGGTGGGATCCTCTTTAATATTGAAGGCTTCTCGCAGCTGTTGACGGCGCTCTTGTAGCCGTTCCACCTGAGTCTCTAAACGGCCAATGCCCTCGCGAATAGAATTTAACTGTGTGGTCAACGAGCCCTCGCGCATGGCCAGTTCTTGACGGCGATCACGATCATGGCGCGCGGTCTGGCGCACCTCATCAAGTTCCGAACGGCAGATATCGCGCTGCTTCATCAGCTCTTCACGCTGCACCGTATCCGCTTCCATCTTTTCGATAGATTCTTGCAGTATGACTCGCGCCTTAGCCAGGTTCTCCTGCTCGCCCTCGGTCTGCTTCTGCACCTCAGTGAGTTCAGTTTCAGCGCGCTCTTTTCGCGCTCTGTACTGTTCTATCTGTACCTCAAAACCACTCAGCTTTGATCGCAGCTCGGCATAACTATTTTGCTGTTGGGCAACATTGGCAGCTATTTCCTGACGCGTGGCCTCTAGGCTGCGTAGGCGCTGCTCATTGCCCTGACGAATATCTTCAAGTTGTATAACTTTTTCATGCAGCTCGACGGTCTGTTGATCGATGGATTCCAGCTCTTGCTTGCGTTTTAACACTCCAGCTGTAGCATCTTTGTCTCGCGCCACACGCAACCAGTTACTGCCCAACCAAATACCTTCGCGGGTCACCACAGACTCGATTGCTGACAAGCTCGGTTGCAACTTCAAAGCGTCGGCCAGACTCTCTGCAGCATACACATTAGCCATCAGTGCCTGGGCGGCATCACCTTTGACCAAATCACTGAGCAGCTTACCTTTACCGCCGGACTCGGCCGTTGCAGACGCCTTGCCAATCAGCAGTAACTCACCCTTTTTAAAATCATCCAGCAGCCCTACGTTGCTGGCAATATCGTCTACTGCAATAGCCTGTAAATAGCTGCCCAATACGGTTTCTGCAGCGACATCCCAACCATCCGAGGGTACTACTGAATCAGCCAGTCGCGGCTGATTACCCAAACCTTTGGCGGCTAGCCACTGTTTCTCGGCATCATCGCCCATAGCGGCTTGTTGCAGTGCCTCGAGTGAGGCCTGACGGCCTTTTAATGTTTGCTGGCGACTGCGGGCCTGATCATGTTCTGTGGCTGCGGCTTTTTCCTGACCGCGCAGGGTTTCAATCTCTTGGGCATTATCAATGCGCTGTTTATCAATTGACTCACGTGCCGTCTTCGCTTCGACAAGCATATCCTGAATCAGGGCCATCTCTTCTTCAGCCGGACTGGCTTGGAAGCTGCTGGCTTCCGTCGACAGTGCCTGTTGACGCTCGGTAAGCCTGCGCAACAGCTGCTCTAAATGCTGGATGCGTGACTGCTGAACCTCGGCCTGCTGTCTGGGGCTGGCTGACTTCTGATTAAAATCATCCCAGGCTTGCTGCCAGTTCTGCATGGCCAGCTCGGCAGCTTGCAATGCTTCAGAGGAAATAGCCTCTGCTTTGCTGGCCTCTTCCAGAGCGGGCGCCAGTTCATTAAATTCAGCGTCCCAACCTGCGGCCTTTTGTCGATCGGTATTGAGATGCTCTTCGGCTTCAGAGAAGTTGCGCTCGGTTTGCTCTAAATCTTTATGCAGCTCTTGCGCGCGCTGTTGCGCATGTTCAATAGCCTGTTCGATACGGGCCACATCGCCGCCAATTTTATAGAACCGCGCCTGCACCTCATTAAAGGCATCACTGTGATCAGTGAACTGAGTGCGCAATTTTTCAATACTGGTATCACAGGCACTGCGTTGGGTGATTATTTTTTCCAGCTCAACTTCAAAGCCACCGATAACCTGTTTTTGCTCGGATGCAGATTTATCGTAGCCAAGCCATTTAAGCGCTAGCAACTCGGCACTGACTTGGCGTTCGTCTTTTTTGTACTCAGCGTACTTTTCGGCGGACTTGGCCTGACGCTCAAGACGGCTCAGCTGGCGACCCAGTTCATCGCGAATATCGGTGAGTCGCTCCAGATTTTCCATGGTGCGACGGATACGGCCTTCCGTGTCACGGCGACGTTCTTTATATTTTGAAATCCCAGCAGCTTCTTCAATATAGATGCGCAACTCATCGGGCTTGGCCTCAATTAGGCGCGAGATCATGCCCTGTTCAATAATCGCATAACTGCGCGGCCCAAGACCGGTGCCGAGGAAAATATCTGTGATATCGCGACGGCGACATTTGCTGCCATTGAGGTAGTAATTAGACTGACCATCGCGGGTTACTTTGCGTTTAATGCCAATTTCGCTATAGGCTGCGTATTCGCCAACAATGGTGCCATCGGTATTGTCAAAAATGAGTTCAATCGACGCCTGGCCCACAGGCTTGCGTCCACCCGAGCCGTTAAAAATAACATCGGTCATGGACTCGCCACGCAGATTCTTGGCTGAGCTCTCACCCATTACCCAGCGCACGGCGTCAATAATATTCGACTTGCCGCAGCCATTGGGGCCGACGACAGCACAGAGATGACTGGGAAAGTGTACATTTGTAGGGTCCACAAAGGATTTGAACCCAGCTAATTTGATCGATTTAAGCCGCATGTTTAGTCATTTCTAGTCGTGTTCGGTCCAGTCCGTTGGCCGCAGGATTGCATAACATCAAGCTCAGAATTCTACACGCTCTGCGCGCTTCAGTCACTACACAGCTAAGGTCTTTGGCGGTTAATCTTCAGCCTGACCGGCGCGCTGGCCGAGCGCAGTTCAAAGGCATCGGAGAGCACCTCCCAATCACCAGACTCCGGGGTGGCTGAACCGGATATCGAGAGCCGCGCAACCAGGCGAATACGGCCGGCACTAGATAGATTTTGACCGCTCATCAAGGCGTCCTTATCGGTTAGGGTAATGATGACAGGCAGGTCGCCAGCACGCAGCTTTCGGGCAGCCAGCGGCATGGGTGGCCCACTCTCGCGAATCGCCGCAACAAATACCAGTTGCTCCGGCCTAAAGCTGATATTTGCATCAATACTAACGGCTAACTGAACCTGGGGTGTAGAAATCGCCTGAGGTGCCACATCGTCGAGGGCATCCAGTACCTGATTGACGCGATCAATACCTGCCTGAAGTGCCTGCCAGGTTGGACTTACGGGGTCTAGACTCTGTCGCGCGCCCTCCCAATAAGTGATCGCAAGCTGATACTCGCGGTTCTCAAAAGCCTGAATACCTTTTAACCCAAGCACCGCAGAATTGCTCGAATCGGCGGCAAATGCTCGATCTAGAGCGCTGGTCACGCGCTCGGTAAAGCGGCTGCCATCCACTAGAAAAAGTGCCTCGGCATACTGCGCTAAAAGAAAACTATCCTTTGGTTCGACCTCAATGGCGGAGGCAAAATATTCGCTTGCGGCCAACATATCGCCCTTGGCAATCGCAGATTGCGCCAGCATAGCCCAGTAGTAAATATTGTCCGGCCGCTGCTGCACGCGCTTTTCTATCGCCGCAGTTAACTCTGAACTCCAGGCCGCAGCGAGCTCATCAGTGGTCTGCTCGGCAGCGAGACTCATCAGCGACTGAATATGCTCATCTTGCTCAGCACCTAATTTTTGGTAGCTGTAGATAGTGGCCGTCGACATCAACAGCAGCAGTAACGGCACCAGCCACAGACCCTGTCTGGTTTGTGCAGATGTCTCGCCAGATTCAGCTTCAGTATTGCGCAGCAATAACTGCTTCGCATCTGCAACCAGACGCTGGTATTCAGCCTGATCTATCTCTGCCCTTTCAATCTGCTGCAGAAACTGCGCCTGTTGCTCTTTAAACAGGCGCACATTGGCTTGCTGCCGAGTCGCAGCAATAGATTCGCTTTCATCCCTTTGACCGATCACAAAGGGATAGAAGACAAAGATTGAAGCCGCCATCAGCAGCCATACAATGGTCAGGATCATGGCTGGCTGTCCTCGTCATCGAGCAGCGCGGCTAAACGCTGCTGGTCATCCGCGCTGGCACTGCTGGATGCGGTTGCTGTGGGTTTTTGGCGATTATGGCGCATCAGGATAAGCAGCCCTAGCAGCACAATCACGACCGGCGAACCCCAGAGTAGCCAAGTGCTTTTATTAACTTCCGGGCGGTATAAGATAAATTCCGAGTAACGCGATTTTAGATAGTCTTTAATCTGCTGATCGGTCATCTGCTGTTCTAGCATGCGCTGAATTTCACGCCGCAAATCCTGAGAAATTGGGGAGTTGGAGTCAGCCAAATTTTGATTTTGGCACTTGGGGCAGCGCAGCTCCTCAACTAGCTGCTGAAAGCGCGGGCGCAGAGACTCATCGGAAAACTCAACCACTTCGGTGGAGGCAATAACTAAGGTAGAAAGGAACAGGGTAACGAGTACTGCCAATCTCATTGCTCAGCACCGGTCAACTGCTCGAAAAGTACACGAAACTCGGCATTCCACACCCGCTCATCAACTACACCTACTCGGCGGTGACGGATGATACCCTCGGCATCGACCAGGTAGGTTTCCGGTGCACCATAAACACCTAAATCAATACCCAGACTACCCTGCGCATCGAAGATATTAAACTGGTAGGGATTGCCGCGCTCAACTAACCAGGCCACTGCTCCAGCGCGCTGATCTTTGTAGTTGAGACCGACGATCTTGACCCCCTGCTGGGATAGCTTATTGAGCATTGGATGTTCGATACGACAGGCGAAGCACCAGGTCGCCCAAACATTCACCAACAGGACATCGCCCTTTAGATCCTGCTCAGTCAGCGTACTTTGCTCATCCTTAAGAGATGGCAAGTTAAAGGCGGGAAAAGGTTCGCCTACCAGTGCTGAGGGCAATTCTGTCGGGTCTTTATCCAGCCCCAGCAGCAATACTAGAGACAGGCCAATAAACAGTGCCAGTGGCACAAATAACGCTAATCGATTCATATGCCAACCACCTCAGCCTGTGCCGCTCTGCTCAGCAATGTCTTGCGACGGCGA
Source organism: Porticoccaceae bacterium (assembly GCA_029242085.1). GTDB lineage: Bacteria > Pseudomonadota > Gammaproteobacteria > Pseudomonadales > Porticoccaceae > HTCC2207. The sequence continues at coordinate 32,067 of JAQWUP010000085.1, forward strand.
TAGCGTTTATCAAACGCGGCCAACAATCCGCCCAGCGCAATCATCAGGCCCCCGAGCCAGATACAGCGCACAAACGGTTTGACATAGACCCTTATCGCCCAGGCGTCGCCAGCCAGTGGCTCACCTAGCGAAACATAGAGATCGCGGCTTAATTTGCCGTCGATTGCCGCCTCAGTCATCACCTGACCGCCGGCGCGATAGTTGCGCTTTTCAGGCAGCATGGTGGCAACCAGTCTGTCGCCAGATACAACCTCGATCTCACCGCGGAAGGCAACAAAATTTGGCCCCTGTACCTGCTTGAGGCTAACAAATTCAAACTGGTAACCGGCGACTTCAACCCTGTCACCGGGCTCCATACGCACGTCACGCTGCGCCTCATAGGCAGTGCTCAGACCAACGCCCAGAGCGCAAACTGCGATACCGATATGGGCGCAAATCATGCCCCAATAACTGCCCGTCATAGCGCCGAGGTTTGAGGGCTTGCCCCCTGTCTTGAGCAGCAGATCCTCAATGCTCATGGTGGTAACCCAGAGCGCCAACAGCAATGTGAACACTGCAATCCAAGAGTACTGCTCTGCTAATAGAGGCAGTAGCAGCGCCAACACAACGCTGATGATTAGCGGCCAGACACCTTTGCGCAGCAGCATACTGGCATCGGTCTTCTTCCAGCGTGTAAAGCCGGCAAAACCAAGGCAGGCCATAAGTACCGCCATAAGAGGAACAAAGAAAAAATCAAAAAAGGGTGGACCAACTGAAATTTTGCCCAGATCCAAAACATCGGCAAACAGTGGATAGAGAGTGCCAATAAGGATCATGACCATCGAACTGACCAGCAAAATATTATTGGTCAGCAAGAGGTTTTCACGAGACCAGCCGCTGTACTCAACGTCTGTCTGCATCGCTGGGCCACGCAGCGCAAACAGCAGCAATGAGCCACCGATAACAACAGCCAAAAAAGCCAGAATAAAAATTCCCCGTTCGGGATCACTGGCGAAGGCATGCACAGAGGTAAGAATGCCAGAGCGTACCAAGAAGGTGCCGAGTAAACTTAGCGAGAAGGTGAAAATCGCCAGCAACAGTGTCCAACTGCGAAACACGCCGCGTTTTTCAGTGGCAGAAATACTGTGCACCAGCGCAGTTCCAACCAACCATGGCATAAACGAGGCGTTCTCCACAGGATCCCAGAACCACCAGCCGCCCCACCCCAGTTCGTAGTAGGCCCACCAGCTGCCGAGCGTAATACCTATGGTTAGAAACACCCAGGCAGTGTTGATCCATGGCCGCACCCAGCGCGACCAGGCACTGTCGAATTGCCCTCCAAGCAAGGCGGCAATAGCAAAGGCAAACGGGACCGAAAAGCCGACATAGCCCATATACAGCATCGGCGGATGCACAATCAGACCGAAGTCTTGAAGCAGTGGATTAAGATCGCCGCCCTCAACCGGCGAGACCGGCAAAATGCGTTCAAAAGGGTTTGATGTCAGCAGCAAAAATAAGGCAAATCCGACTGAGATTCCGCCCAGTACTGACAGCACCCGAGAGGACAAAACCAGCGGCAACTCGCGACTAAATAGTGCCACTGCCGCCGACCAAGCAGCCAGTATTAACGCCCAGAGCAGCAGCGAGCCCTCATGGGCGCCCCACACCGCACTGACTTTAAACTGCACGGGTAAGAGGCTGTTAGAATTATTGGCCACATAGGCCAGCGAAAAATCGTCCTGTAAAAATGCATTGGTCAAACAGGCAAAGGATACCGCCATCATTACAAACTGACCCAATGCTAATGAATGACCCAGCCGCATCCAACTTTTATAGCCGGCATATGACCCCAGCATGGGTGCCACCGCTTGAGCCACCGCCAAACACAGGGCAACAATAAGGGCCGCATGGCCTAACTCAGCCGTCATTGAGCACCTGACCCTTGAGTCTGCTTGTATTCCTGCTTGCGCTGATAGGCCTCATTCATTGCATCCGCAACTTCTGGTGGTGTGTATTTCTCATCGTGTTTGGCCAACACCTCGGTGGCCTGAAGAACTCGGTTTGCGTCTATTTTGCCTGCAGCAATAGCAGCTTCGCCCTCATCAAACAGATCGGGCAAAATGCCACTGTGCTGGATGACCAATATAGAGGCGCCATCGGTGACGGCAAACTGCACATCGAGAGAATCAGCTGCACGCTGCACGCTGCCCTCAACCACCATGCCGCCAGCGCGAATTTGTACCCCCTGCGGCGCTTCACCTGCGGCAATCTGAGATGGGGTGTAAAAATAATTGGCATTCTGGCCGAGCATATAAACCACCAGACCCACCACCACTGTGGCAGCCACAACAATCAAAATAACAAACTGCAGACGCTGTTTACGCAGAGGATGCATCATGCTTCTCCATTAGAATTAGTCGCTCGGGCAATATCCCGCGCCACATCTTTTTGTGCCGCTTTGCTATCCGCCATTGGTTTAGTAACAAGCCGGATCATCACTGCCAGCGACACGACGACAGCAGTCCAAACGAAGGGGCCGTGGCCTTCCATTGCGAGCAGCTGCTGCAGGTTCTCAAACTGAAAATTCATGACTTCTGCCCTTTTACTACCAGCTCTTTTACCCATGAACTTTTGCGTTCACGACGCAATATCTCAGCACGGGTATACAGACATAATGTCACCGCGTAAAAACAATAGAACCCCAAAATCATTACTAGTAATGGCTGAAACATATCCGGGTGCATGCTGGGTGCCGAGGTCAATTTAATTGTTGCTGGCTGATGCAAGGTATACCACCAGTCGACCGACTTGTAGATAATGGGAATATTTACCGTACCCACCAAGGCCAAGATAGCACTGGCTCTATTGCCCGCCTCATTGCTGTGAAATGCATATTGCAGTGCCAGCACGCCCAGGTAGAGAAACAGCAGTATCAGCATAGAAGTAACGCGAGCATCCCAGACCCAATAGGTGCCCCAGGTCGGTTTGCCCCAAACAGCACCGGTAAACAGGGCTAAAAAGGTCAGTGCTGCACCTATGGGGGCGGCGGACTTCATCACCATATAGGAGAGTTTCATCTTCCAGATCAGACCTATCGCACCAGCGATGGCCATAATGTAGTAACCAGCCAGAGCTAAAAATGAGGCTGGCACATGCAGATAAATAATTCGAAAACTATTGCCCTGCTTGGCATCCTGAGGCGCAAAACCCAGCCCCCAGACCAAGCCAGTGCCCAGCAGGACCAGTGTTAAAAGGCTGAGCCAGGGCAACCAACGCCCTGTGGTCTGATAAAACCAGCGTGGCGAACCGAGGCGGTGAAACCACTGCCAGCTGGGGGACCAATTTGTGAGCCAATTCATAACTATCGTCTCTTTATCTGATGCATATATTCTAATTAATACTGGTCAGCCGCAGGGCGCCAGCTGCAGCAATTGGACACAGGGCTATGGCTGCCGCCAGCATGGCACCCAAAATAGCCAGCGGGCCCGACCAGGCAAAGCCATCAATGGCGCTCTGCACTGTCGCACTGCCAAATATGATCACTGGCATATACAGGGGCATCACCAGCAGTGACAGCAACAATCCACCTTTGCGCAGGGACACTGTTAATGCTGCCCCCACTGCACCAATTAAACTCAAACAGCCAGTGCCCAGTGCCAAGCTGGCAACCATGGGCATGTAGCCCTGCGCAGGTAATGACAGCATCACGCCCAGCACAGGTGAGGCCAGAGTCAGCGGCAGCCCAGTCACCATCCAGTGTGCGGTGATTTTCCCCAACACTGGCATAGATAGCATTTGCGGGCTGATTAAAAGCTGCTCCAATGATCCATCCTGATAATCACTGGCAAATAAGCTATCGGTGGACAGCAATGTTGCCAGCAGCGCCATTACCCAAATTATGCCGGGGGCGATCTCGGCCAGACGCGCAGACTCCGGCGTGATACCCAGTGGGACCAGGGTGCAGACCATAATAAAAAATACCAATGGGCTAGCCGCTTCACCAGGGCGCCTGTAAGCGAGCAACAAGTCACGACACAAATAATCGGTAAAGCCGCTAGACATTACAGCCCTCCCTGATCGGCATGGGCCAGGATGCTATATTTACGCACGCCATCAATCGCCAGATCTTGGTGCGTGGACAGCACCACCGCTCCTCCTCGTTTAGCATGGTCGCGCATGCAGTTCTCAAGAAAGCTAACACCCTGTTTGTCGATGGCCGTAAAGGGTTCATCCAGATACCACAGTTTGGCATTGGTCATTAGCAATCGTGCCAGAGCTACCCGCCGATGCTGGCCCGCTGAAAGGTTGTAACAGGGCATATCGGCATAACCGGCAAGCCCAACCGCTGCCAGAGCATCCTGCGCAGAATTGCCGCAATCCGCCGCCATCCAGCGCAAATTTTCTTCTGCAGTCAGAGTCATTTTGACCCCCGGCTGGTGCCCTAGATAAAGGATATCGGAGAGATATTCGTAGCGGCACAGGTCAATTGCCTCACCCGCGTATAGGATGTTGCCTGATGTTGGCTGCAGGGCAGTGGTGAGCAGCCGCATCAATGTTGTTTTACCGCTGCCATTTGCGCCTTCAATCTGGACAATGTCACCGCGACCAACACTCAGGTCGATTTGTTCGAAGACATTGCAATCATCGCGCTCAAAGAGGAGGCGTTCGACTGTGAGAAGGGGTGTATTGGGCAACAGAATTATCCGAGGCTGATTTCGCTCTCTATTATGCCAAAGATAAGGGTTCAAATGTTGAGTTTAGAGCAATTAGTTATCGCCTTGGCAGAAGCTGAGATGTTCAGTCAAAGTCATCGTCAAACTCATAGTCTTGCATCTGCTTTTGTAACCGCGCCTCCTCAAGCTTTAACTCTAGACGGCGCCTGACATTCGAGCTTAATTGGGCACGCTGCTTGTCCGATAGAGACTCAGTCATCTGCAAATCTGCAGACGCGTCTTCTATTCCTTCGATATCACCATCTAACTCTTCTGCATCACCTGGATCGTCAGCCATCAAAAAAAACCTCGCGCTGAAAGTTGAGACCGCCAAAAAAGACCAGTAACCACAGCGCGAAAATAATTCTAAAAGCCGCATCCGTCAAGCGGAAAAATGGCAGTTTTTAATCTCACTTTAGCCATCAGATCATCCGCCCTACCCCTATAATCAAAGACGGCAAACTGCCTGGATTCAGGGTACAGGGAAACTATTTGCCAATTGCCAGTCAAAGGCCTACTTTATGCCAATATAGATAACCTTTATCACCGTGGGAGATTGCCGTGCCAACCCTTAAGTTGCTATCAAAATTAGTCGTTATAGTTTGTCTGCCTTTTCTGAGTCTTACTTCTATCAATAGTCATGCCGAGGAGGATATAGCGACCTTAGCCGGCGGTTGCTTCTGGTGTATAGAGAGTGACTTTGAAAAAATTGACGGCGTCTTATCGGTGGTGTCCGGCTACACCGGCGGAAGTTTGAGCAATCCCAGTTATAAACAGGTATCCACGGGCAACACCGGCCATACCGAGGCCGTGCAAATCACCTTCGACAATACCAAGGTCAGCTTTGAGCAGCTGCTTGAGCACTTTTGGGTAAATATTGACCCCGAGGACGGCAGCGGTCAGTTTTGTGATCGCGGCCTGCAGTATCGAAGTGAAATTTTCTACCATAACGAGGCTCAAAAACAGGCCGCGCTTGCATCTCTGGATAGGGTTGCCTCCAGCGGCAAGCTCGATGTTTCTGTCGCAACCGCTGTCACCATGGCGACGGACTTTTACATCGCTGAGGACTACCATCAGGACTATTACAAAAAGAATCCCACAAGGTACAAATATTACCGCTGGAGCTGTGGTCGTGATAAACGCCTCGAACAACTTTGGGGTACTGAGTAGTAGAGAATAGACGTTTCCTGCACCACCAGCATATCCGCTATGAGGAGGTGCAGTACTTTTTCTGAGCTGTTGCCTAACCCCTGTAATGGCCGGATAGCCAAATCACCCAAGAAAAATAAATGACAGGGTACCGCCGGCAGTTAAGCCATCGCTGCCTGCTTGATGCTCCAAAGAAACCCCAGAGCTTACAATTAATCATCGTCGGCACGTAAATTCAGCTTAGATCATTGTGGAAATATTTGGCTTTTCTCCCTCTACACCCATTATGTGGATCAATTCTCTGTCTATACTTAGTCAAGAGATGCTTTGAGGATACGAATCCCCTTGGTATGTGCCTTCTATTTTTCAGAGCTCTTTTATACGAGACCTATGGACGGGAATACACCGATGCAAGCGCCAAAACCCAGTATCAAGCCGACTAGTTGTCACGACTGCAGGATGAGCGCGCTGTGCTTGCCCCTGACTATTGAGCCAAGCGATTTACAGCGGCGCGATTAAAGCCTACTGTGTCAGTGATGATGGCACTGAACAGGTCACTGGCTTTTATATGCCAGGGGAAATATTTGGTTGGGACGGGATTGCCGACAACAGACATAAAAATACCGCAGTTGCCCTTGAGACAACGGCTGTCTGTGAAATACCCTTCAATAAATTTGAGGCGCTCAGCGCCAGTATGCCCATACTGCAAAAGCACTTTATGCAGCTTATGGCTCGCGAGATCAATAACGACCAACAACTGATCACGCTGCTGGGTAAAAACTCTGCTGAGGAGCGAATTGCCAGTCTGCTGTTGAGTATTTCTGATCGCCTTGGACGTCGTAAACTCAGCCCCACAAGGTTTCGACTGCCGATGTCGCGGGCGGATATTGGCAACTACCTCGGGCTCACCGTTGAAACAGTAAGCCGCGTATTTAGCCGCTTTCAGGCATCTGGCTATATCAAATGCGACAAGAAGGAAGTGGAGATACTCAACTTACCCAACCTTTCCAATCTTAGCCATCAATGCGCAGAGGCCTAAACACGTATTGAGGTAGTAACCGCCCCGCCCTACAATGGCTAAAAACATTGGAATCTCACATGAAAATCTACCGAGTCGGCGGCGCCGTTCGTGACAAATTACTCGACTACCCGAGCATTGAAAATGACTGGGTAGTGGTGGGCAGCTCACCTCAAGAGATGCTCGACTTGGGCTACCAGCCGGTAGGACAGGATTTTCCCGTTTTTATCAACACCCAGTCAGGCGAGGAATATGCGCTGGCCAGAACTGAGCGAAAATCTGGTCATGGCTATCAGGGTTTTGCTTTTCATACCGCCCCGGATGTTAGCCTCGAAGATGACTTAATTCGTCGAGATCTGACAATTAATGCCATGGCCGAAGATGATGACGGCAGTATTATCGATCCCCATGGTGGCCAGCAGGATCTGTCCGATAAATTACTGCGTCATGTTTCCCGCGCCTTCACCGAGGACCCTCTGCGAGTTCTCAGAGTTGCGCGTTTTGCCGCGCGCTACCATCATCTCGGTTTTAGCATTGCGGCGGAAACCCTGAGTTTGATGTCGACTATTTCAGCCAGTGGTGAATTAGAACATCTGGTTGCAGAGCGCGTATGGAAAGAAACCGATCGCGCCCTGTGCGAGCGCTCTCCCGACATCTATATCCAAATATTGCGTGATTGCGGTGCCCTGGCAGTGCTCTTCCCTGAAGTTGAAAAGCTATTTGGCGTGGCGCAGCGCGCCGATTACCATCCGGAAATTGATACCGGTATCCACACCTTAATGTCGCTGCAACAGGCCGCACGTCTATCGGACAGCTCACCCATTCGCTTTTCAGTGCTGGTTCATGATCTCGGCAAAGGCATTACGCCTGATCATATACTGCCCAGCCATTCGGGCCATGAAGCACGTGGCCTGCCGCTGGTTAAGGACGTCTGCGACAGGCTTAAAGTACCCAATGATCACCGTCAGCTGGCTATGGTGGTAACCGAATTTCATCTACTCTGCCATAAAGCTCTCGAGCTAAAACCCGAAACCATACTCAAGCTACTCAAAGCTACTGGTGCCTTGAAATCCAGCGCTAGATTGGACGATTTTTTGACCTGCTGTGAGGCAGATGCGCGAGGGAGAACTGGCTTCGAAGATCGACATTACCCCTCCTCTGCGTATCTACGTGGAGCTCGCGCTTGCGTGATCAAGACAGATATTGCCGATCTGGTCGACGCTGGTATTAGCGGTGCCGAAATCGGCAAGCAACTGAGCTTACGCCAGATCGCGGCACTGACAGAATTCAAAGCCCATTATTCGGAATAGTTTATGAACCACAAGAACCAACCACCTGTCGTTTTAATTACCGGTGCAGCACGTCGCATCGGTGCTGTAATGGCGCGTATTTTTCACCACCATGGCTATCAGGTCATCGTTCACTACAACAATTCTGCTGCGGCCGCCGATAAACTCTGCGAAGACTTAAATGCTCAGCGTGAAGACAGCTGTCTACTAGTACAGGCGGATCTTAACGATATGGCTGGCCTGCAGAAAATTGCCGACCTAGTAAGCTCTATAGGCCGATTGGATGTACTGATTAACAATGCCTCTAGCTTCTATCCCACGCCATTGCAAAACTGCGATGACCAGCAGTGGAATGATCTGATCAATAGCAATCTTAAAGGCCCATTCTTTATCGCCCAAAAGCTGGCGCCAATGCTTATTGAGACCAAGGGCTCAATCATTAATATTTCTGATATGCACGCACGCCAAGCGCTACAGAGTCATCCCATCTATACCATTGCTAAAGCCGGCAATATTGCTATGACCAAATCGCTGGCTAAAGAGTTGGGCCCAAATGTGCGGGTTAATAGTGTCGCTCCCGGCGCCATACTCTGGCCAGAACATGAGTCGGACGATGAAGTAAAGCAAAACTCCGTGTTGAGCAAAGTGCCCATGGGACGTCTGGGCACAGAGCAAGATATTGCACAGACAGCCTATTTTTTGGCTGTTGAGGCTACCTACATGACAGGACAAACCATCGCGGTTGATGGCGGCAGTTCCAATAGCCTCTAGCGGCTAAGTCTCACTTTAGCTGCCTGCAATAGGCAGCAAGGTGATTTCAACGAGGTGACTTAACTGCTTGTCCGCAGCGTTACTATCAGTGGATATCGAGTGCCATGCACCAAAATAGCTTTGGGTAGCAATAACCAGATATTGGTTGCGCCAAAGATTAAAGTACATGGAGATTTTGAATAGCACGTGCTAGTTGGATCCGGTCAAATCTTTCTCACGCCAGATAAACGTCACAGGCCAGAGTTTCTGTTTATTTTTATTGTAGGCCGCCCAGTGATGGGCATAGGTCTGCCCAGTGACTGGATGATTACTATCGGGGGCAATTTCAGCTAGAGGCAAGAGTACAAAGGCATTTTTCAGCACCTCATCTCTGGGCAACTTAATGCCATCGATTTCAGCATCCAGATCATCGACGGTCAAAATATCAATATCCAGGGTTCTGGCACCAAACTTTGGCGCACTGCGATCGCGGCCATTTTCGTCTTCAATGGCCTTTAAGACTTTTGAGACTTCACCAACAGGCATCTCTGTATTTATGCCCACAACCAGATTGTAGAAGCTATCACCAGCAAACCCAACCGACTCGCTTTCATAGACAGATGATACCGTTAGCTCACCAAAACAATCTGCCAGAGCGTCAAGCGCAGCATTGATACGTCGTTGACGCTCAATATTGCTGCCCAGACTCAGGTAGATAAGTGCCACTAGTTCAGCTCTCCCCGCTCAATAATAATACCCACATCCTGAGACCCTCTCAGAGCTCCCGGCTTGCTGACACGCAGCTTCAACCAGGGCACAGAAAATTCATTAATCACTATGCCGGCCACTTCTTCAGCCATACGCTCTACCAGCAAAAACTCCGCCTCTTCAATAAATGCAATAAGTCGTTTCGCTATCGATTTATAGTTTAGTGCGTACTGAATGTCATCTGTTTCTGCGGCTTTACGAATATCATGGGCCATGTCCAGATCTAGGCTCACCGTCTGCTTAACTTCACGCTCCCAGTCATAGATACCAATAATGGTTTCGATACGCAGGTCTCTTATATAAACAATATCCATCAATGTTTTTCCTGTACCAAGCTCGTCAATTGATCCAGTGGCCATCGCGGTGTGGCACTGATCAATAAGGGGTTTTTCTGTCCGGCTAACAACCGCTGACAACCTGCGTAGGCAATCATGGCGCCATTATCCGTACAAAATTCATGCCGTGCATAAAATACCTCGACGCCCTCTTTCTCAAGTGCGACTTCGAGTTTATGGCGCAGTCGACTATTCGCCGATACGCCACCTGCAATCACCAGTGTTTTGATATTGGCCTGACGCACTGCACGGGAGCATTTAATCACCAGCGTATCAACGACGGCTTCCTGAAATCCAGCACAGATATCCAATATGGTCTGATTATCCGGCAGTACATCATCGCCACGATTTTTTTCAATCAGATTACGAGTAAAGGTTTTTAACCCTGAAAAGCTGAAATCCAGACCTGGGCGGTCGGTCATTGGGCGTGGAAAACTAAATCGATCAATCTCTCCACTATCGGCCATCTCAGCCAATACCGGCCCCCCGGGATAGTCTAAATCAAGCAGTTTGGCGGTTTTATCAAAGGCCTCGCCAGCGGCATCATCTATGGAGTCACCCATCAACTCATATTCACCGATACCCGTAACCGATACCAGCTGAGTGTGACCACCGGAGACTAAAAGCGCCACAAAGGGAAACTGTGGCGGTTTTTCCTCCAGCATAGGGGCCAGCAAATGACCCTCCATATGATGGACTCCAATCACGGGAATATCCAAGGCAAAACCCAATGCAGTGCCCATGGCACCGCCCACCATAAGTGCACCCATCAAGCCAGGACCCGCTGTGTAGGCGATACCATCGAGCTGACTTTTATCAACACTGGCCTCGCGCAGCACCTTCTCCAGCATGGGTAGAATCTTGCGCACATGGTCTCTCGAGGCCAGCTCAGGTACTACACCACCGTACTCTGCGTGAAGTTTTACCTGGGAGTAAAGCGTATGCGCCAGCAACCCTAGGTCGCTGTCGTAAACGGCGAGCCCGGTTTCATCACAGGAGGTTTCAATACCCAGCACTAGCATCTAAAGCAGACCTTGGTTGCAAAACGTTAGGAGTGTAACTTTAAACCCTCTGCGGCCCAGTGTGAACCGGTAGTTTCAAGGTACTTTAACAGCGCCAAAAAGCACTCAAAAACCTTTGCATAGAGCAGGTGATGTGTATAGACTACGCGGCCTTGAAGAGCCGGATACAGATAGGCTGTACCGGCAGTCGATTTTCACTACAGGATTAAGCATTTATGCCAAGCGTTCGAATTAAAGAAAACGAGCCCTTTGACGTAGCACTACGTCGCTTTAAACGTTCATGCGAGAAGGCTGGAATTCTAGCCAAAGTTCGCAGCTGTGAGTTCTATGAGAAGCCTACATGGGAACGCAAGCGTAAAGCTGCAGCCGCTGTTAAGCGCAACCAGAAAAAAGTATCTCGCGAATCACGCAAGTTTACTCGGCTCTATTAAGAAAACTCTGCAACCAGAGTTTGTCATAATGAGTTATAGCAAAGAGCGCCCAACCGGCGCTTTTTGTGTTTCTGGAATTCGGAAAGCCAAGATTGAGACAGCCCAACCCAATGGAGACCTGCCATGTCGATGAAAAAACAGATTAACGATGCCATGAAAGATGCCATGCGCGCTAAAGATAAGCCTCGTCTTGGCGCTATCCGCTTGATTCAAGCTGAGATTAAACGCATTGAAGTCGATGAGCGCATAGAAATAGATGACGCCCGCGTGCTGGCTATTCTCGACAAAATGGTTAAACAGCGTCGCGACTCAATAAGTCAGTATGAAACCGCCGGACGTCAAGAGCTTGCGGATATTGAAATCGCAGAGATCAACGTAATTCAAGACTTTCTACCCGCCGCGCTGAGCGATGCTGAAATCAGCGCCATGGTTGCAGCAGCTGTCGCTGAAACAGGAGCCTCCTCAATGGCTGATATGGGCAAGGTAATGGGGATCCTCAAACCACAGATTCAGGGCCGTGCCGATGGCGGCGCCGTCAGTGGACTGGTAAAAGCAGCGCTAAATAGCTAAGTGCGTTTATTTCCTCGCCGGAGGCGTTACACTGCTGTACTGGATAAATAATAAGCTTTAGCACCAATGGCTGGACTAATACCACAGAGTTTTATTGATGACCTGCTCGATCGCCTCGATATCGTCGATGTGGTTAACTCGCGCGTTCAGCTTAAAAAAGCAGGCAAAAACTACAAAGCCTGCTGCCCCTTTCACGATGAAAAAACTCCTTCCTTCACCGTTGCCCAAGACAAACAGTTCTATTACTGCTTTGGCTGTGGCGCCAGCGGCAATGCTCTGGGTTTTGTCATGGAATTCGACCGTCTCGACTTTGTACCTGCGGTGGAGATGCTGGCCAAAAATGTTGGCCTTGAAATTCCTCGAGAGGCAGCACCAGATCGCGCGGTGAGCAAACAAAAAGATAGTCTTTATTCAATGCTTACCGAAGCCGATAGCTTCTTTCGCCAGCAGCTGCGGGCAAATCAGGCTGCAAGCTCAGCAGTAGATTACCTCAAAGGCCGCGGCCTGAGTGGCAAGATCGCGGCACAGTTTGGCGTCGGATACGCGCCTCCCGGCTGGGACAATCTGCTTAAAGTTGCAGGAACTGACCCGGCCAAAATAAAGCTTCTCGACGAGTCCGGTATGATTATCACTAAACCGGAAGAGAAAAAGCAGTATGACCGCTTTCGCCACCGTATTATGTTTCCGATCCGCGACCAGCGCGGCCGCACCATCGGCTTTGGCGGCCGAGTCCTCGATGACAGCACACCCAAATACCTGAACTCTCCAGAAACTCCTCTGTTTAATAAAGGTAGAGAGCTCTATGGCCTCTATGAGGCACGTCAAGCGTTAAAAGAAATTCCGCACCTTATTATGGTGGAGGGCTATATGGATGTCATCGCCCTCGCCCAATACGGTATTCACAATGCGGTGGCCACTCTCGGCACTGCCCTGACCGAAAACCATCTACAAAAGCTATTCCGCTACACCTCGGAACTGGTGTTTTGCTTTGATGGTGACAAGGCCGGGCGCCGCGCTGCAGCCCGTTCACTGGATATTGCCCTACCTGAGATGAAAGATGGCGTATCAGCCAAATTTTTGTTTTTACCTGATGGTGAGGATCCAGATAGCATGGTGCGCAAAATGGGCACCGAGGATTTTCAAAAGCAAGTGGACAACGCCCAACCGCTGTCAGAATTCCTATTTGAACAGCTTAGCGATGGTATTGATGCCAGTACCGCCGACGGCAAGGCAAGATTGAGTAAAGTCTGTGCACCACAGATAAATCGTATTCCACAGGGCGTTTTTCGTCAGCTAATGCTCGAGGAACTATCCCGGCGCACCGGTATTTCAGCTGACAATCTGCGCGACTATGTCGCCAGCCACAAAGCTCCGCAGCAGCGCAGTGCGACGCCGCTAGAACAGAGGCCACCTAGCGCCTCCTCCGAGCCCAGCCCGCAGCATTACGAGCATGACTACCAACGCGATGAACAGCCACCGGAGTATCAGGCGGGCAATGAGCACGAGCTATTTCCGGATATCGGCGACGAAAGAAGTACCAAAATCCGCCTCTCCCCAATCAAGTTTCTCACCGCCCTGCTGCTTAACCACCCTGGATTGGCCGAGCATGCAGAGAACATTGATTTTCTGAAAATCGCTCCAGATGCAGATATGTCGCTGTTTTTACGAGTTCTTAAACTGGTGCAAGACAATCCTACCTACAAACCCTCGCATATCTTTGCCTACTGGCTTGGCACCCATGGTAATGCGCAGGAGACCAAGGTTTTACAGGGTCTAGCGGCCAGCGAGCTCTACCACCCCCCCGTGGGCACTGGGCGCGATGATCACCAAGAGTTCTGTGACACCCTCGAACATGTCAGCCGCAGCGCCTTCGATGCCCTTCCGGCTGGCGAAAAAGCCATTCATTTGCTGGCTCAAAACACCCTCAATGAGCGCGAAATCAAGCAGTTACATAAGATCCGTATGCAGCTGGCCGATGATCCCCAGTCCAATGAGTTAAAAAACAAGATAAAACAACGACTTGTAGTCTAAAGTTATAAAAATAACTTATGCCGAATAAACACCAAATTGTCAGGGACAAAGGGGTTTTTATTCGATATAATTGCGCGCTATTTTTCGACCCCCCAACAAGTAAAATTGTCCTATGACCGAAAACATTCAAAAGCAACAATCCGGCATTAAAGACCTTATCGCCAAAGGTCGTGAGCAAGGATATCTCACATACGCCGAGGTGAACGATCACCTTCCCGAAGATATCGCCGATCCGGAGCAGGTCGAAGATATTATCCAAATGATCAATGATATGGGCATCACCGTTTTTGAGACGGCGCCAGATGCTGAACAGTTGTTGATGATGGCCGGAGACAATACCCCGGATGAAACAGCCGCTGCTGAAGCTGCAGCTGCGCTGGCCTCAGTGGAGTCCGAGCAGCACCGCACCACAGACCCAGTGCGCATGTATATGCGTGAGATGGGCTCTGTTGAGCTGTTGACCCGTGAAGGCGAAATTGAAATTGCCAAACGCATTGAAGAGGGAACTCGCGAGCTGATGTCTGCGGTTTCCGACTGGCCTGGCTCTGTCGCTGCCGTGATGGGCGAGTGGGATAAGGTCGTTGCCGGGGACAAAAAACTAACTGATATTATCAGTGGTTACCTCAACCCAATGGAGCATGTTCCCTCTGCCCTGGCACAGCAGCAGGCAGCAGAAGCCGCTGAAGCAGAAAAAATTGCCAACGGCGAAGAGATCGATGAGAAGGAAGAGGAAGAAGAACACGAGGGCGGTCTGGACCCAGAGGTTGCCACAGAGCGCTTCGAAGAAATTCGTACCCAGATGATCAAGGCCGACAAGTCGATCGCGCGCAATGGCCGCATGGCTGACGCCTCTATCAAGCAGATGAATGAGCTCGCTGAGTTGTTCAAATACCTAAAACTCACGCCTCGACAGTTTGACCCGTTAATCGAGATGGTGCGCAGTGCCGTGGAGAAAATCCGCGCTGAAGAAAGAAATGTGATGCGCCTTTGCATCCGTTACGCCAAGATGCCGCGCAAAGAATTTATTAAGTCGTTCCCGGGCAATGAGGCAAATCTGAAGTGGACCGGGTCGCTGATCAAACAAAAAGCGGACTGGTCGAATGGCATTGCCAACCAGGAAGTTGAGATTGTTAGGGCGCAGCGTAAATTGGCCAAGGTTGAAGAAACCAGCGGTCTGACCATTGTGTTTATCAAAGATATCAACCGCCGCTTAACCATCGGCGAAGCGATGGCTCGCCGCGCCAAGAAGGAAATGGTCGAAGCTAACCTGCGTCTGGTTATCTCTATCGCCAAGAAATATACCAACCGTGGTTTGCAGTTCTTGGACCTTATTCAGGAAGGCAATATCGGTCTGATGAAAGCGGTAGACAAGTTTGAATATCGTCGTGGCTACAAATTCTCGACCTACGCCACCTGGTGGATTCGTCAGGCGATTACTCGCTCTATCGCCGATCAGGCGCG
>JAQWUP010000086.1 GCA_029242085.1 Porticoccaceae bacterium
ATTAATTGGTCGACGCTTACTTGCGGCGACGAATAATGTATTTGTCGGTGCGCTTATTCTTGCGCGTCTTGTAACCTTTAGTTGGCATTCCCCAAGGTGAAACCGGATGACGACCACCAGAGGTACGCCCTTCACCACCACCATGCGGGTGATCTACCGGGTTCATTGCCACACCGCGAACGGTTGGACGAACACCACGCCAGCGCGATGCGCCAGCTTTGCCCAGCGAGCGCAAGCTATGCTCACTGTTACAAACTTCACCGAGAGTCGCGCGACAGTTAACTGATATCTTGCGCATCTCACCACTGCGAAGACGCAGCGTTGCATAGGCACCTTCCCGAGCTACCAACTGCACTGAGGCGGCAGCACTACGAGCAATCTGCGCACCCTTTCCTGGCTTCATCTCAACACAGTGAATAACAGAGCCCACAGGAATATTGCGCAGAGGCAAACTATTGCCAACTTTGATTGGTGACTTCTCGCCAGACACTAGGGTATCACCGGCTGACACGCCTTTAGGAGCAATAATATAGCGACGCTCACCATCAGCATAACAAAGCAAAGCAATGTGCGCGGTGCGATTGGGATCGTACTCCAAACGCTCTACCTTCGCAGGAATGCCATCCTTGTCACGCTTGAAGTCAACAATACGATAATGCTGCTTATGACCACCACCAATGTGACGCACTGTGATGCGACCACTACTGTTACGACCACCAGATCTTTTCTTTGGCGCTAAAAGCGGACCATAAGGTGCACCTTTGTGCAGGTCAGGTGTAACAACACTGACTACAAAGCGACGGCCTGGGGAGGTTGGTTTTCTTTTAATAACTGCCATGACTAACCCTTTACTCCGCTACTGAAAAGTCAATATCTTGACCTTCCGCCAAACGTACATAGGCTTTCTTCCAATCGCTACGCTGACCTAAACCGGTTCTGGTACGACGGGTCTTACCCTTAACATTTACTAACCGAACCGCATCAACCTTTACCTCAAAAAGCTGCTCTACCGCTTTTTTGACTTCCAGTTTGCTAGCGTTGTTAGCAATTTTAAATACTACCTGAACTGCTGCGCCCTGAGACATTGCTGACTTCTCAGTAATGTGGGGTCCTAGCAACACTTTGAAGAGTCTTTCTTGATTCATACTAGGATCTCCTCAAGCTTTTTAAGCGCGGCAACGGTCACCAGCACCTTGTCGAAATTTATCAAGCTAACCGGATCAACTGCTGCCGCGTCACGGACATCAACCTTGTGCAGGTTGCGCGATGAAAGGTAGAGGTTGTGGCTCACTTCTTCCGTGATGATCAATGCTTCGGTCAGACCGAACTCGCCTAACTTAGCAATCAAAGCTTTGGTCTTTGGCGCCTCTACATCAAATTCTTCCACCACGATCAAGCGATCTTGGCGAGCCAGCTCAGAAACAATAGAGCGCATCGCCGAACGATACATCTTACGGTTTAGCTTCTGACTGTGATCCTGTGGCTGAGCAGCAAACGTAACGCCGCCCCCGCGCCAGATTGGGCTGCGGATAGTACCAGCTCGTGCACGCCCTGTGCCCTTTTGACGGAATGGCTTGCGGCCACCGCCAGACACTGCAGCGCGATTCTTCTGCGCCCGAGTACCCTGACGGGCGCCGGCCAAGAAGGCCACTACAGTCTGATGAACCAGGTCCTGATTAAATTCATTTCCAAAAGCAGCTTCTGAAACCTCTACAGTTCCGTTATTACCCTTGGGTGTCGCAATCGCAAGTTCCATGGACACTCCCCTTAACCTTTCACTGCCGGGCGAACAACAATATTGCCACCAGGTGCACCAGGTACAGCACCTTTGATAAGCAATAAGTTACGTTCGGCATCGACGCGTACAATTTCTAAATTCTGTGTAGTAACCTGCTCTGCACCCATGTGACCAGCCATCTTCTTGCCTTTAAATACTCGGCCTGGCGTCTGGTTTTGACCAATCGAGCCAGGAGCCCTGTGCGAGATAGAGTTACCATGAGTGGCGTCCTGCATAGCGAAGTTCCATCGCTTCACGCCGCCTTGGAAACCTTTACCCTTAGAGGTACCTGTAACATCGACCAATTGACCCTGCTCAAAACGCTCTACAGTCAGCGCTGAGCCAACCTCAAATGCCTCGTCAGTATCTTCTGAACGGAATTCCCACATGCCGCGACCAGCCTCGACACCCGCTTTAGCGAAGTGTCCAGCTTGGGACTTAGTTACTCGGGAAGCTTTACGTGATCCTGTGGTTACCTGAATAGCTGAATAGCCATCGGTCTCCATGGATTTGATCTGGGTGATGTGGTTTGGAGACGCCTCTATCACTGTCACAGGGATAGAAACACCGTCTTCGGTAAACACACGAGTCATACCGCATTTGCGGCCGACAATACCTATTCTCATTTTTTAACCTCTTCAGTGTACGGGGCTCTTACCCGCTACGGCTGCTCATTTCAAAGCATTACACATCGGTACTTGCCCAACAGTTATCTGCTGGACCGCTACATTCGACTCTAGCTTATGCCGATTTGTATTTCAACGCCTGCAGCAAGATTCAATCTCATAAGCGCATCAACAGTTTTCTCTCTTGGCT
>JAQWUP010000002.1 GCA_029242085.1 Porticoccaceae bacterium
CCATAGCGCCACACATAGCAGCACGCATATCGTGGAGGCTGTCTACTGGAGGCACGGGGAAGTAACCACCTTTAACACCTGGACGGTGACCCATATTGCCATCAGGAAGGTCGGCAGATGATGACCAAGCAGCTTCCTCAGAAGAGATCTTATAGAAAGCTCCGCTCATGTCTGCGCCCCACTTAACATCATCAAATACGAAGAACTCAGGCTCTGGACCAAAGAAAGCTGTATCGCCAAGGCCAGTTGAGTTCAAGTACTGCTCAGCACGCAGAGCGATGGAGCGTGGATCACGCTCATAACCTTGCATGGTGGAGGGCTCAACAACGCCACAGCGAACAATAACGGTGGGCTCATCGGTAAAGGGATCCAATACCGCGGTGCTGTCATCAGGCATAAGAATCATGTCTGATTCGTTAATGCCCTTCCAACCGGCAATAGACGAGCCATCAAACATTTTGCCTTCAGTAAAAAAGTCTTCACCAACTTCGCTAATCGGAATAGAAACGTGCTGTTCCTTACCTTTTGTGTCAGTGAACCGAAGGTCAACCCATCGGGCTTCGCTATCTTTGATCAGATTAAGAGTCTTCTCAGACATTGTATCCTCCACTATGGAATCATTTAATGCTTTATTGAACAGCCAGTCGGCGCATTGAAACCGGTCTGGCCTAACTAAAATAAATTTATTTCACCCGTTGAATATAGCAATTGTCATGCCAATGATTTGCATCCAGATTGTCGCGATCAAAAGCGCCGGCCCTCCCGTACCTCAAGGGCTAGCCATAACTCACTGGATTTAGCAGTGCATTTTGAATACCACGCATGCACCAAAAAAGTGCTTATCAGGCGGAGTCGCACCATTATTGTGCATAAATAGGCTGATATAGTATTATTCTTGTTCGGGTGGGTATAATGCCCACCTAACAAGGCACTGTCACCTTTTTGCACCAATTTGTACTCGAGGACGTCATTATCTGCCCCTCAATATCAAACAGTTCCAGCGCAGATATTGAAACTATTTCAGAACCCTGCGTCGACGATATTATTATTGATATTCGCCATCCAGCAGAGGTGGATGCGAGGCCTCTGAATCCGGGTAAAAACAAGCTCTTGGCTCTGCCGTTCTTTAACCTTGAGCAGCAACTCGGTCAGCTGGATAAAAATCTCTGTTATTTACTTTATTGTGAAAAGGGCATTATGAGCCGACTTCAGGCCATCTTGATGCGCGAGAAAGGTTTTAACCGAGTTGGCATTTTCAGCGCCAAAATCTAACTGGCTTTTAGTTCTACCCGCTAAATGTGCGGTTTATCACAGTATTATCTTGAATCATGCCCATGTTTAGACTTTAACGACTATATTTAGGTATCGAGAATTGAGTTAAGTTACAAATCAGCCGCAGGACGCAGCCGATGACAAAAGCAGATACGAATACTGTACAGAGCATGGACGCAAATGCTGCCGATTTTGCCTCTCCGTATCCGTCGTTGACCATTGCATTACTTCAGCAAAACACCGCCAACTCCAAGGCTGGGTTGGCGCTTTCTGTGGTTGCTGGAATTATGCTGCTTCTGATCAGCCGGCAGCAGCTCCCACCCGATCTCATTTGGAGTTGGCTGGGTGCTCTCTGTGTCGCCAGCCTAGTACTCTGGCTATGGCTCAACCAGCGGCCATCACCGTTGCTTATCAATGTGACAGCGACCATCTGTGCATTATTTTGGGGACTTGCGAGCATCCTGTTTGTCACCTCAGGTCAACTTGAAAATGCACTGCTGGTCGCCGCTATTATTATCGCATTGACTACGGCATGGCCCCCGCTGCATATTCAAACAGCGCTGTTTCGTCATCTTTTTTCATTTACCATCTATATCCCTTTGGCCGCCAGCCTCTGCATCCATTTCCCACCCCAGAGCCCAATATTTATTGCGCTGCTGAGCATAATTTATATCGCCTTCGACAAAGCCTGTCGCTCTTATCGGCAGAACTTTATTGATAGGGCCCTAAGTAATCAGCGCGCCGAAGAGAATAGCCAACAGGTGGTTACTACCAGCAAAAAAATCACCAGCCTGATTGAGCAGACGCCGCTGGGATTTATTGAATGGAATGAACACCGCGAAATTATTGGCTGGAATCCGGCTGCCACCACTATTTTTGGCTTCAACAAATCCGAAGTTCTCGGTCGCACCACAGATTTTCTGTTTGAAGATAAAAAGACATTTTTAATGCAGCAGGCCGAACATGATCTGTTTTTATTTGGTAAGGATTTTTCTGGTACTGCGGAGAATATCACCAAAGACGGCACTAAAATTACCTGCGAATGGAATGAGACACCGCTTTTTGATGATGCCATGAATGTCATAGGCGCCGCGTCGTTTGTCGAGGACGTCACCGATCGCGTCAAAATGCAGTCACGCATCAAGCAACAGGCTTACTTTGATCCGCTTACCGGGCTACCTAATCGACACCGGCTGATGGAAGAGTTGAACCGCGTTATTTCCCTGGCTCAGCGCACACAAAACTTCTGTTCGCTGCTGTTTATTGATCTCGACCACTTCAAAGAAATCAACGATAGTCGCGGCCACCATTACGGCGATCTGGCACTGACACTTTTTGCCCAGCGCCTGCGCAAAGTTATTCGTACTCAGGAAACAGTGGCGAGACTCGGGGGTGATGAGTTTGTAGTGCTGCTGGAGAGGCTGGGTACCGAAGGGGAAACTGCACGCCTGCAAATCGCTCAGGTAGCTGAAAAGATTATCGATGCCGCCAGCGAACCCTTTGTGATAAAGGGCGAGAAGTTCCAGATTAGCTGCAGCATTGGTATTGTCTTTTTTAACGATGGTGCGGCCGATGGAAAAACCATTCTAGAACAGGCGGATCACGCCCTTTACACCATCAAGCGGGAGGGTAAATCCAATTACTATTTCCATGACCGCAAGCTCTCGCTGGCCATGCAAAAACAGATGGAGTTACTGGAGCGGCTGCGCGACGAGTCCAGAGCCGAGTCCTTTGTGCCGTTTTATCAGCCAATCCTTAACAGCCAAACCAACTTAATCAATGGCTTGCAGGTGTTTCTGCGCTGGCAAAAACCCGATGGGGACGTTGTCGAGACCCATGAATTTATTCAGGTGCTGGAATCTGGCTCTATGATTGTGGATATTTCCCTGTCGCTGATTGAACAGGTATGCAAGCAGATTAATCTGTGGCAAGGACAGGGCCTGTGGCAGGATTCTCAGCGCATATACTTCACCCTGAGCCTGCGCGAACTGGAGCACACCTCTTTTGTCACTCAGGTGCAGGAAATTATGCGCCGCTATGGCACCAAACCCAGTTTATTTATGTTCGGTCTGCACACTGAAAGTCTTGGCAAACTCAATGCATCATTACAATTACAGCTTAATCGCCTCAGTGACATTGGTTGCGGTCTCATTATCGACAATGTCGGCTACCAGAGCCTGCCACTGCAAAAATTGCGCGAGCTGCAGATCGAAACCATCCGTATTTCTCACCGATTAATGGCCGAGACCAAGGAATTGAGAGCTCGTGGAATCTGGTCAAAGGGCTTATAGAACTCACAAAATCCGTGGGCCTAGACTGTATTGCACCCTGTATCGAGGACCCTCATAGACATCATTTGCTGCTGGATATAGGCTGCCAATTACTGCAGGGAAATCTGATTGCACCCCCCTCGCCGCCGACATCAATCACACGAATGTTGATTGAGCGCAATTCCGCCCCCAAACAAGAAGTGTCGTCTTCGTAAAAAGAACGGTAGTAGTTTCCTTAGATTCTCGTATAATCGCGGCTTTTTGCGCCTACTGGTATCTTTAATGTCCATTGAAAACTTGCGAAACATTGCGATCATCGCCCACGTTGACCACGGTAAGACTACGCTGGTTGATAAACTTCTGAGTCAATCAGGCACTCTCGATCGTAAAGATGTGGGTTCTGAGCGCCTTATGGACTCCAACGATCAGGAAAAAGAGCGCGGTATTACCATTTTGGCAAAGAACACTGCTATCAAATGGAATGACTACCGCATCAATATCGTGGACACCCCGGGTCACGCTGACTTCGGTGGTGAAGTTGAGCGCGTTCTATCGATGGTTGACTCAGTATTACTGCTAGTCGACGCTGTTGATGGTCCTATGCCGCAAACACGTTTCGTTACGTCAAAAGCATTTGAACAGGGTTTGCGCCCAATTGTCGTTATCAACAAAGTTGACCGTCCGGGCGCTCGTCCTGACTGGGTAATGGACCAAGTATTTGATCTCTTTGATAGCCTGGGAGCCACTGACGAGCAACTGGATTTTCCGGTTATCTATGCCTCGGCACTCAATGGCATCGCGGGAACCGAGCTCGATGAAATGGCAGAAGATATGACGCCGCTGTATGAGATGATTGTCGCAGATGTACCCAGCCCCAAGGTGGATATTGATGGGCCATTTCAAATGCAGATTTCGGCACTGGCCTATGACCCCTATGTGGGCGTTATTGGCGTTGGCCGCATTACTCGCGGTACGCTTAAGCCGGGACAGCAAGTGGTTATTAAGTCCTCCGATGATAAAGAGCGCAAAGGCAAGGTACTCAATGTCAAAGGCTATTTGGGCCTTGAACAGGTAGAGACAGACTTGGCCGAAGCGGGCGATATCGTCTGTATCAATGGCATCGATGGCCTCGGTATCTCTGACACTCTCTGTGATCCAGAATATATTGAAGCGCTGCCTGCGCTGAGTGTTGATGAGCCAACGGTAAGCATGACCTTTATTGTTAACAACTCACCTTTCGCAGGTCTGGAAGGCAAGTATGTTACCACCCGAAATATTAAAGACCGCCTTGATCAGGAACTGATTCACAACGTGGCCCTGCGTGTTAAACAGGGTGACTCTCCGGATAAATTTATTGTTTCTGGTCGCGGTGAACTGCATCTGTCGGTACTGATTGAAACCATGCGCCGCGAAGGCTTTGAAATGGGTGTGTCGCGGCCTGAAGTTGTGACTAAGATTATCGACGGCAAGGTTCAGGAGCCCTATGAACAGGTGGTGATTGATGTGGAAGACCAGCATCAGGGTTCAGTGATGGAAGAGCTGGGCCAGCGCAAGGCTGAGCTGACCAATATGGAGCCCGACGGCAAAGGCCGTGTGCGCTTAGAGTTCTCAATGCCATCACGTGGCCTAATCGGCTTCCGTGGCACCTTCCTGACGCTGACCTCTGGCTCCGGCATTATGACCAGTATCTTTGATAAATATGGTCCGCTTAAAGAAGGCGAGGCCCACAGCCGCCAGAACGGCGCTCTGATCAGTATGGTTAAGGGTAAAACTGCCGCTTTCGCACTGTTTAATATTCAGGCCCGCGGACGCCTGTTCTTGGGTCATGCTGTCGATGTCTATGAGGGCCAGATTGTCGGCATTCACTCGCGCAACAATGACCTGGTCGTCAATCCAATTAAGGGCAAGCAGCTAACCAACGTTCGCGCCTCCGGGACAGATGAAGCACTGACCCTGGTGCCGCCAATCAAGCACACGCTTGAGCAGGCGCTGGAGTTTATTGAAGACGACGAGTTGGTAGAAGTAACTCCTGACAGTATCCGCCTGCGCAAGAAGCTGTTGACTGAAACCTTGCGCAAGCGAGCCCCCAAGTAAGCCTCTTCGCAGTCATCGCCAGATAAGGAATATCTGGCGAAACTTCGATTTAGCGTGACATTTGAACTAATATAAAAGTGAATAATGTCTCCAAGGCGCAGCATGGCGAAAGTGGATAACAAGGATTTAGTTACCGGCGGATTTCTGTCCTTCTCATTGATGGCGCAAGAAATTATCGCCACTATGTTCGCCTTTTATTCCTACCGTCAGGGCGAGATGGCACTGGCCACATTTTATCTTGCTATTGCCGGCGTACTTCTCGTTGCTCTTGGCATCTTCTATATCTTCGAGCGCCATAACCTCGCCCGCCTGTTGTTGGCCGGCACATTACTTATTGGCTTCTTTTTTCTACTACTGGGCGCATCAGATCCCTCATCATTGATGTGGTGCCTGACCATTGTTCCGGTGATTATAGGATCCTTCGGCTATCGCCAAAGCCTGTTTATGTTGATAGGTACCTTTGCCGCAGCCACTTGGATAATGACGGGTGGATCGGTTCCTTTTGCGGTGCCCGACTACAGCGATATTGTGGTGGTACGCTTTCTGTCAGCCTATGCCATCTTGGCTGCCTTTGCTGTGGCCATGGATAACTCTCGCTTTGACAGTCTGAGCAAATTTCAGGATCTGTCTTCTCGGGTTGATCAAATTGCCCATCAGGATCAACTGACCCAACTGCCCAATCGCAATAATATGGAAGGGCGGCTGGAAAAAAAATATCAGCAATATCGACTGACCAATCAGCCTTTCTCAATCTTGCTGGCAGATCTGGATAACTTTAAATTTATCAATGACCGCTATGGCCATGATGTGGGTGACGATATTCTCTACGCCATAGGCCAGGTTCTGAGTGAACCACTGCGCGGCGAAGATATTGTCGCGCGCTGGGGAGGTAATGAATTTATGGTGTTACTGCCAACGGCCAACTGCGAGGCTGCGGTCAATATCGCTGAACGCCTGCGCACAGCCGCGGGCGAATTGGATATGGATGCTCAGGGAGACAAGCTTAGAATCTCATTGAGTGTCGGCGTTGCCTCAATTGATAAGTGTACCGGCATCGATGACCTGCTATCGACCGCCGAAAACGGTCTCTACCAGGCAAAACATATGGGCCGCGATATGGTGGTGGTAGGTTAGCACTCTCGGTAACGATAACAGTCGACTGTATGATCGTTGACCATGCCCATCGCCTGCATAAAGGCATAGCAGATAGTAGAGCCAAAAAACTTAAAACCGCGTTTTTTCATATCTTTGGCAATTGAGTCAGACAGCGGTGTGGTCGCTGGAATTTCGCTGTGACTGGCCCAGCTGTTGACTATCGGCTGATTGTCCAGATAGCCCCAAAAATAGTCGCTAAAGCTGCCAAACTCTTTTTGAACTTCGATAAATAGCTGCGCATTTGAAACCGCGCTCTTGATCTTTAAACGATTGCGCACAATACCGGCATCCTCAACACAGCGCTCAATATCGAGCTCGGTAAAAGCTGCGACTCGAATGACATCAAAATCAGCAAAGGCTTGACGATAAGCTTCGCGCTTGCGCAGTATAGTTATCCACGACAGTCCAGCCTGCGCCCCCTCCAACAGCAAAAACTCGAATAGCTTTTTATCATCGCGACAGGGCACGCCCCATTCATTGTCGTGATACTGCTGGTACAGCGGATCATCTCCGCACCAAATACAGCGAGTCTGTTCACCCATCAATTATTCCTCGATCCGATAACCGGCCTTATTTAAGGTAGTTTAGCTAAGAAATCTTGTCTATATTAACCTGATTAGATAACCGTCAGGAATGGCCCCAATGAGAAAAGCGTTTCCGGCAATTCGCCCTTATAGCACCCAGACTATTGCTGTGACTGAACCTCATCAGCTGTATATCGAAGAATCTGGTAATCCCGAGGGTATTCCAGTTTTATTTGTACATGGTGGCCCCGGCGGCGGCACGCGACAGACTGATCGCTGTTTTTTTGACCCAGATAAATACCGTATTATTCTGTTTGATCAGCGTGGTTCGGGACAGTCTAAGCCTCATGCCAGCCTGCAGGATAACAACACTGAGGCACTGATCGCAGACATTGAAGTTATTCGCACCACACTGGGCATTGAACGCTGGGTTATTTTCGGTGGCTCCTGGGGTTCCACCCTCGGTCTGGTCTATGCACAGACTTATCCGGGACTGGTACTGGGTCTTATTCTGCGCGGTATTTTTCTGTGCCGCGATGAAGATATCCAATGGTTTTATCAGTATGGCGCCAGTCAGGTTTTCCCCGACTACTGGCAGCAGTATATGCAGGTCATCCCTGAAGCAGAGCGCGGTGATATGCTCCGCGCCTACTATGCAAGGCTGACCGGCGACAATGAAATTGAACGCATGGCTGCGGCCAAAGCCTGGTCTGTATGGGAGGGCCGCTGTGCCACACTGCATGCCAACGATGCACTGGTGGATCATTTTGCCAACCCCCATATGGCTATGGCCATGGCGCGGATCGAAGCGCATTTCTTTGTTAACAAAGCCTTTTTGGAGCCCAACCAAATCATTAATAATGCGCACAGACTGAAGGATATTCCGGGCACCATTGTCCATGGTCGCTACGATATGGTGTGCCCGGTCAATCAGGCATTTGAGCTCAGTTATGCCTGGCCAGAGGCAAAGCTAAAAATCATTGCTGATGCAGGCCATTCCTCCAGTGAACCGGGCACCACTGATGCTCTGCTGTGTGCCACTGAGCAACTAGCGCATCAGATAAAGACTGAGAGCCACTGATATGCTGGGACTGATTCAGAGAGTATCCTCAGCCTCAGTGTCTATCGATAGTCGCGTTAATGGCAAGATAGATCGCGGCATCTTACTGCTTCTCGGCATGCAAAAAGGCGATAACCAGAGCAGCGCAGATCAACTATTGAAAAAGGTACTCAGCTACAGAATATTTGCCGATGCCAATGGCAAGATGAACCTGTCGCTAACAGATGTCGGCGCTGGCCTACTGGTTATTTCGCAGTTCACTCTGGCGGCAGATACGAGTAAAGGATTGCGGCCGGGCTTCTCAACTGCCGCACCGCCTGAAGAGGCCAAAGCGCTCTACGATTATTTTTTAACTCAGGCCAAAACAGCCCATTGTGCCGAGGTCGAGAGCGGAATCTTTGGCGCTGATATGCAGGTCAGTCTGTGCAACGATGGCCCTGTCACATTTATGTTATCGACCTAGACGCTCTGTCAACAGACCGTGGAATCCTTCAAAACCGCCATTACTCATAATCACAATATGCGTCTCTGCGGTCGCCATTTGAACCACCATCTGTAGCAGCTGTTGAATATCTGCGGTCGCCGTTGCTGGCACCGAACAGGCACTGGCCACGGCATTAATGTCCCAATCAATCGCAGGGTTTTGATACCAGTAAACCTGGTCCGCTCCACTTACCGACGCACTGAGACTATCTTTATGGATGCCCAGCTTCATGGTCGCTGAGCGCGGCTCAATCACCGCAATAATTGCGTCTCCCCCAACCTTCGCGCGCAGACCTTCAATGGTCGTTTTAATCGCAGTTGGGTGATGGGCAAAGTCATCGTAGACGGTGATTCCGCGATTCTGATAAATCACTTCCATGCGGCGTTTAACACCGACAAAATCACTGAGTCCCACGCAAGATTGTTCCAGGCTTACTCCCACTTGATGGGCGGCGATAACGGCCGACAGTCCATTTAAAACATTGTGCAGGCCGCTCTGCTGCCAATTTACACTGGCAATTTGATCCCTATACAACACCTCGAAGCTAGACCCATCCTCAGCCTTGAGTCGGTATTGCCAATCCGACGCCTCAGCGCCAAATGCTTGCAGTTGGCTCCAGCAACCCTGCTCAATAACGGTGGCTATATTGGTATCTGCGGCAGGGTAAATTACCGTGCCGGTACTTGGCACAGTACGCACCATATGGTGGAACTGCTTTTGAATCGCCGCCAGATTCTCAAAAATATCGGCATGATCAAACTCCAAATTATTAATCACCAATGTATTGCTGAAGTAGTGCACAAACTTAGAGCGCTTATCAAAAAAGGCACTGTCATATTCATCCGCTTCGACCACAAAGTAACCGCTGTCTGTCAGTCTGGCTGAGACCCCGAAGTCCTGCGGCACACCGCCAATTAAAAAACCTGGATTGAGCCCCGCCGCGTCGAGAATCTTGGCCAGCATACTGCTCGTCGAGGTTTTACCATGGGTGCCAGAAACCGCCAGCACATGTTTGTTGCGCAGCAGATTTTCACCCAGCCACTGGGGACCAGAAATATAAGCGAGTTGCTGATCAAGCATATATTCGACACAGGGATTGCCTCGGGACAGAGCATTGCCAACCACAATTAAATCTGGTGCTGGCTGCAACTGCTGTGGATCAAAGCCTTCTATCAGGGTAATCCCAGCCTGCTCAAGCTGCGTACTCATAGGTGGATAAACATTGGCATCACAGCCGCTTACCCGGTGTCCTGCAGACTTGGCCAGCTGTGCAAGGCTGCCCATAAACGTGCCACAGATGCCAAGAATATGAATGTGCATGGAGTTCCTTTTTACGTCGGGAGTCTTTCATCCGCCTGTTTACAAGAGATTATCGCCAATATAGGCTAGAGTTAACAGGTAAAAAGAATAACAACGACCTTAGGCATATTATGCGTATCCCGATTTTAAGTCGTTTCGACCCTACATCTGTTGCAATAATACTGATCAGCCTCTTTGCTCTCAGTGCCTGCGGAGGCGGCGGTGGCAGCAGCCCGTCAGCCAACAGGCCAACAGTCGCGCCGCCCTCAACACCTCCAGCTGCTCCAGTTGAATCCGGACCACCCTATGCTAACTTCACGGCTCAGGACCAGGATCCAGATGATTTCGTCAGTCTAGTCGCCAGCGCTGAGACAGAGGAATATGCGGGTATGGGCGGTCTGACCCTAATCAATGCCTCCAGCGCCTATGCCAGAGGCGCGACCGGCGAGGGCGTCAGCGTTGGTGTGATTGATTCTGGGGTCTATGAGGAGCACTACGAATTTACTGCTGGGTCGGGGGACAAGATCAGCATTGCAGGATCAGATTACTCTGATAGCACCCCGCGCACTGATAGCGCGATTAATCATGGTACGCAGGTCGCCGCTGTTATCGCCGCCAATAAAAATGGTGATCTGGGCACCGGCTTTAAAATGCATGGCGTAGCCTATGATGCGGATATCCTCACCTACGAGATCCCACTGGGATCCAGTGATGGCCCCTACCAACCGCTAGATGAAGATAGCGTTGGTTTTAGTGACGACAATTACTTTGCCAGTCGCTTCACGACTATGGCCAACCAAGTCGATATTGTTAATATGAGTTTTGGCTTTTCTGGGGTTGTGACTTCTTACTCAGCACCATCAGTCGAAAATGCCTTTAGTCTCTTGCTCGACTCCCTGCGCCAGCAGAACACTCCCCGCAGCGATCGCGCTATCTTTGTTATCTCGACCGGCAATGCCTGGGGCGACGAGGACGAATTCGGTGTTGAAGTAGACGCCACCAGCCCTGAACTTTTCCCCGGACTACCCTATTTATTTCCCGAGCTGCAAGATCATATGCTGGCCGTGACTGCAGTCGACAGCTCTGGTGAAATTTCTTTTTACGCCAATCACTGTGGTGTAGCTGCAGCATTTTGTCTGGCCGCACCTGGCGGTGGTGATGCCAATAATGATGGCAATTTTGATGATGATGAAGTGATATGGTCTGCTATCACACCTCCGGAAGATGCAGAGGAAGGGCGAGATTATTATGGCAGTGCCATAGGCACATCTTTCGCAGCGCCGCTGGTCAGTGGCTCATTGGCTCTGCTTAAACAGCTGTTTCCCACGGTAGGTAATCATGAGCTGGTCAATCGCCTGTTAGTCTCCGCCGACAAAGCAGGTATCTATGCCAACAGCGCTATCTATGGGCAGGGACTGTTGGATTTAGATGCCGCCACCCGCCCCGTTGGGGGGCTGAATGTCGCTACCGGTGCAAGTCTCGATCGCGGTATGCAGAGTGCAGCTCAGGGTAACTTCACAGGGGGTGCGCTGGGGACTAGTCTGGCCGCCACATTGAGCGGCAATCATGTCGCGCTATTTGATGACCTCGGCTTTCCATTCTATCAATCCGCCACGGCCCTAGTTAACAGCACAGCCACCTCGGCTTTGGCCAGCGGCCCGGCGCTGCGCCATGGCAGTCAGCAATCGATCAATGGCACCAAAATTTCATTTGGCAGCGCACCGGACCTCTGGCAACAGGACGCTCGTTTTAATGGCAATCCCAACGATCGAGTTCAAGCCGACTATATTGCCCTGCAATTTGAAGATACTCAGGGCGTTGAACGCTTTGCCGGTATCAACGCCAATGCCGGCTGGTTCTTTGGTGTCTATGCCAACTCAATGGTGAGCCCTTCATCAACTGATGATGACAGTAGTTTTGCCGCACCCTGGCTGCGCTTTGCGCGTCAGGGCTGGAGTAGCGGTGGCGCTATTCCATTGCAGGGCAACAGGGCAAAGTTGCGCATAGGCCTGTTTAATGGCACTGGCAGCTGGAATAAATATCAGCCTGTGAGTGAACATCAGGGCAATGGCGCGATGGTCGAATACGCCTTTGCAACTAGTCGAAGCAGCCTCAGCATACAGACTGGCCTCGTTCGCGAAGAAGAGACTTTCCTCGGTACTGAGATTGGCTCGGCCCTCGGCAGTATTGAACAGAGTAAAACCTTGTTCACTGGTATCAATGGGCATTTACAACTCAGCGCCCAGTGGCAGGGCGTGGTGGCGTTTTACTCTGGCACAACAGATAGTGGACTGACCAACATGGGTCAACTGCAACTGCCCGATCAGATTACCAGCAGTTCCTGGGCAATGGGTTTTAAAAGTCATTCCCTGTGGCGCGACAACGATCAACTGAGCCTCTACCTGGCCCAGCCTTTGCGCATCGAGGGTGGCCGCGGCCAATTGCAGCTGGCCACGGGGCGCACGCTGGACCGACAGGTAATTTATGAGAATATCGCCTTTGATCTCAAACCTCAGGGTCGCGAGCAACAGCTAGAAATTAACTATCACAGGCCCTGGAAATTGGCAGGCAGAAAGGCATGGCTCGGAGCCGCTGCAGAATACAGACACCAGCCCAATCACAGTGCGCTCAATAGCAGTCAGTTTGAAATGCGGCTAACGATTTCAATGCCCGCTGATTTATAAAACCGGCTGTTACCTGCAGGCCTAAAGCAGTACCATAGCGACCTCTCAAATGGACTCAGGGAAACGACGTTAAAAATGGCGATTTCAACAGCTAAGAAAAATGCGTTTTATGCGCAATCGGGTGGCGTAACAGCCGTGATCAATGCCTCAGCTTGTGGCGTAATTGAGGCCTGCAGGGAGCACAAAGATAAAATCGGCACGCTCTACGCCGGCCAAAATGGAATTATTGGCGCTCTGCAAGAGAATCTGATTGATACGAATAAAGAGCTTGCCTCGGCAGTGGCCGCACTCAAACACAGTCCAGGTGGCGCCTTTGGTTCATGCCGCTACAAGTTGAAAGATATCAACGACAGCAGCGCCGAATACGAGCGTCTGGTGGATGTATTTAGAGCCCATAATATCGGCTATTTCTTTTATAACGGTGGCGGTGATTCTGCAGATACCTGTCTGAAGGTTTCACAGATCTCGGCAAAGATGGGCTACCCCATTCAAGCCATACATATTCCTAAAACCATCGACAATGACCTGCCATTTACTGACTGCTCACCCGGCTTTGGCTCGGTCGCAAAATATGTTGCCGTGTCGACCAGAGAGGCCAGCCTTGATATTGCCTCAATGGCAGCCTCATCGACCAAAATATTTATTCTCGAAGTGATGGGCCGTCACGCTGGTTGGATTGCCGCATCAGGCGGACTTGCAGCGCAGGAGGCCGGTGATGCACCGCATATTATTATCTTTCCTGAAATTCCATTTAACCGCGAACAATTTGTTGCCAAGGTTCAGCAGACAGTTAAAGAAAAAGGCTTTTGCGTAGTCGTTGCATCTGAGGGCGCCAGCTATGCAGATGGCGCACTGATCTCCGGTTCATTAAATAAAGATGCCTTTGGTCATCAGCAGCTCGGTGGGGTTGCACCGACATTGGCCAGCATGATTAAGCATTCGCTGGGCTATAAGTATCACTATGCTCTGGCTGATTATCTGCAGCGCGCAGCGCGCCATATAGCGTCCAAAACCGATGTTGATCAGGCCTATGCCGTGGGCCGTGCCGCAGTGGAAAAAGCCCTCGAAGGCAAGGGATCAATCATGGTCACCATTGAACGTGGTAGCGGCAAGAAATACAGCTGGTCTCTGGGTGAAGCATCACTGGCCAAAGTAGCCAATGTGGAAAAGAAAATGCCCAGGTCATTTATCAGTAAAGATGGCTTCGGTATTACTCAGAAAGCGCGAGACTACTTGCAGCCGCTGATTGCCGGAGAAGATTTCCCGCCCTTTAAACATGGCCTGCCCTATTACCCTAAACTGAAAAAAATCCTCGCGGCTAAAAAGCTCAAGACTGATTTCAGCCTCTGAATAGAGAGACTGAGGCAGGGATTTAGTTGACCTGATTGCGTGGCTTGCCATCGAGGAAGCCACCAATGTTATCCGCAAGCTGATCAATCAGTCTCTGTCGCGCTTCCTGTGCGACCCAGGCGCTATGGGGTGTAATAATAAGATTCGGAATATCCGGGTCCAGTAAAAGATTGCCGTCGACCGGTGGCTCCACTGTCAATACATCGGTTGCTGCACCGGCGATATCTCCATTGCACAGAGCCCGCTTCAATGCCGCTTCGTTAACAATGCCGCCGCGGGCGCTGTTAATAACAAGGGTTGAGCTCTGCATCAGCGCAAACTGCGCCTCGCCAATGAGATCGGTAGTGTCTTCGGTTAAAGGACAGTGAATACTAATAACATCGGCACGGGCTAAAAACCCATCAAAAGGCACCCGCTCAACCGCAGAATTATGTGCCCGTCCGGGCAGCTCGGCAAAGATCACTTGCATACCAAATGCCTCGGCAATTTTGGCAACACCCAGCCCCAGTTCACCGGCACCAATAATACCCATTACCTTGCCACCCAGTTCGCGCACCGGAAAATCCATAGAGCAGAAGAATCGACTCTGCTGCCAGCGACCGCCAACAGCCGCCTGATGGTAGGACTCAAGCTTGGTTGTAAGGGCCAGAATCAGCGACCAGCAATGCTGCACCACCGACCCGGTGCCATAACCAATCGCATTGCTCACCACAATTCCCGCTGTAGTTGCGGCCTCGAGATCAACCTGATTAGTGCCGGTAGCCATCACCGCAATCAGTTTTAGGCGCGGCGCCTGAGCAATAGCCAGGGCTGAAACCAGCGCTTTATTAGTCAGTACAATATCAGCGCCTGCAATGCGTTCAGCGACTTGCTGATCCAAACAATGGGGATAGATAGTCCAGTTTATCGGAAGGTTATGCAAAGGACTGAGATCAAGGGAATCTGGGCCAAGGCTGTCACAGTCGAGAATTACGCCATTCATAATATTTACTGGGAAGTTATTGAGATAGCGAATTGTAGTGGAAAAATCTCTGTCGAGGTCACAGTTTTAAATCATCAGTCAGGGTCGCGATAACCTCGCTCAAGTCAATCACCTAATAATCGGCGATGCCCTATAATCTTGCCCTGCAAAACCGCATAATAGCGGCCTGTTTAACGCCAACACGCAGAGAAAATAATAACCATGAGCTCACCATTATTTGAACTATACAATAAGACGGTTCTCCGTCATCCACTGGCCTCGCTATTAGCGGTCATTGCGCTGACCATTGCCATGGCTCTGGGCTTGCCAAATTTTAAACTGGATGCCTCTGCTGACTCGCTGACCCTGGAACATGATGACGACCTCAACTTCTTTCGCGAAGTTGTGCAACGCTACGGCAGTGACAACTACCTGATTGTGACCTTTTCCCCCAAATCCGGCGACCTGTTTGATGATGCCAATCTTGCCACTATGGCTGCTCTGCGTAACGACCTGACAACCATCAGCGGTGTCGAAGGTATTCTGTCGATGCTGGATGTACCCCTGCTCTACAGCCCCAAAATTGGCGTTGCTGATCTGAAAGAGGATCTCAATACACTGCTATCTGAGGGTGTTGACCGGCAGTTGGCCAAGCAGGAATTTCTCAATAGTCCGATTTATAAAAACGTTATCCTCAGTGCCGATGGCCAGACTACCGGACTGCTGGCGACGCTGGCGCTGGATGAGACCTATTTAAAGCTGGTCACCGAGCGCGATGATCTGCGCCTGATTCGCGCCACTCAGGGTTTAACCCCAGAGCAGCAGATTCAGCTGGATGCTGTTAGTTTGGACTTTCTTAACTATCGCACCGCTAAGGCGGCGCAGGACCACCAGCGGGTCGCTGAGGTTCGAGCGCTTATCGGCGGCTACCGTGATCGCGCGACCATCTTCCTCGGCGGTCCAGATATGATCACCGCGGACATGGTGGACTTTATCAAGAGCGATCTGGTGATTTTTGGCACTGGCATTTTGCTGTTTATTATCGCCACATTGGCGCTTATTTTTCGCCAGATTCGCTGGGTGGTATTGCCCTTGGCTACATGCGCCCTGTGTCTGACGATCATTCTTGGCTTCCTGAGCTGGATTGATTGGCGCCTCACGGTGATCTCCTCAAACTTTGTCTCGCTGCTGCTGATTATTACTCTGGCGCTGACTATTCATCTGATTGTGCGCTACCGCGAATTGCAGGCGCAACAGCCCGATGCCAGTCAGCATCAGCTGGTCAGTGAAACCGTTGTCTCTATGGCCAAGCCCTGCCTCTACACCGTACTGACAACCATCGTTGCCTTTATGTCACTGGTGGTGAGTAATATTCGCCCGGTGATCGACTTTGGCTGGATGATGACCATGGGTATCAGTCTCGCGCTCGTGGTTGCCTTTATCGTTATTCCGGCTGGCATGATGCTGTTTGGCAAGGGCAAAAATAGCGCTGACAATGATAACTCCGCGGCTATAACCACCAGATTTGCACAGTTTACAGAGCACAATGGCGCCTTTGTCCTGTTTATGGCCGGCGCACTGACCGCGCTTTCTATCTACGGCATTTCACGCCTCGAAGTCGAAAACCGCTTTATTGATTACTTCCGCGCTGATACCGAAATCTATCAGGGCATGGAGATAATCGATACGGCCATGGGTGGCACTACACCACTGGATATCATTCTGCAGGCGCCAACCTTTACCGCCGTCGACGTCGATAGCTTTGAAGATAGCGCCGACGATGAATATGGCTATGATGATGCCGACGAATACGGCGAAGATGACGGCTATGGCGATGACCTTTCATTTGATGACGCCTCTGGGGAAGACGAACTCAAAGATACCTACTGGTTCTCTTCAACTGGCCTTGCCGATCTGGCCAAGTTACAGGCCTTTATCGATGCCCAGCCTGAAGTGGGCAAAGTTAGCTCGCTGGTACAGATTTATGATGTTGCCAGTGACCTCAGCGGTCATAAGCTCAATGACTTTGAAATTGCCTTTATGCGCAAGAGCCTGGGTCCAGATATTTATCGGCAGATGGTGTCGCCCTTTCTACTTGAAGATCGCGATGAAGCGCGCATTCAGTTGCGTGCCATGGAGACCGGTGGTCAATTGCGGCGTGCCGATCTGCTAAAGAAGATCAATGACTACGCCGTCAATGAAGTGGGCATCGCCCAAGAGGATATCCGATTTACTGGCCTGCTGGTGCTATATAACAATATGCTGCAAAGCCTGTATCGCTCGCAGATACTCACGCTAGGCGCAGTATTTGTAGGCATTATGCTG
The DNA here is from genome assembly GCA_029242085.1 of Porticoccaceae bacterium. GTDB lineage: Bacteria > Pseudomonadota > Gammaproteobacteria > Pseudomonadales > Porticoccaceae > HTCC2207. The sequence continues at coordinate 17,479 of JAQWUP010000002.1, forward strand.
ATGTTTTTGGTGCTGTTCCGCTCGGCCAAAATTTCTGTGATTGCGATCTTGCCTAACTTTTTAGCCGCTGGAATTGTACTGGGTGGTATGGGTATCAGCGGTATCCCGCTGGATATGATGACCATTACCATTGCCGCCATTACAGTGGGTATAGGTGTGGATCATGCGATTCATTACATCACCAGATTCAGGCGTGAGTTTAAAGTCGACGGCAACTACATTGCCTCTATGCACCGCGCCCATGCCAGTATTGGCCGGGCGCTGTTCTATACCGCCATGACTATCATTATTGGCTTTTCAATTCTGGCACTGTCTAACTTTATCCCGTCGATTTACTTCGGCCTGCTAACTGGTCTGGCGATGACAGCAGCTCTGTTGGGCTCAATGACGTTGCTACCCAAATTAATTCTTATGACCAAGCCATTTGGCGCAGGACAATAAATGCCCCTGGTAACAATGCAAGACGTTTTTTTAAGCTATGGCCAACCGCCGCTCATCGATCATCTGGATCTGGTTATTGAACCCAATGAGCGCGTCTGTCTGATTGGCCGAAATGGCGCGGGCAAATCGACGCTGATGAAAATCATTACCGGCCAGATTACGCCGGACGAGGGATTAATCAAGCGCGCCAGCGGTGTAAAAGTGGCCCAGCTTGAGCAGTCTGTTCCACAGGAAACCAGCGGTAGCGTGTTTGATGTAGTCGCACAGGGTATGGGTGCCGAGGGCGCGTTGGTAAAAACATTCCACCACCTTATTCAGCAGCTCAATACAGATCCCAGCCCCAAGGTAATGAACGCCTATGAAGACTGTCAGGCTGAACTTGATCGAGTTAATGGCTGGGATATTAACCAGCGGGTCGAGTCGATTATTACCAAGATGGAGCTCGACCCAGATGTTGATATCTCCAGCCTCTCTGGCGGCTATAAGCGCCGGGTACTGTTGGCTCGAGCACTGGTCTGCGACCCAGACCTGCTGCTTCTCGACGAGCCTACCAACCATTTGGATATCGAAGCTATTCAATGGGTTGAGCAGTTTCTGTTGAAGTGGGAAGGTTCATTATTATTTATCAGTCACGATCGGCGCTTTATGGATAATCTGGCCAACCGATTTATTGAGATTGATCGCGGCAAGTTACAAGACTACAACTGTGACTACAGTACCTATCTGGTGCGTAAAGAAGAAAATCTAGAAATTGAAGACCGTCAAAATGCACTCTTCGACAAGCGCCTCTCGCAGGAAGAAGTGTGGATTAGACAGGGTATTAAGGCGCGACGCACTCGCAATGAAGGGCGTGTACGAGCCCTCGAGTCTATGCGCAGAGAGCGTGCTGACCGCCGCAATCAGCTGGGCACTGCACGCATGGATATTCAGCAGGCAGAAAAATCTGGCAAAATTGTTGCCGAGGCGACCAATGTCAGCTTTGCCTTTGACGATGGTAAAGCGGTGGTAAAAAACTTCTCTACCCTGATACAGCGCGGCGACAAAGTCGGCTTTATTGGCCGCAACGGTGTGGGCAAAACCACGCTAATCAAATTACTGCTCGGTGAACTAACACCGCAGCAGGGCAGTATTAAGACTGGCACCAACCTTAATATTGCTTATTTTGATCAGTACCGGTCAGCTCTGGATGAAGAGAAAACCGTACAGGACAATGTCTCTGGCGGTCGTGATATGCTCGAAATCGGCGGTAAGTCTCGCCATGTGATCAGTTACCTGCAGGACTTTCTGTTTGCGCCAGAGCGATGCCGACAGCCGGTAAAGGCGCTATCTGGAGGTGAGCGAAATCGCCTGCTTTTAGCCAAATTATTTACTCAGCCGTCGAATATTCTGGTGCTCGATGAACCGACCAATGATCTCGATATCGATACTTTGGATCTACTCGAAGAACTGCTCATAGATTATAAGGGCACAGTAATTCTGGTGAGTCACGATCGCGCCTTTCTAAACAATGTGGTCACCAGCACATTGGTATTTGATGGATCTGGCACCATTGAACAGTATATTGGCGGATACGACGACTGGTTGCGTCAACGCAAGACCGAGCAGGCGGTTAAAGTTGCCACACCCAAGGCACAAACTAAAAGTACCACTGCCAGCAAAAAGTTAAGCTACAAAGATCAGCGCGAGCTCGACGGCTTGCCGGCACAGATAGAACAGCTGGAAACTCAGATCAGTGCGACCTCTGAGTTAATCAGCCAACCCGGCTTCTATCAAAGCGACAGATCGACTACCGAAGCTATCGAAAACCAGCTGGCCAGTGCACAGAAACAACTTGCCGAGTCCTATGCACGCTGGGAGCTATTGGAAAATCAATAGCACCAGAGGCCAGTTGTCTTTAGAATCATCAACTTACAATCAGGATCTTAGATAACCCATGACCGATCAACGCAAACCTTTAGTACTGCTTATTCTTGATGGCTTCGGCTACAGCGACGACAACAAATATAATGCCGTTGCCAAAGCCGATGCACCCACATGGGGAAAACTCTGGACCAATAATCCGAAAACGCTGATTCACACCTCTGGTCTTGAAGTCGGTCTCCCCGCCGGGCAAATGGGCAACTCAGAAGTTGGCCATATGACATTGGGTGCTGGGCGCGTGGTTTACCAAAACTTTACCCGTATCAATAAAGCGATTGCCGAAGGTGACTTCTTCACCAACCCGGTGTTCTGTGACGCCATCGACAAAGCCGTGGCCAACGGTAAGGCCGTGCATATTATGGGGCTGCTATCGCCCGGTGGCGTACACAGTCACGAAGATCATATCAATGCCATGCTCGAGCTGGCGGCTGGGCGCGGTGCCAGCAAGGTCTATCTGCACGCTTCACTGGACGGCCGCGACTGCCCGCCGCGCAGTGCAATGCCATCACTGCAAAAAACTCAGGCGCTGTGTGAAAAACTTGGTGTCGCTAAAATTGCGTCTCTGATCGGTCGCTTTTACTCCATGGACCGTGACAATCGCTGGGACCGTGTCGAGCAGGCCTATCGACTAATGACTGAGGGTGAGGCACCTTTTACTGCGACTGATCCTATGAGCGCACTGGAGGCCGCATATGCCCGCGACGAGAATGATGAATTTGTCGCCGCCACTAGCATCGTTGGCGAGGGGGAAACCGCTGTCAAAATCGAAGAGGGTGATGCCGTTATCTCCATGAATTTCAGACCGGACCGCGCTCGCGAGATCACCCATGCACTGGTCGATGAACATTTCGATGGTTTCGAGCGCCATGTGGTCGCTAAATTATCGACCTTTGTTATGACCACAGAATACGAAGCCAATATTGATGTGCCCTGTGCCTATCCGCCAGAAAACCTGGTCAATTCACTGGGCGAATACCTGGCCGCGCAAAACAAACAACAGCTGCGTATTGCCGAAACTGAAAAATATGCCCATGTCACTTTTTTCTTTAGTGGTGGCCGCGAGTCTCTCTACAGCGGGGAAGAGCGCATATTAATTCCGTCTCCCGATGTTGCGACCTACGATGCAAAACCAGAAATGAGTGCGCCAGAGGTTACCGAAAAATTAATCGAAGCCATTGGTTCAGGTAAATTTGATAGCATCATCTGCAACTATGCCAACTGCGATCAGGTCGGCCATACCGGCAATTTCGAAGCCTCAATAAAAGCGGTTGAAGCGGTGGACGACAGTCTCCGTCAAATACTCGACGCATTGGAAAAAGTCGGTGGCGAAATGTTGATTACCGCCGATCATGGCAATGTAGAAAAGATGTTTGATGAGGCTAACGACCAGCCGCATACTCAGCACACCACATTGCCGGTACCTCTGGTTTATGCGGGTCCAAGACATCTCTCGCTGCAGCAAAGTGGCGGCTCACTCGCTGATATTGCCCCCACCATGCTCGACCTGATGGGTCTGGCGCAGCCAGCCGAAATGACTGGTCAATCGCTAGTTTCATAATGAAAAGCCAAGGGATAGCCTCTGTTTTAGCCACAGCTATGATGCTATCCCTTAGCAGCCTCAGCGTTGCAGATGATAAACAGCAGGCGCGCCTTGACGATCTCAAACGCTCGATTACCAGCCTTGAAAAAAAACTCATTGCTAGCGACAAGGAGAAAGACAGCCTACAGAGCGAACTCAAAAAAGTCGAAATTGAAGCCAGTCAAATCAATCGTAATCTACGTCAACTGCGCAAAAAGATTACTGGGGTTGAGAATAAATTAACTGGCCTCAGCCAGCAGGAGACCGAATTACAAAATGACATAGCGTTGCAAAGCGGCGCCATTGTCGATCAGATCTCCGCTGCCTATAAACTCGGCAATCAAGAGCCAATCAAATTATTGCTCAACCAAGAGGACCCACAGAAGATTGCCAGAGTATTTAAATACTACGGTTATTTCCTGCAGGCGCGTACTGAAAAAATTCAGCGCTATATGGCAGATGTGAATAAGTTATCCGAGGTGATCGAGGATATTAATCGCCAGAAATTAGAACTGACCAAGTCACGTGCAGCGCTGGAAACTGGGCAGGAAAAATTGCGCGGCCGGGTTGCAAAACGCTCTGGTACCCTCAGTGCATTGCAGGCATCACTGCGCACCGATAAAAAGAAACTTGGCAGTTTGCAAAAAGAGCGCGGCAAGCTTGAAGAAATACTGAGTGCGGTAGAGGAGGCAGTTACAGATATGAAACTGCCGAAAAACTATCAGCCTTTTGTCTCGCGCAAAGGCAAACTCAAGTGGCCACTAAAAGGGAGAGTCGCGCATAGCTATGGCAGCCCGCGCAGTGGCGAATTGCGCTGGGAGGGCTGGTTAATCAGTGCCAAGGCAGGTGCCGCGGTCAATGCCGTGCACAATGGTCGGGTAGTATTTTCGAACTATCTGCGCGGCTTTGGTCTATTAATAATTCTCGACCATGGCGATGGTTATATGACGCTGTATGCACATAATCAGGAGCTTCTAAAAGATACTGGTGACTGGGTGCAAAGCAGCGAGACCTTAGCGCGCGCTGGCGATACCGGCGGTCTCTCAAAGCCAGCACTGTATTTTGAAATTCGCAAACAGGGTAAGCCGGCGGATCCAAAATCCTGGCTGGGTAAACGCTAGAGAATCACCGCTGTAATCGTTTGCATCTGCGTGCAACCAAGCTGACTTTTTACACTCCAAGTAGAGTCTGAAGATTGGGCAATAATAAGGAACCTATTTATGTCAAGAATGTTACTCGCTTCATGGCTGTCCCTCACCTGCGCTATTTTTCCATTGTTATCAGTCGCTGATGAAGCTGCCACTGACATTGCAGCTGAATCATCTTCCATAGAATCTCGTTTACCACTGCGTGAATTGCGTCTGTTTACCCAGGTATTCGAGCAGATTCGCCTCGGCTATGTCGAGGAAGTTACTGATGCTGAGTTATTGAATAATGCGATTGCCGGGCTGTTGTTAGAGCTGGATCCGCATTCCGTCTATCTCAATACAGAGCGCTATAGCGACCTGCAAGAAAATTCCACCGGCGAGTATGGTGGCCTTGGGCTCGAGTTGGGTGGAGAGAGTGGTTTAATTAAAGTCATCTCACCGATCGATGACACGCCCGCTGCCAAGGCGGGTATAGAAGCCGGTGATCTAATCGTTGAAATGAATGATGCTCCAGTACGCGGCATGGGCGTACAGAAAGCCATTGATAAGCTGCGTGGAGAGAAGGGCACCAGTATCAAGTTAACCGTCTATCGCGAAGGTCAGGATGGCCCCTTAGAGTTTGAGGTGGTGCGCGATACCATTCAGATAAGTTCGGTGCGCAGCCGCCTTCTGGAACCCGGTTATGGCTATGTGCGCGTGTCACAGTTTCAGCGCAGTTCCGGATCGGATTTTATCGACAATATAGAAACTCTTAAAGCCGATAATAAGAAAATGCTCAAGGGCGTTGTTCTCGATCTGCGCAATAATCCAGGTGGTCTGGTGCCTGCATCTGTCGAGATGGCCGGCGCGCTGATCGATGGCGGCACTGTCGTCTACACTGAGGGTCGTCTGCCCAGTGCCAACCAGAGTTTTGAAGCACAGGCGGGAGATATTCTCGATGGCGTGCCAGTGGTGGTATTAATTAATGGTGGCAGCGCCTCGGCCTCTGAAATTGTTGCTGGCGCATTGCAGGACCGCGAGCGCGCCGCTGTTATTGGCACCCAGAGTTTTGGCAAAGGCTCTGTACAAACGGTGATCCCGCTTGGCGATGGCCGTGCCGTAAAGCTGACTACGGCCCGTTACTTCACCCCCAATGGGCGCTCAATCCAGGCCGAAGGGATTGTTCCGGACATGGTGGTGGAGCGAGCGGAGATACGCCCCTATAAGATCCGTGAGAGAACGCGAGAGGCTGACCTCGAAGGACATTTAGAGACTGCACAAAGTAATGACTCAGCGGACTCCAAGAACGCGACTATTGAAGACCTCAGCGGTGACAACCAACTTTATGAAGCCGTAAATTTATTAAAAGGCTTTCACCTACTGGGAAGTAAATAACGTTACCTGATCGAAATATCCTGTTCACAACTGCCGGGGCAATTGTGAACAGGATAGGTCTTAGCTTTTCACTTTGTTATAAATAAACAGCAGTACCAGCGCGCCAACAACAGCGGTGATCAAACTGCCAATGCTAAACTCACCGGTGCTGCCAAGGCCGACAAATGAACCGAGCCAACCGCCCACAAAGGCACCAGCGATACCCAACAATGCGGTAACCACCAACCCGCCGCCATCTTTACCCGGCATAATGTATTTAGCCAGTACGCCTGCCAGTAAACCCAATAATATCCATGATAAAAATCCCATAGCAATTTCTCCTATTTGGTTAATTCTCCAGCTGTATTTTCTACATTGTGTAGATATAAATCTCTCTGCGGAAACGGGATTGAAATGCCAGCATTGTCCAAGGCCTTTTTTGCCGCTTCGGTAATTTCAAAATAGGCAGCCCAGTAATCTGCACTCTTTACCCAGGGCCGACAAACCATATTGACACTGCTATCAGCCAGTTCCACCACTGCAATAGTTGGTGCAGGATCACTGAGTACCTGAGCGTTATCGGCAACTACCTTTTCAAGCACCGCTTTGGCAGCATCTATATCATCGCCATAGCCCACGCCGAAAATAAGGTCGACACGGCGAGTGTCATTGGCCGAATAGTTGGTGATATTGCGACTGATAACACCACCGTTTGGCACAATTATTTTTTTATTGTCGGGTGAATTTAATTCTGTAGTGAAAATCTGAATACTCTGGACCACCCCTGAGACGCCGGCTATTTCGATAAAATCCCCCACCCTAAATGGACGAAAGATCAGTATCAGTACTCCGGCGGCAAAATTTGCCAGTGATCCCTGTAGAGCCAGGCCCACAGCAAGACCTGCAGCACCGACAATGGCTACAAAAGATGCGGTCTGAATGCCCAGTTGACCCAGTGCGGTGATACTGACAAATATCAATAGTGCCCAGTAGACCAGACTGCCAACAAAGTTGCGGATAGCCGGGTCGACATTATTTTTACTCATTGTCTTTTCGATGATTCCGGCTATTTTTTTCACTAGCCATTTACCAATCACAAAGATCACTAGCGCCATTAATATTTTGACGCCGTAGAGCAGTGCCAGCTCCTGTATTAATTCTAAATTCTCACCCATGGTTAATTCCTTTTATAATGCTCAAATGGTATCTGATGTCATATTGCAGAAAACAGGTATTCTCGTTAAGCGTAGTCCAACAATGGAGGTTTTTCTAAGCGGAAAACCGATAGATAAAAAAAAGGGCCCAGTAAAAACTGAGCCCTTTTGCATACAGCAGGTTTATAATAAAATTTTTCTATCAACTGCCCTGCACATCCAATCTGTCTACTTTCTGAAAACCTCTGGGTAACTTGTGGCCGCGCCGGCCGCGCTCGCCACGATAATGTTCGAGATCTGCAGCCTTCATGACCAGATAGCGTTTTCCGGAGTGCACAACAAGGGATTCGCCGGCAGGAATAACAGCATAGTCAATCACAAATTCTTCACGGCTCTGCAAGCGTGACCCGGGTATATTAAGAATTTTATTACCCTTACCCCGCGCCAATTCTGGCAGGTCGGCGATGGGAAATACCAGCATTCGCCCCTCATTGCTTACGGCCGCAATTAGAGAGCCGGCATCATTGACCATTTTCGGGCTCAGTATCCTGCCACCCTTGGGAATAGAGACCACCGCCTTACCGGCCTTATTCTTGGTGAACAGATCGCCAATCTTACCGACAAAACCATAGCCCGCATCAGTACCCAAAAGCACCTTCTGGTCATCTGCACCCATCAACACATCGGTAAACAGCGCCCCAGAGGTTATATTGAGACGACCAGTCGCCGGCTCACCCTGACCCCGAGCCGATGGCAGAGTATGACCGGCCAACGCGTAAAAACGCCCACCGCTATCCTGTAAGAATAGATTCTGATTACTGCGGCCACGGGCTGCAGAGAGGAACTTATCACCGGATTTATAATTCAGCGTTGTCGGATCAATCTCATGGCCCTTGGCCGCACGCAACCACCCTTTATCGGACAGCACAGCCGTAATTGGCTCAGCCGTCAGCAGATCTTTTTCATTAAAGGCCTGGGCTTCACCACGCTCATTCAATGGTGAACGGCGATCATCACCATATTCTTCAGCCGTAGCTTTAAGCTCTTTCTTAACCAGCGTCTTAAGTCGCGCATCAGAACCCAGTAGCAGCTCCAACTCAGCTTTTTCTTTCGCCAACTCGTCCTGCTCACTGCGAATCTTAAACTCTTCCAGTCGCGCCAACTGACGCAACTTTGTGTCGAGAATATATTCCGCCTGAGTATCCGAAAGACCAAAGCGAGCAATCAAAGCCGGCTTGGGTTCATCTTCGGTACGGATAATGTGAATCACTTCATCGATATTCAAAAACGCAACTAACAAACCATCCAACAGGTGCAGACGCTTTTCAACCTTCTGCAATCTGTAGTCGAGACGACGACGAGTAACATCGATACGGAAACTCAACCACTCTTTAAGAATCTGACGCAGATTCATCACCGAGGGACGGCCATCGATACCAATAATATTCATATTGATACGGTAGCTGCGCTCCAAGTCTGTAGTCGCAAACAGATGATCCATCAACGCTTCTATATCAACGCGATTAGAGCGCGGCGTAATCACCAGACGGGTTGGATTCTCATGGTCTGACTCATCGCGCAAGTCTTCAACCATAGGCAATTTTTTATTGCGCATCTGCGCGGCAATCTGCTCCAAAACCTTCGAGCCAGATGCCTGAAACGGCAGGGCGGTAACAATAATATCGCCGTCTTCTTTGGTCCACAGAGCACGCATTTTCACCGAGCCGCGGCCGGTCTCGTAGGTATTTAAAATATCCGCCTGGCTGGTAATAATTTCCGCTTCTGTGGCGAAATCCGGCGCTTTAATAAACTCCATCAGCTCCGGGATTGTCGCCTTGGGGCTATCTAGCAAATGTAGGCAAGCACTCACCACCTCATTGAGATTGTGGGGTGGAATATCGGTTGCCATACCCACAGCAATACCAGTGGTGCCGTTAAGCAGTACATTGGGTACACGGGCCGGCAGAATTTCTGGCTCTTCCATGGTGGCATCAAAGTTAGGGCGCCAATTGGCAGTGCCCTGACCCAGTTCCGAGAGCAGAACATCAGCGTATTTGGAAAGCTTGGATTCGGTGTAACGCATAGCGGCGAAGGATTTTGGATCATCTGCCGAACCCCAGTTACCCTGACCGTCGACCAGTGGATAGCGATAGGAGAATGGCTGCGCCATCAACACCATGGCCTCGTAGGCAGCACTATCACCATGAGGGTGGAACTTACCGATCACATCACCTACGGTTCGCGCAGACTTCTTGTATTTGGCGCTGGCTTTTAGACCCAGCTCACTCATGGCATAGACAATGCGTCGCTGCACCGGCTTGAGGCCATCACCAATATGCGGCAGTGCGCGATCGAGAATGACATACATGGAGTAATCCAGATAGGCCTGCTCTGCATAGTCGCTGAGAGGTCTGCTCTCAACGCCCTGATCATTAAAGGTTACGATATCGTTCATCGTTTTTCCTGTGGTCAATACGGTTTAAAGGTTGTCGGCTAAATTGCCTTTGTTTTCCAGCCAGGCGCGTCGATCTGAGGCGCGCTTTTTGGCCAGTAACATATCCATAATGCTGTTGGTGTCATCACCGGGTTCAAGGGTTAGCTGAACCAGTCGTCGAGTATCCGGATCCATGGTGGTCTCTCGCAGCTGCAGCGGGTTCATCTCACCCAACCCTTTAAAACGCTGCACATTGACCTTGCCGCGCTTACCCTCGGCCTGAATACGATCGAGAATTCCCTGGCGCTCAGCATCGTCGAGCGCGTAGTAGACATCTTTGCCAACGTCGATTCTAAACAGTGGCGGCATGGCGACATAAACATGACCCTGAGCAACCAGTGGGCGGAAGTGACGAACAAACAGCGCACAGAGCAGTGTCGCAATATGCAGACCATCGGAGTCAGCATCGGCGAGAATACAGATCTTGTGATAGCGCAGTGAATCGACATCTTCGAGCGCCGGGTCTACGCCCAGAGCAACGGAGATATCGTGAACTTCCTGAGAGCCGAGAATCTCTTGAGAATCGACTTCCCAGGTATTAAGAATCTTACCTCGCAGAGGCATAATCGCCTGATTCTCTCGGTTGCGTGCCTGCTTGGCAGAACCGCCAGCCGAATCACCCTCGACTAAAAATATTTCGCACTGCTCTGGCTCGCCACTGGAACAGTCGGCCAACTTACCCGGTAAGGCCGGACCCTGAGTAACCTTTTTACGCACCACTTTTTTGCTCGCGCGCATTCGGCGCTGGGCGGCAAAGATACACAGCTCGGCAAGTTTCTCGGCCTCTTCAGTATGCTGGTTTAGCCACAGGCTAAAGGAGTCTTTAACCACACCTGAGACAAAGGCAGCCACTTCTCGCGATGAGAGTCGATCTTTGGTCTGACCGGAAAACTGCGGATCGGCCAGCTTGCAAGACAACACAAAACTACAGCGATCCCAAATATCATCCGGGGTTAATTTAATACCTCGCGGCAGCAGATTTCTAAATTCACAGAACTCGCGCATGGCATCTAAAAGCCCACTGCGCAGTCCATTGGCATGGGTGCCGCCCTGCGGGGTTGGAATCAGGTTTACATAACTCTCCTGCACCAGTTCGCCGCCTTCGGGCATCCACTGCACAGCCCAGTCGACCGCTTCATTGGAAGAGGCAAAGGTGCCGATAAAAGGCTCTGATGGCAGAACTTCCCAACCGTGCAGTGCACCGGCCAAGTAATCTTTTAAGCCGTCCTCGTAATACCACTCTTCATTTTCATTGGTATTTTCATTGTAAAAGCCAACGGTTAAGCCGCCGCAGAGTACTGCTTTGGCGCGCAGCACATGGCGCAGTCTGCTGACCGAGAACTTTACCGAGTCAAAGTAGCTGGGATCGGGCCAAAAGCGCAAAATAGTGCCTGTATTGCGTTGTCCGCAGCTGTCGATTACCTGCAGGTCAGAAGTCTTTTCGCCGCCGGCAAAAACAATCTGATGAACATTGCCGTCACGCTTTACAACCACATCCAGCTTGGTCGATAGCGCATTGACCACCGACACACCAACGCCGTGCAAACCGCCGGAGAACTGGTAGTTGTCGTTGGAGAACTTACCACCAGCATGCAGGGTAGAGAGAATTACTTCGACTCCGGGAAGGCCCTGTTCGGGATGGATATCTACGGGCATACCGCGGCCATCATCACAGACTGATAGCGAGCCATCTTTGTGCAGACTGACTTCAACTCGCTTGGCATGGCCAGCGAGTGCTTCATCGACACTGTTATCGATCACTTCCTGGGCCAGGTGATTGGGACGACTGGTGTCAGTGTACATACCCGGCCGTTTACGTACCGGATCCAAGCCTGTTAAAACTTCAATATCTTTTGCGTTGTAATTACTCATTCGCTCTTAGCTTTCAATTTGGTTATGACTGGTTGAAGTCAGAAACTGGTGGATATCCGCCAGGTGCTGCTCGTAATTTATAAAACTGTGATCGCCACCCTCTTCGACGACAATACTACTTCCCTGATAGCGTATCTGTGCTTCGCGATAATCAAGCACCTCGTCACCACTTTGCAATAGCACATGGTAATTATTTTTGTTGGCCAAATTCGGTGGATCCAAGTCTAGGTATTGATCGATATGACAGGGCTCAAAAATCCATTTCTCGCCAGTCATATAATTAGCATTTTCACCGAGCCAACCATGAAGGCCTCGACCCGGACTGACCGCTGGATTAATCAATACGCCGCGCAGGTTGTAACACTCAATTAAACAGGTGGCAAAAAAACCGCCCATTGAACTGCCCACCAAATATATGGGCGGCTCGGCTCGGTCTTCTATTATTGTCCTGAGTGTCGCCATGGCATTATTGGCAAAGGGCGACAGCGGTGGACAGATAAACGTTATTTCAGGGGCGTTGCGCGCGAACCATAACTGAGTCTGCTGTGCCTTTTTAGATTGCGGTGAGCTGTTAAACCCATGTAAATATAGCAGTGTTGGCATACTGAGCTAACCTGAAAGTCAGGCTCCATTATAGCCAAGAATGGTGGCTTGTCAGCCGCTAATAGTTCGAGCAATCAAGGTCGGGGACCTGATTAAAATCCTGTAGAAATTTAACACCTGTTTTGACCCTGCCCTCAGGGTAGAGATCGAGCCAACGGTAACCTGGAGGCTGATCCGACAGTGCGAAGTCATCGCTGTATTGCTTAAATTGAACACAGCTCGACGGTGCAGAATAAATTGGCAGTTCGCCCCAACTGCCATCGAACTGCTGATGCACATGGCCAGTAATAACCGCTTTGACATTACCATGGGCGAGCAGCAGCAGATGTAACTGATGCTGATTATCGATCTGCTGCAGATCCAACCAGGCACAGCCTACATCAACCGGACTGTGGTGCATGGCCAGTAGTACAAACTTATCCTGCAGCCGCTCTAAGCCCTGCTCGACCTGTGCTAACTGCTTATCGGAAATATGGCCCCCAGGCTTATGTGGCTGCGAGCTATCCAGGGTGAGTATCGCCCAGTCGCCCATGTTATGACTCTGTACCTGCGGGTAGTCGACCAGATTCGCAGCCATAGTATCAGCGTCATCATGATTGCCAGGCAACCAGATCGCCTGCTTACTCTGTTCTCCCAGGATGCGGTTGAGCAACTGGTAGGCTTGCGGCTCAGAGTCGGCAGCCAGATCTCCAGTCAGTAGCAACAGGTCGGTGCCGCGACCATCCTGTTCGACAGCGCGCAGTACCGATTGAAAACTTTCTAATGTGCGCACGCCGCCCAACTTTGAGCCGCTGTCGGGTCCAAGGTGGAGATCTGTAATCTGTGTGAGACGCACAACCGTCATTGCCAATTAGGTTTCCAGTTCCGTTATGCCGTGACGCAATCCATGGGACAGCAGTTCGCTTAAAAACATATTCCACTGCCACTTTTCGTCCCGCGCCTGCATCCCCTTATGTTCAGATAGCGCCCAGGGAATAGTCCTGTCACTGCACCATTCAATCACTTCTGCCATGCGTGCATCGCGGTACACGCGAACTTTTATCTCAATTTCAGGCAACCATTGGGGACCCGCTTTGTCAGCCACAATAAGCAGGGTGCTGGTGTATTTTGTGACTTCGATGACCTCTATCAGCATGCCGCTGCTAGGCTGATCCTGATACTGGATTTTGGTCGCCGCGGCCTGTCGCTTTGAATCTGGCATAACCTGCTGCAGACGCCGATAATTGCGCTCACATTCCTCATGTAAGCGCATTAAATCCAGCTGCCGTCTGCGGGTCTCGAATACTGACAATTCTCTGTTTCCTGTTGCTGATCGAAGTAACTATTGTAATGGACTACCCTTATCTTAGCTCTTAATTCAGGGCCTGTTGCGCAATTTTTGGCTATTCAACTGCAGCCACAGCAGCGCTACAGTGACAGCTGCGCTGTTTAGTAGGCCTTCAGATTGCGCCTCCATGACCTCATCATAGGGCCAAACCTGCAACAGAATATCTTCACCCTCAGTCTCGAGACCAAAGACTCCCTCGCGATCCTTGAGGTCAACGAGTGCACAATACATATGCATTTTTTCATCGCTGCCGCCTGCACTGACCAGGTAGTTACAGATAGGAATCAGATTTTCCACCTCGATCCCAGCTTCCTCCTGACATTCTCTCGTCGCGACCTCTGCTGGAGACTCCTGAGGCCCGATCATCCCGGCAACTACCTCATACTGCCAGGGACCAAACTGATCCCGCATGGCACCGATACGAAACTGTTCTACCAGACCTACAAGGTGGTGTCTGGGGTCATAGAGCAATACACCCACGGCATCACCGCGCTGAAATAGTTCGCGCTTTAGTGGCGCACTCCAGCCACCACCAAAAAGGCGATGACGTACCAGCATCCTTGTAATGCGGAAAAACCCTTGGAAGACGGTTTCTTTTGCTTCAACGCGGTAATCGTCGGCGCCAAAACGATGCTGTTTAATCATATCTAAGGTCCCTGCGAGAACGGTTTTAAAGGAGCCTCCGCCTACCATGGGGTAAACGAATTAGTCAGCTGATGCGTATTACTAAGTTACTCAACTCTGCTAGACTTAGCGGCACTATTATTGGAGATCGTATGCACATCATCAAACAAGGAATATTCGCGATTTGTACGACCTTAGTCGCTGCTCAGATCAGCACTGCTGATACCCTGAATGACATCTATGAGTCTGCCCTGCGCAATGACCCGGTACTGAGTGCAGCTCGGGCCAGCCGCAATGCCGATCGTGAAACCAAGAACATAGCTCGCGGCGCTCTACTGCCGCAGCTGGCGCTGTCCGGTGACTATACAACATCGGAGATCAATGACGACTCGAGGTCGGTGATTATTATCAATGGCACAGCCGTGAACTCTGGCGCCACAGGTCTGATTGACAGCGATGAAACGTCCTATGGGGTGTCGCTGGAACAGGCTTTCTTTGATATGCCCTCTTGGTATAGTTTTAAAAGTGGCAAGGCACTGGGAGAGAGCGCTCAGGCCCAGTTTGCCGCTGAGCAACAGTCGCTGATTATTCGCGTTAGTGAAGCCTACTTCACTGTTTTGCGCGCCTACGACAACCTGCAAACTCGCAGCGCCGAAGAGCGAGCGATTGAACGCCAGCTTGAGCAGACTCGCGAACGCTTTGAGGTAGGCCTGCTCCCGGTGACCGATGTTCATGAAGCTCAGGCTGTATTTGATGATGCCGCAGTTAATAGCCTGGAGGCTCGGGGATCACTGAATATTGCGTTTGAGGGCCTACAGGTGCTGACCGGCCAAAACCATCAGGTATTGGCGGGCCTCACTGATAAGTTTATGGCCACCAATCCCGAGCCACTGAGTAATCAGGAATGGGTCGATTTTGCGATTGGCAATAACTTCCAGCTAAAGGTTGCTGAACTGGGTAAAGACGCTGCCTACAATCAAGCCAAGGCTGCCGCTGCGGCGCGCTTGCCCAAGATCACGGGTAGCGCCACCTATTTTGAGTCTGATGGTGACGGCACCAGATACACATCGCCCTTTGAGTCTCAGCAGGACGGCCATTCGTTTGTTGTCTCGGTAACCATGCCAATCTGGATGGGGGGCTCAGTGGACGCTCAGAGCCGTCAGGCCAAGCAGCGCTCGATTGCCTCTAATGAAAGCTATACCGCGACCAAGCGCAATGTTATTCAGGCCTCTCGCTCGTTGCACCAGCGAGTGGTAACAAACACAGCGCGGGTCAAGGCGCGCAAGCAGTCGATTACTTCTGCCGACAGCGCTCTGCAGGCGACCCAGGCTGGCTATGAGGTGGGAACCAGAAATATTGTTGATGTACTGGTCGCTCAGCGCTCTGTGTATCAGGCGCGGCGCAACTATGCCAATGCTCGCTATGACTATATCTTGTCGATGATGCGCCTAAAGGAAGTGGCGGGACAACTCTCGCCAGATGATGTGTATCAGCTCAACGGCTGGTTGGACCCGCAACTGTCTATTGCTCGATAAATCGGTCTATCACTGCCACTAGATTATCCAGCGCGCCGCGATTGGCTTCGGCTATAAGGCGCGCTTGATTTCCCATCTTCTCCCGTCGCTCCTGGCTCTCAAACAGTGCTATAGATTGCTCGGCTAGTTGCTTGGCATTGTTGGCTACCTGCATGGCACCGCCGTCTATCAAAAGCTGCGAGGCCTCGGTAAAATTAAACAGATGTGGCCCAGTTAATACTGGCACTCCCCAGGCCGCTGGCTCAATCATATTATGCCCGCCATTTGCCACCAAACTGCCACCGACAAAAGCAATATCGCAGGCACCATAGAAAGCCATTAATTCGCCCATGCTGTCACCCAGCAAAATATCTACACCGCCCACCTGATCCGATTGACTGCGTCTGGCCAAATTAAAGCCAGCTGTCTTGCACAGCTCTGCCACCTGATTAAACCGCTCGGGGTGTCTTGGCACTAGAACCAACAGGGCCTGATCTATCTGTTGTCTAATTTGATTAAAGGCATCAATAATAATCTCGTCTTCACCGCGATGAGTGCTGGCAGCTAAAAATACCAGTCGCTTACCCTGACCAGACCATTGTTCAGACAGCTCCGCAGCTTTTGTCTGAACAGCCTGATCCAGACTTAAATCAAATTTAATATTACCGGTTACCTGCATCGCTGCCTCTGGCAGACCCAGGTCGACAAAACGCGCGCCATCGTCTCGGTGCTGAGCAGCTACTGCTGACAAACTCGACAGCATTGGTTGCGCCAATGATCTGATACGCTGGTAAGCCTTAGCCGAACGAGCAGATAGGCGCCCATTGGCCAAGATCACTGGGATATTGCGACGCTGACAGGCGGCAATAGTATTCGGCCACAGCTCAGTTTCCATAATAATCAGCAGCTTGGGATTTACCCGTGCTAGGAACCGTGCCACAGCATCCAGCGTATCGTATGGGGCATAGCAGTGATCAACGGAATCGCCAAAGGCTGATTTAATACGATCAGAGCCTGTTGGGGTCATGCAGGTAACAAGGAGCCGATACTGTGGATATTTGGCCTGAAGCGCCTTTACTAATGGCACTGCAGCCAGCGTCTCACCCACAGAGACTGCATGTAGCCAAATAATGTTTCCGCTCGATGGGGCGCAAGCTGAAAAACCAAAACGCTCAGCCCAGCGCTGCCGATAGGCCGGTGCCCTTGTTGAGCGATAAAGCAAGCGCAACAAGATAATGGGTGTCAGCAGATAAAATATCATGCTGTAAATAAATCGGCTCAAAATCACTGATCTCAAAATCTGAAAATTAATTACGTTCTCTATGCGGGCTGTAAGTTATCAAAGTCTATGGCTGAATAACAGATTAACTTTGTTGTCATCACAACTATACTTATATGTTTATGTATAGTTTAATGCAGTATTATCATCCCGGTCTGATTAATAAAAATATGTTAATTGAATAATAAGAATCCGTAAGGGATCATGATGCCGTTTTTCAAAATCAAAAATGAAAATAAATTAGTGATTACTAATTTTAAAGTGATGTTCTCTTCCTTTAAGAAAACATCTCATTTCACTAAAATTAAACGCTATCACGCCTACTTCAATATTAAATGCGCAAACCCATCGGTATATTTAGTTGTTCGTGACCCCTACCAAAAAGCGGCCTCATTTTATCGCGATAAGTTTCAGCTAATTCCGCAGCGAGCCGATCTGAGCAACCCCTTCAAATGGGAAAAGCCACAGCGCGTATTTTTTCCTGCACTCGGACTCTCAGTTAAAAATAGTACTGATGAAGAAATTAAACAGACCTTGATCAACACTTCATTTGAAAGATTTATCGAGCTATTGGCTGACTGC
Source organism: Porticoccaceae bacterium (assembly GCA_029242085.1). GTDB lineage: Bacteria > Pseudomonadota > Gammaproteobacteria > Pseudomonadales > Porticoccaceae > HTCC2207. The sequence continues at coordinate 35,369 of JAQWUP010000002.1, forward strand.
TATCATTTGGATGAGCATATCCAGCCTCAACATTGGGTACTCAATCATCCGAAATATTGGCATTTAGCCAACCTAAATATCAATGCCGAATCCCTGAAAATATTTAAAATGGATGAGGCGCAAGGTATCCAACAATTTTCTAATGAAACTGGGTTCGATTATGGGCAACGCGCTAACAGTACGAAAGCGATAGGTAAGATACAGCCGATGAACAAAAATATGCTCAGCATCCTCAATCAAATCTATCAGCAGGATTTTGAAAAGTATAATTACCCTATGCAGTAAGCTTTAGTGGATAATTATTCTTTCCAGAAATGCTCGACCCATGGCGTGGGTAAAATAAAATGCCTGAGATGGGCCGCCAATGATCTGGGTCGCTCGCCACGAAGACCAGCTAGCAGATGCTCCCCGGGAGACATAACCGCCTCATTCTCATGATAGCGGCCATCAATAGCATCTTGCGGATTGAGATCGCCAGGGAATATGACTATCTTGGCGTCCTTATGCAGCTTGGGAATCTTAAAGTAATTAAACGGAAAACTGCGCCGACATTTTTGACGGAAGTGCAGAACCGACGATTTTGGCCAGAACTTAATACCGCCCGGCGCATTATTGGTTACGTAGCGCTGTTCATACTTATACTGCTCAGCAATTTCCAGTGGCGATTTGGCAAAGCGCTCTAACAGAGGCAGCAACTTTCCAACAGGAAAACGATAAACCGATGTTTGACCCAAGCGCTCTAATGGATTACTTGGATTGCGGGCAAGAATCACATCTTCTGGATCGCCATAGTCGAAAAAGCTATCCAGGCTGCCGGTCACCACGATATCTAAATCTAAAAACAGTACTGGGCCGGTTAAATCTGCAAGCTTCTCATTCCACAGCCGACACTTGGGCCAGATACCTTTTTTGGTGACGGGCAGTTCGAAGTCTAACTCAGGCAGCGGTACTGCATTGACCTCTGAACGAATGCCATCTGGATGATCTGTAAAGCAAGTCAGGGTAAATGGTGGCGTGATATTGCGCGCGACCATACCGTACAGTCGATTGATATAGTTGGGACCATACTTGGTTCCCCAATTAATACAGATTACCTGCTTGACGTTATCTGACCGGCTCAACTGAATCTCCTCGGCACTGATCAATGCCAGTGCTCTGCAACCCAGGTCGCAGGCTTGAAGTGTCGATACCATTTACCGCTGACACCGGCAATTGCTTCATGGGGATCGGGCTTACCATGAAATACAAGTACACGGGTATCTGCTGGCATTTCAGTTTCTCTGGCTATAAAAAATGAAAATGGTTTTATGCAGTGACGCTTAAAACTGCGACACCAATGATCGGGCCAATAGACCAGCGCATTTTTTGCCATCAGCGCCGCCGACAGATATTCCTGTTCGTTGCGATGGACTTTTTTAATCTGTGCAAACGATTGCTCAAACTCCGCTAGCACATACGGATGAGCACCGACTTCGAAACGGTATACCGATGAATTGCCGGTACCATCTTTTTTAATCCAGTCTTTAATAATCATGACCTCACCTGGATAATCAAATAGATCATCCAGACTTCCGGTAATAATCAGATCGAGATCCAAGCATAAAACCTTGCCTTTAAGGTCGTACAAGGTCTCTGCAAATACCGCGAGCTTGTTCCAGCCGCGCTCCGGCCCACCAAGATCAACCGACAGTTCGGGCAGAGGAAATACTTCGACGTTGTCATGCAAGCCAGATCCATCTTCGGTCAAACAGATAAAACGAAACTCTCTACTCATATTGCGCGCGACCATGGAATAAAGAGTATTCACATAGTCACCGGAATATTTGGTGCCCCACTTCATGCACAGCACATTTACAATTTCGTTAGCGGTAGAAATCGCCATAACTTTAATTCCGTTTGACTAGACTATTTTTATCAAAAGTCGCGCTTTAACTCAGGCTGCCTATTCGGCAACCGGTGCCAACCAGTTTTGATACTTGGCATTCTTGCCTCGCACAAGGTCAAAATAAGCGGCCTGTAATGCTGTCGCAATGGGTCCACGTTTACCTGAGCCAATAATGCGACTGTCATATTCACGGATAGGGACAATCTCTGCCGCAGTACCGGTGAAAAATGCCTCGTCACAAATATAAACCTCATCGCGAGAGATACGCTTTTCACGCACTTCAATGCCATGGTCGGCCGCCAATTTAAACACTGTGTCGCGGGTCAGCCCATCGAGACAGGAGGTTAAGTCGGGCGTATAGATCACACCATCGCGAACCATAAAGAAGTTTTCTGCACTGCCCTCGGCAACATAGCCCTCCGGGTCGAGCATGATAGCTTCGTCACATCCAGAGTCCAGCGCTTCACGCAGAGCCAACATTGAGTTGATGTAGTTACCGCTGGCCTTGGCCTTTACCATTGTAATGTTGACATGGTGTCTGGTGTAGGAGGAAGTGCGTACCTTGAGGCCCGTCTCCAGAGTTTCGGGCGACATGTAAGAGGGCCAGTCCCATGCGGCGATACCCACATGAATCTTAAGGCCCTCAGCGCGTAGCCCCATACCTTCAGAGCCTAAAAATACTAGCGGGCGGATGTAAGCGGCTTCAAGATTATTACTGCGCACGACTTCGCGATGCGCATCACAGATTTCCTGCTGGCTAAAAGGCAACTCCATGTGCAAAATTTTTGCCGAATTAAACAGTCGTTTAATATGGTCTTCCAGACGAAAGATACAGGTTCCTGCAATCTCGGTTTCATAGGCGCGAATGCCTTCAAAAACCCCGTTGCCGTAGTGCAGAGATGAGGTGAGAAAATGAATTTGCGCATCGCGCCAATCAATTAACTTGCCGTCCATCCAAATAAAACCATCGCGGTCTGAAAATGACATCGACCTAATTCCTCTTTTTAATTAATTATTGCCAAATAAACTGTGCCACTGAGTCACCACCATCTCCCTCTCCTCAACAAACTCTGACACAGCTACTTCCGCCAGCTGGTTGTGCAGCTGTAAACGATGCCCTGCGGTGCGGAATCTCTTGTAGGCGTCTATCAACTGGAGCGCTTGTTGTTCTGCTAACAAACCACATTGAGACAATGACTCTATAATGCGGATAGTATCGCTCCAGCGAGTAAGCGAGGGATGGTCATGTGACCAAGCCAAGACTGCAAATTGAACCATAAATTCAATATCGACGATACCTCCAGAGCCATGCTTGAGTGACAATTTGCCATCTTTAGTGCTCTGATCTTGGTGTTTACGCATTTTCTCACGCATTTGTCTTACTTCCGTGCCCAGAGATTGCGTATCTCTCACCCCCGTGAGAACCGCATCTCTGACTTTAGCAAAGTCGACGGCCAGATCTGCGTCACCGGCAACAACTCTCGAGCGCACCAGCGCCTGATGCTCCCAGGTCCAGGCATCGCTGTGCTGGTACTTTTCAAAACCGACCAAGGAGGACACCAACATACCTGAATTACCGGAGGGCCGAAGACGCATATCAATTTCGTAGGCTCTGCCAGAATGCGTTGGTGTCGATAAAATATGAATAATGCGCTGACCCAGTCGCATAAAAAAGGTGTTGTTATCGATACTGCTTAAGCCATCAGTCACCTGGTTGGCTTCGGCGCTATGTAAGAACACCAGATCGAGATCGGACTTATAGCCCATCTCAATGCCACCCATCTTGCCGTAGGCGACCACAATAAAGCCCGGCGTTTGGCTCTGTTTGTCACGCTCGCTGGCTCTCGATATCTGCGGCTGACCATAGCTGGCCACTAACTGCTGCCAGGCAATATTGACCACGTGCTCAACCACCACCTCTGCAAGCCATGTCAGATAATCGCTGACCTGCATAAGCGGCAATACATCCATTACCTCACAGGCAGCAACACGCAGAGTATAGGAGCGGCAAAAATAGCGAATCGCTTCCATCTGCTGCTCTTGATCTTCATCTGGTATACGCAGGGTTTGCTGGCGCAACTGATCGCGCAGCACCTGTTTGTCAGGTGCGGTATACAGCGAACGCGGATCTAGCAGTTCGTCTAGCAGCGCGGGATAGGCCGCTAGCTCCTCGGCAATCCAACTGCTGCTCTCACAGAGAACCGCGAGCTGCTCGAGTGCTTGGGGGTTTTCAACCAGTAATGCCAGATAGGCGCTGCGTCGCAGCACCCCCTGAATCAAGCCCAGCGTTCTGCCCAGAGTCAGACTGTTATCAGAGCGATCGGCACAGGCAGCAATAAGCTTGGGTAACAGCGCTTCGAGACGATTGCGCGGCAGGGCATCGAGGTTCTGCACCGATCTGCTCTGATAAAAACTTGCCAGCTGCTCCGCCACTGCCTGCGGCTGCTGATAACCCTGTTCCTGCAAGTGCTGCCGGATAGCCTCTGCATTGGTATCCTGTTGCCAGATACTCTGCTCATCGTCGCAAGCCTGTGCTGTCTGCGACTGCTGATCCGAAATAATGGCACTGAAACTGCTGCGCACATGGTCTCGATGCGTTTGCAGCTGCCCATAAAAATCGCTCCAGGTGGCAAACCCCAACAGCACTGCCACTCGCTGCTGGCCCAGTTCATCTCGCGGCAGTTCCTGGGTCTGCTTGTCGGCAATGCCCTGCAGTGCATGCTCTGTATTGCGCAAAAATTCATAGGCCTGCCACAGTATCTGCTGCTCGGCATGAGTCATTATCTGCTCTGCCGCGAGAACTTGTAATGCCTGATACAGAGACTGAGTTTGCAGATGGGTGTCGCGACCACCGCGAATAAGCTGCAAGGTCTGGGCAATAAACTCGACCTCACGAATACCGCCGGGCCCAAGTTTTATATTGTCCTGCATGCCTTTGCGCGACACTTCGCGGTTGATAGTCCGCTTTAAATCGCGCAGAGATTCAATCGAACCATAATCAAGGTATTTGCGGTAGACGAAGGGCCGCAACATGGCCGCCAGATAACCTGCGTCGGCTGGCTCACCGGTCACCACTCGCGCCTTGATCATGGCGTAACGCTCCCAGTCGCGCCCCTGAGTGAGATAGTATTCTTCCAACGCTGAAAAATTTAGCACCAGCGCTCCGCTCTGGCCGTAGGGCCGCAATCGCATATCCACGCGAAAAACAAAACCATCAGCTGTGTGGCGATCAAGAGCGGCTATTAGCTGTTGCCCCAAGCGGACAAAGAACTCTTGATTTGAGATGCTGCGCTCGCCGCCTTGAGTCTGTCCTGCGTCGGGGTAGGCAAAAATAAGATCAATATCTGAGGATATATTTAGTTCATGGGCGCCCATCTTGCCCATGGCGATAATCACCAGCCGCTGCTCTTCACCCGAGGAGTTGACCGGCGTACCGAGTTGGGCACACAAAAGCCTGTGCAAGATATCCAGAGCTCCAACAATACAGCTCTCTGCCAACAGGGTAGCGTCTCTGGTGGTTTCTAGCATGGGCGCGCTGCGGGTAAAGTCTCGCCATACAATGCGGATCATTTCACGACGACGAAATATTCTCAGCTGCTGGCTAAGCTGCTCTTCGCTGCTTACCTGAGCAAGCCACTGCTGCAGACGCGTTGAGAAGGTGTCTGCCGCGTAACTCTGCGCTAAATCACCACTTTCTACTAATTGCTGAAACAGCTCTGGGTCGGCACTGCACTGCTCGGCAACAAAGTCACTACAGCCCCAGACCAACGCTAACTGCTGGGCAAAGGCTGAGTCAGACTGCAGACGCTGTTGCAGCCAGGGTGCATTGGGTATTGCCTTTAAAGACAGTGGAACAGGAACATTTTTCAACGGCATAAGGTGGTTTTTTCAGCGACCAAGCTCTGGTGTTACGCGCATTACCTCCTCTATTGAGGTAACTCCCTCTGCGACTTTTTCGGCACCAGCAAGACGCAACGGCTTCATTCCCTCTGCAACCGCTGCCTGGCGAATTTGTTGAATATCTGTATCGGCACCTATGGCGCTCAGTGGTGCACTGCTCAGGGGCATAATTTCATAGACACCCTGGCGCCCAGCATAACCTGTGTTGCGGCATTCAAGACAGCCCCCGGGCTGATAAATTGTTTTTGTTATAGGCATCTTAAAGGGATAAGTCAGCTCGGCCCAGGCCTGTGGATCTGGCGCGACCTCTTTGCGACATGCTTTGCATAGGGTGCGTACCAAACGTTGGGCCATCACGCCATTTAAGGTTGCTTTGAGCAGATGGACCGGCAAACCTAGGTCCAGCAGCCGGCTGATCGCGGTAGGCGCATCGTTTGTGTGCAGAGTAGATAGCACCAGATGTCCAGTAAGGGCCGCTTGCACGGCCATTTCTGCCGTCTCAGAATCGCGAATTTCGCCGACCATAATAATATCTGGATCCTGACGCATCAGAGTGCGAATACCAGCGGCAAAATCAAATTCGATCGCTGGCTGAATCTGACTCTGGTTAAAAGCATCGACTACCATTTCAATCGGATCCTCTATGGTACTTAGATTGACCGACTCCGCGGCGAGATACTTGAGCGTTGAATAGAGGGTAGTAGTTTTGCCGGAACCTGTTGGGCCGGTAACCAAAACAATGCCATTGGCGCGTGCAGTCATGGCCTGCCAACGGGAAAAATCCTCTGCCACCAGCCCCAACTGAGTGAAGTTGCGCAGCAGCACATCGGGATCGAAAACACGCATCACCAATTTCTCACCAAAGGCGGTGGGCATAGTCGAGAGTCGCAACTCAACCTCATTGGCATTGGGCGCCACAGTTTTGATTCGGCCATCCTGAGGACGTCTTTTTTCAGCGACATCCATGCGGCCCAATATTTTCAAGCGGCTGATCATCGCGGTCATCACATTGTCCGGCAATTCATAGACCAGATACAGTACCCCGTCTATGCGAAAGCGCACCTTACCCTTACCTCGCCGCGGCTCAAGATGAATATCACTGGCGCGCTGTTCAAAGGCGTATTGCAATAACCAGTCGACGATATTCATGATGTGCTGATCCTGAGCGTCCGGATTTTTTAACTTGCCCACCTCTAGCAGCTGCTCAAAATTTGATATTTTGGTTCCCGCATTGGCTGAGGAACCGGCGCCAAATACGGATTTAGTCAAGGCGTAAAATTCCACCGTATACTTTGTGATATCCACAGGGCTGGCCACCACCGTGCGCACTGTTTTGCGACTTGTTTGTTGCAGGCTCTGTATCCAGCTCTGGTCAAAGGGCTGCATGGTCGCAATTACCAATTCTTGGGGAAGCACCTCAATACAGAGAATGTCGTAACGCTGGGCATAGGCAAAGGACATAACCGCAGTGACCGCGGGTACATTTATTTTTAATGGGTCTATATGGACCAGTGCCAGTTTTGATTTTGTAGCCAGCCATTGGGTGAGCACATCGATATTAAGCGAGTCCTGATTACCGGCATGACTGCACTGTTTGCTGGCAATATACTGCAGTGGATGCGATAGAGCATCCTGCCTGTTCCGTCGCTCGGCCGCCAGTCTATTGGCATCTTCTTGCATAAGTAAGCCATCGCTAACTAAATATTTTAAGGTACTGCCAAGATCGAGAGATCGTCCTTTTATACTGGCCTGATCCATGTTTTAACTCCTGTACTTAACACCAAGCCTAAATAGTAGCCCTCTTTAGGGCACTGGGTAGGTCAAAGCGCAACGATCAGATAATTTATAACTCAACTTATTGGCGCTGGTTGCTTATAATCACGCCATGACTACAGACAGCTACGTACAGTTTTTCAGGCAGACTTCGCCCTATATACACGCACATAGGGGTAAGACCTTTGTTATTGCCCTTGGCGGCGATGCCATCGCCCATGCCAATTTCCATCGCACCGTGCATGATATTGCACTGTTGCAGAGTCTGGGCATTCGCTTGGTGCTGGTACATGGCGCACGACCACAGATCGATGCACGTATCGCTCTGTCTGGTATTGATACAAGTTTTGCCAAGCAACTTCGGGTCACTGATGCTGATGCCATGCACTGTGTCAAAGAAGCCGTGGGCAGCACTAGACTGATCATTGAATCTGAGCTCTCTATGGGCCTGCCTAACTCGCCGATGCATGGCGCACAACTGAGTGTGATTGGCGGTAACTTTATGACTGCCAAACCGGTTGGCGTGCGCGATGGTGTCGATTTCCAGCGCACCGGTGAGGTGCGTCGTGTCGATGCAGAAGCGGTTCAACAGCAGCTTGACCTCGGATCGCTGGTGCTGATGTCACCCATTGGCTTTTCGCCCACCGGCGAAGCATTCAATCTGAATTATCAGGATGTGGCCACCCATGTGGCTATTGCTCTCAATGCCGAAAAACTAATTTTGGTCAGTGAGGCGCGCGGGATTGTTGATAACGAACAGCTGGTGCGCAGCATCTCCTTACCGGAAGTGGCTGCTCTTCAAGCTAATAGTACTGATGATCATGAACACAGCTTACTGGCGTCCTCCTATCAGGCCTGCAGCAATGGAGTTGAGCGCGTCCATGTTGTCAGCTGCGCTGAAGACGGTGCGCTGCTATCTGAGCTATTCACCCGCGAGGGCAGTGGCACATTGATTATGAATGATCATTCTGAGGTTATTCGACCAGCCACCATTGATGACGTGGGCGGTATTCTCGATTTGATTTCACCGCTTGAAGATCAGCAGGTGCTGGTTAAACGCTCGCGTGAATTACTGGAAACAGAGATCTCGCGATTTATGGTGGTCATACATCCAGAGGGACTTTTGCTGGGCTGTGCTGCCCTTTATCCAACCATGCAAGAATCTAGTGGTGAGTTGGCCTGTGTCGCCACCCACCCAGAGTTTCATGATCAGGGTATAGCTACGCGCCTTCTGGCACGCATTGAAACTGCAGCTCAGGCAATGGGTATGTCGACACTGTTTGCTCTGAGCACCCAGACCGCCCACTGGTTTCTAGAGAAAGGATTTGTCGAGGCGCAGGTGACAGATCTGCCTGCGCAGAAACAGTCACTGTATAATTATCAACGTAATTCACGAATATTTAGCAAAGCTATTTAACCAGCTGCTATCCTTCGCCACCCAAGTTTTAATACAAGAGATTAACAATGCCTAAGTATCGCTCTCACACTACCACCCAAGGTCGGAATATGGCTGGAGCCCGCGCGCTTTGGCGTGCCACGGGAATGAAAGACGATGATTTTAACAAGCCAATGATCGCCATTGCCAATTCCTATACGCAGTTTGTGCCCGGTCATGTGCACCTTAAAGATATGGGCGATCTGGTGGCAGCTGAAATCGCGAAGGCTGGTGGTATTGCCCGCGAATTTCACACCATCGCTGTAGATGACGGGATCGCTATGGGTCACGATGGCATGCTCTATTCTCTGCCCTCGCGCGATATTATCGCTGACTCTGTCGAGTATATGGTCAATGCGCACTGTGCCGATGCTCTGGTCTGCATTTCCAACTGCGATAAAATTACTCCAGGGATGCTGATGGCCGCGATGCGTCTCAATATTCCAGTGATCTTTGTTTCTGGCGGACCCATGGAAGCCGGTAAAACTAAGTTGTCAGAGCATAAGCTCGATCTTGTCGACGCTATGGTTATTGCTGTGGATGACGCTGCCAGTGATGAGAAAGTTGCTGAGTACGAGCGTTCTGCCTGCCCAACCTGTGGTTCCTGTTCCGGTATGTTTACCGCCAACAGCATGAACTGTCTCACAGAGGCTCTAGGTCTGTCGCTGCCGGGCAATGGCACTGTTTTAGCAACGCATTCGGATCGTCGCGAGCTCTTCCAAGAAGCCGGTCGCACTATTGTCGATCTGGCGCGCAAGCATTATGAAGAGGACGACTACAGTGTATTGCCTCGATCAATCGCTAATTTTAAAGCCTTTGAAAACGCCATGACTCTGGATATTTGTATGGGCGGCTCGACCAATACTATTTTGCACTTGCTCGGAGCCGTTCAGGAAGCCGGTATTGATTTTGATATGGATGATATAGATCGGTTGTCTCGAGTTGTGCCTCAGCTGTGTAAGGTGGCGCCGAGTACACCTGAGTACCATGTTGAAGATGTACATCGTGCCGGTGGCATTATGGGTATATTGGCGGAGCTGGAGCGGGCAGGCCTGATTCACGGTGAAATACCTACAGTACATTCCAAAACCTTAAAAGAGGCGCTGGAGAAGTGGGATATCGTGAGCGGTAATGTCAGCGAGGAAGTGAAGACATTTTACAAGGCTGGCCCTGCGGGTATACCCACGCAGACGGCCTTTAGTCAGAGCACAAGATGGCCGTCTCTGGATGCTGATAGAGAAAATGGTTGTATCCGGAATCTCGAAAATGCCTTTAGCCTCGATGGTGGACTGGCCGTATTGACCGGTAATCTGGCGCCGGACGGCTGCGTGGTTAAAACCTCGGGGGTAGATGAGTCGATCCATGTCTTCGAGGGTCCCGCCTTTATTACTGAAAGCCAAGATGAAGCGGTTGCCTGCATTCTCGATGACAAAGTTAAAGCCGGTGACGTGGTTATTGTGCGCTACGAAGGCCCGCGCGGTGGACCAGGTATGCAAGAGATGCTCTATCCCACTAGCTATATAAAATCTAAGGATCTGGGCAAAGCCTGCGCCCTGATTACTGATGGTCGTTTCTCTGGGGGCACCTCGGGCCTGTCAATTGGCCATGTATCACCAGAGGCTGGTGCCGGCGGCAATATTGGTCTGGTCAGGCAGGGAGATACTATTCGGATTGATATTCCCAACCGCAGTATTGATGTGCTGATCTCCGACACTGATTTGGAGGCGCGCCGAGCAGAGCAGGATAAGCTGGGTTGGAAACCTGCCGAGGAGCGTCCACGTAAAGTGACCGCAGCACTCAAAGCCTATGCCAAGCTGGCCACCAGTGCAGATAAGGGCGCGGTGCGCGATCTGTCTCAGCTCTAATCAGGGAGACAAAAAGCCAGCAGACATAAAAAAGCCCGGGACTATCTCTAGTTCCGGGCTTTTTTGTGTCAGGCTAAAACCTTACTTGCTACATCCAGGCACCTTGGCACCTACATCACGCAGCTTGTCGAGTCTTGTTCCCTCAACATCAGCATAACGAATCCACTGAAGTGGGTAGCGTTTGCTCTTCTTGTCTTTAGCTTCTTTCAATGACTTCTGGAAGGCTGAAATCGCATCTTTGTAGCAGTGCAGATTGATCAAAGCATTGCCCATCACCAGATAGTTACTGTCAGGACGCTTAACAGCGCCTTTCTTGGCCGCCTTCTTAGCGGCTCGGTACGCCTCTTTATCGCGGCCCAAATCCAGGTAAATACCAGCGAGGCGAGACTGCAAATTGCCTGTATCTGAATACTTGGAAGCACTTTCAAGCGATTTGAGTGCACGCTTTAGATCTTTAGACTGATACCAGGCCGTTCCCAAAATCTCAAGATTCTTGGCGTTCCTCTCAATGATCTCGTCCTTCATTCCCTTCTCGATAATCAGAGCAGCACGGTAAGGCACTTCTGCACCGAGGTACATATAGGCCATACTCATCACCTGGCTCTCTTTATCGAGCTGGTTATTGAGGTACGAAATTTCAGTTGCAACCAAACGATCCATCTCGCGCTCAAGCTCACCATACATGCCACCTATCTGTTTCCAGTAGGTCCATTTTGGGTAGTGCGTGATCAGCTTCTCAAGAATGCTGGTGACTCGCCTGTAGTCGTTTTTCTCATAGTACAAAACACGCTGCAAACCCCACCAACCCTCTTTGGGCAGGAGACCTTTAGACTCGGCATCCGTGATGGCCAATTCCAACATCGTCAGAGATTCAGCTTTACGGTCGAGCTGATAATAGATCTGCGCCAACAGCGAGCGTGCATCTCCACCGACGATAACAGCGGCGTCCATCCATATTTCCAGCTCAACTGCCGCTTTGGCGTACTTCTCCTCAGCAGTGTAAAGCTGCGCCACGGTGTAGCGAGTATCCAGAGATAGCTCAGGAGGTGTACCTGCACCGTTAATCACCTTGTTATAGCTGCGAATCGCACCATTGAAATCATCGAGCGAGTAATAAACGTAACCTTCGAACTTCCAGATCTGCGTCTGCTCGTAGTCACTGGCACAAAGCTTTGGATTGCTTTCGATAGCCTTGAGCATCGCCATGGACTCAGGCCACTGCTCTTCTTCAAGAACAACCTGAATCTTTTCCAACGCCTTGGCACACTTGCCGCCAACAGACTGACGTTGACGTGTTTTTACATCTTTATACTTAGGCTGCTTCTTCTCTTCTTTTGCCGCAAATGCAGAGCCGCCAATTACCGCCTCTGGATTGGCTGTTGCCACCAGTAGGGGCAACAAAAAAGCAGCGCCGAATACGGCTAAAGTCTTTATGCTTCTAAACATCAGATACCCTTTATTTCGCCATCTGGAAACTAAATTTGTATAGCACGTTTGGCACTTCCTGGCCTACGCCATCGACAACACGGGGGTTGTACTTAAGCTTGTTGGCGGCTTTCATCGCTGCGCGACCAAAACCCCATCCCTCTGGCCATTCTTCAACCATAACCGGATCACGTACACCGCCAGTCGTGGTAATAGTCACCTCGACCACTGCGTAGCCCTCTTTGCCTCTGGTTTGAGCACGACGAGGATACTGCGGCTGTGGAACATAAACGGGGATGTAGTCAGAATCTCTGGCAAAACCAGAGTTACCAATACTCAGGTTACCACCCGCCACTGGTGCCGCCATATTTACCGCATTATCGGGCACTTCAAATTCAACATTCTCTTCAGGAATATCTGGTGGAGGCGTCTCTGGGTCTTCAGGTTTCTCAACTTCGGTCTTATTCGCGTTCTCTGTTAACTGTCTGTCAACATGCAGGAAGTCTGGAATTTTAATTGATTCTTTTTCATCCAGCTCTTTGCTACCAGAGTCAATTAGCTTATACATTAAGATAATCAACGCAAAGGTAACCAGCACGCCAAGTGCAGCAGAGATACCAACTCTTATTACAGCCATACTATTAACTCAGTCGTTTTCTACAGAAACAGCCACAGGGGCAATACCGATATCGCGTGCGATATCAGCCACCTTGGCAACTGCTTCAATGTTGGACTCATTATCGGCCTGGATTACCATGCCACCCTTGGGATTCTCATTAAACAATCTAGTCAGGTTGATTTTTAACGCGGTCGATTCAACACGTTTTTTATCAATCCAGTATTCATTGTTTTCACTGACAGCTACCAAAATACCTACTTTTTTGTAGGAGTCTTCTGTCGTGGTGTCAACTTTAGTGACATCCACACCAGGCAGCTTGATAAACGAAGCAGTAACAATAAAGAAGATTAGCATAATGAAAACCACGTCGAGCATTGGCGTGAGGTCAATCGTCTCACCCTGCCCCTGCGATTTTCTTGTTCTATTGCGCATAGTTGTCTCTCGTAGGACGCCTGTCTAACCGATTTACAGCGAGACAGGCAGTTCCAATTAGTGATCCATGGTCAGATGGTCTTCCAAAAGGTGCTTCTCGCGTTCTGCTTCGCCTTCGACATAGGTCATGCCAAACACGCCAGACAACGCTGCAACCATTCCCGACATTGTCGGCACAGTCGCCTGTGATACACCACCGGCCATCGCCTTAGCATCACCGCCACCAGTAAAGGCCATAACATCAAATACTGTGATCATTCCGGTTACAGTGCCCAGCAATCCAAACAGCGGGGCGAGTGCAACCAGAGTTTTTATCATCATAATATTTGCGTCAATCTCGATGCTCACTTCAGAAATCAGTTTTTCCCTGACCTGATGAGCGTGCTTGGATTTGCGCTCAGTGCGCGCCTCCCAGGCATCGAGGGCACGTTGTACATCAATGCCTACACTGGTTCGGAGATACCACATACGTTCGAATATGAGAGTCCACATAACGAATAGCAGGACGACAATAGCCCAAAGGACCGCGCCGCCTGAATCCATAAACTTCCCAATTTCGGCCATCGTATCAACGAAGAACATCTTAGCGACCCTCTACTGAACCAGCAACGATACCTGCACTCTGCTCTTCGAGAACGTGGAGAATACGCTGCGCTTTGCCGTTGACTAAGGTGTGCATCAGTACAGTGGGAATAGCCACAACCAGACCCAATACTGTCGTGATCAACGCCTGAGAAATACCGCCAGCCATTGCCTTAGGATCTCCAGCGCCAAACAGAGTAATCATCTGGAAGGTAATGATCATACCGGTCACTGTTCCCAGTAGACCTAACAGCGGGGCTACCATCGCGATAATTTTCAGCAGGTTAAGCCCCGACTCAATCTCTGGGCGCTCTTTCAGCACAGCTTCGTGCAACTTGAGCTCGAGAGACTCTGGATCGAGACCAGGATTATCAGCGGCGACTTTCAACACGCGACCCAGTGGATTACTGGTATCGGCCGACTTGGCTTTCAGCTGAGAAGTTACCTTTTTGGACATACCCATCAACACGATAAGGCGCCAGATAGCTAATAGGATCGCAACAATAAATACAGCGGTGATCACGTAGCCTACGATGCCACCGAAGTGCCAGCGCTCAATCAGAGTCGGCGAGTTAATCAGAGCGGCCAATAAACCGCCACCCAGTGGACCCGTTGGATCTAGGCCTACCTTGGTGAAGCCAGTCATAGCTTCCTGCAGGTCTGCGGCACTTGACTGATGGCTTGAAGGCTGTCGCGCAAGTTCAGAAACCAGACCGTTTTCAGGGCTGTACTCGAGGTACATTCCATCTGCCATCAGGTTGTATGTACCAACACGCACAACTTCCATTTCAGCTTGTTCACCATTGGCCAGCAGGACAGTTCTATTGAACTTAACAATGCGGGCACTCTCAACCATCTCGCGCTGCTGCTCGTACCACAGCTTCTCGATATCTTCGATTGAAGGCAAGCGAGTGTCACTGCTCATCTTGGCAATCAGTTCATCGAGGAACTCTGTACGACCAGGAATCTGTGCACTGACAATTGACTGATTGAGGTTGGCGCGAATGTCACCAGCGGCACCGGTCAGATGTCCGAATAGTTCTTTGAGTGAACCCAGACGCTTGTCACGCTGCTCACGCAAGCCAGCAAGAATCACATCGTTGTCACGGATAGTTTGTTCTAAACGATCTGAACGACGCTCTTCGGCAGTCTTAGTGTTCTGAGCCCGCTTGAGCAATGAAGCCTGCTTGCGTTGGTCAGATTTAAACGCAGCTTCACGCTTGCGATAATCGGCCGACTCAGAGATCTTAGCGCCCTGAATCATTTGCAAAAGCTCATCTAGAGTCTTTGCGTCCTGTGCCATGGCCGGCATGCTGAAAGCAGCAGCGGCTATAAAAGCGGCACAAACTTTAACGAAATTCATGTTCATTGTGCAGTCTCCGGCGCAGTAATTGGCATTTCCATAACATCCTGCGGAGAGAGTTTCTTCGCAATTCGGATACCCTGGTCCACGGCTCTACGATACTCAGAACCCAACGTTTCCCAAGAACCGGTAGTCTTGTTCCAAGCACCAGTCTGAGATTTGTCTTTAGTCTGGTACATCAGTGCAACACGGCCGATGCGAAGCATTTCTACTTCTACTTCAGAACCGTCGGCATTGATATCAACCAGATCGCGGTAGGACTCGAGAGATAAGCTATACTCAGACTCAATGTCATAGACTTCGAGAATCTGACGGAATTTTTCAGCCGCCGAGAACTTGGCGCTGTCCATATTCACGTACAGAGCGTCAATTGCTTCGCTGCGCTGCTCTTTCTTGAACGGAACGTCTAAAGCAATGAAATCTTCGATCGCTTTAAGCATGCTTATCATCAGTGGCGAGATACCACGTTCGATGATAGTTGCATTCTCAATCGACTCTTTCAGTTCAGCCATCATTTGCTTCTGGCTGTCAATTTGGCGCTCGAGCTGAGAGTTATAAACTCGCAGTGACTCGATCTGCTTATTGACCTGTTTGAATTCTTGCAAGAGACCATCGGTTTGATCAGCGATACGATCAACTTTGGTTTGCGCGGATTTAGCGGCTTGAACCTTAACGGCTCCAGCTTTGAGCACATCACTTACTTCAGCAGCTTGGACTGCACCAACAGTCAAACTACCAGCAAGAACGGCGAAAAGTGCCAGTGCTTTTAGTGGTTGCTTATTCATAGTTCCCTCAATTTGGGTCTACCGGTTTAATTATATTTCACTGTCTAAAATCGACAAAAAGCCATGCCGACAAAACACAAGCTTTGTTCGGGTTGTCTTTGTAACAGCCTCAACTTAAAGAATCAATTTGAGGCATGGGAAATATATAGGATAAAAGTGAGATCACAGGGTTATGTTACCTAACGTAACAATTGCGCCAAAGAGTCGGATTTTTGCGTTAACTAGGTGCGATCGAGAATTAAGAACCTGTAGGGGTGGGTATCAGTTTGCTCTGGCAACTGCACACTGACTTGCTGCCAAATGCTGGCGTCAATCTCTGGGAAAAAAGCATCGCCCTCAACCTCTGCATCTACCTGAGTTAAATACAGTCGGTCTGCGGAGTCTAGCGTCATGCGGTAAATCTGCTCGCCACCAATCACCATAATTTCCTCAACACCGGCGGCAGCACAGGCCGCTTCACCCAGTTTTAATGCGTCCTCCAGAGTTTGCGCTACCTCCACACCAGGCGCTGACCAATGGGCATCACGGGTAATAACGATATTGGTACGACCCGGCAGTGGCCGACCGATGGAATCATAGGTTTTGCGCCCCATAACAATGGGTTTGCCCATGGTCACAGACTTAAAGTACTTGAGATCTTCAGGCAGATGCCAGGGCAGCTGATTGTTTAAACCAATCACACCATTGCGACTAACTGCGACTATAAGAGATAGCTTCATTGTTTGGGGTCCGATTAAACCGCCACCGGCGCTGAGATCGGCCCGTGGGATTGGTAGTTTTGCAATTCAAAGTCGTCGAACACAAAATCAAACAGATTATCGACGTCTGGATTTATCGCCAGTGTCGGCAGCGGATAGGTGGTTCGCGAAAGCTGCTCTTCGACCTGATCCATATGGTTACTATAGAGATGTGCATCGCCAAAGGTATGGACAAAATCACCGGGCTGCAGGCCAGTCACCTGAGCAATCATAAGCGTCAATATTGCGTAAGAGGCTATATTGAAGGGTACGCCTAGAAACACATCGGCACTGCGCTGATAGAGCTGACAAGACAGGCGGCCCTCGGTCACATAGAACTGAAACAGGCTGTGACAGGGTGGCAGGCCAGACTTCACCATCACCGGAATATCTTTTGGATTCCATGCCGAGACAATCAGCCGCCGCGAATCCGGGTTAGACTTTATATCCGCAACCAGCTGGGCCAACTGATCTACGCCTTCAAAATCGCGCCACTGTTTACCGTACACAGGCCCCAAATCGCCATATTGTTCAGCAAAGGCATCATCGGTCTTGATGCGCTCAATAAATGTTTTCATCCCCGCCTTCCACTCAGGGGAATACATAGCCAAATCCTGGTCTTGGCCAGTTTCGCGCAGCCAGCTCTGGTAGGGCCAGTCATTCCAGATACCGACGCCATTCTCAACCAGATAGCGAATATTGGTGTCACCGCACACAAACCATAGCAGCTCGTGGAGAATAGACTTTAAATGGACCTTCTTACTGGTTACCAGTGGAAAGCCCTCGGCCAGATTAAAGCGCATCTGATAGCCAAAAACACTTCGCGTGCCGGTACCAGTGCGGTCCTCTTTGGTCACACCGTGGTCGCGAATATGGCGAACCAGTTCTAAATATTGCTTCATAAAATGGCCTTAGTTCGGATTGCCTGCAAGGCGCAGAAAGGTTTTCCGCATAAGCCACAGGCCCACCAGAATCATTGGAATACAGAGGGCTTGGCCACGAGTCATCCAGTTAAATGACTCGAGTAGCGCTGACTGGCCCACAAATTGCGCATCTGGCTGACGCACGAACTCGACCATAAAGCGGAACAGACCATAGAAAACCAAAAACAGGCCCGAGACCTCTCCAAACAGTCGCGGCTTGCGCGCAAACCAATTAATAATCAAAAAGAGCACCAGCCCTTCTAACAATGCTTCATAAAGCTGCGAGGGATGTCGTGGCAGCTGGGTTGGATCAGAGGGAAACACCATTGCCCAGGACACATCCGTAGCTCGACCGTAGAGCTCGCCACCAATAAAGTTACCAATGCGGCCAAAAAACAGCCCCGCAGGCACCAGGGGAACCACAAAGTCGGCCAGCCCCAAGAAGGACAGCTGATGTTTGCGCGCATAGATAAACAGCGCTACGGCAACACCGATTAAGCCGCCGTGGAAAGACATACCGCCCTCCCAGATACGCACCAGCATTGCGGGGTCAGCCAGCCATTTTTCGGCATTGTAGAAAAACATATAACCAAAGCGACCGCCAAGTATGACGCCCCAGGCACCATAGACAATAAGGTCTTCGACCTGAGTTTTTTTAATCGGCGACCAGGGGCGCTGGCTATTGCGAGACGCCAAAAAATAGGCACCAGCAAATGCCAACAGATACATAATGCCGTACCAGTGAATTTGCAATGGGCCCAGCGACAGCGCCACCGGATTGATGGCTGGATAATTTATCATTACAGCGTTTACCCCTGAATATTTATGCGCAGATAATAGCGGGTTATTAGGTCATCTTCTACGTGGGATATCGGCTTAGGGCATAAATAGTTACACTGGCTGACATGTGCTTACTCGCAATCGCTTTCCAAACTCACCCAGATGCTCCCCTGATCGTTACCTCTAATCGTGACGAATTCTATCAGCGCCCAACACTGCCGATGCACTGGTGGTCAGACGCCCCTATTCTGGCGGGTCGAGACAGTCAGGCCGGCGGCACCTGGATGGGGCTGTCCCGCAATGGTCGATTTGCCGCGGTGACTAATTTTCGCCAAATGGTTGATGGTGCCATGCCAGAGGCCAAGCCATTGTCGCGAGGACAGCTCATCACCGACTTTTTAAGTTCCGATCAAACAGTCGATGATTGGGCCAATTCACTGGCAGCGACAAGCGCTGATTACGACGGCTTTAACCTGCTGCTCTACGATGGGTTTAATCTGCTGTATTTAAATAACCATGACCACAGCAGAAAACGATTGCCGCCCGGGATATATGCCCTGAGTAATCATCTGCTGGATAGCCCCTGGCCCAAGGTTGACCATGCTCGTGAGCAACTAAAGCAGGCCATTGCTGTCGATAAAATCGGTGCTGAGCAGTTGCCGGATCTGATTGCCACGCTGTCCTTAGAAAAGACCTATGCCCCAGAGCTGCTGCCTGACACCGGGGTTCCGGCGCA
>JAQWUP010000015.1 GCA_029242085.1 Porticoccaceae bacterium
CACCTTAGCGCCACGGGCCGAGAGGATTTTTGCAAAATGCACCCCAAAGCCGCTAGATGCGCCGGTTACCATGGCGACTTTGCCGCTCATATCAAATTCTGTAGTCACTGTTCGATTCCCTAATTGTTGGTTATTCGTTGTTATTGGTTTTATTTGCTGGGCGTTAGTTTAACGCGTGGGGGGCTGGGCAAGCTAGAGGGAATGGGACTGTTGGGTTCTTGGGCTGAGTAGTTACCAATGATCCCTAGATAGGCTAAAAATAGCCTCGAAATGAAGTCGCATTTAAAAAGTCAGTAGCTAAGGATTTAAGGAATATTCCCAAAAGAGATGTGCAGCGCATTCTTGCGCAAATTGACCTGCTGGCAGATAACCCCAGATCAGAAGGCTGCCTTAAACTTTCAAATAAGCAGCAATACCTAGTGCGCGTTGGGCTCTATCGAATAGTCTATGAAATTGAGGATGCCAGGCTTGTGATTCAAGTGGTCAAAGTTGGACATAGGTCTAGTGTTTATAAAAGCAACTAGCCATAAGTCACATACTGCTCCATCTCATTAGTATCCAAATGCGGTATGCCATTAAACCCGGTCAAATTCATCTTTTGCTGATTAAAGAAAAAATGACTAATCGCTGTATTCTTATACTGCAGGTTTAAATCAAAAATATTCTCATCTGGAATCCCTAGCACCAGCCCCACAAAGGTACTTATCGACCCACCAGAGCCAATCGCCAAAATACGGTTGCCACTGTTAGACATCGCCATAATCTGCTGCTGGGCATCCTGCACTCTGCCTTTAAACTCTGCCCAGGTCTCTGGCACATTCTCTACCCTGTCCTGAGTCCATAGCGTCAGTACTTTGCGCAGTAGCCGGAAATGATGCCGCTTGTCGTTGGGGTTGTCGGCGATTTCTTTAATCAATGGGTCATCGCCATTGGCCTGAGTATAGGATTCGGTCATGGCAACAAAGTTATATTCATTAAGCCCAGGTATGACCAACCGCTCTGTACCATCGACGGCCATGCCCGCACAGATACCATTCATCGTTTCATGGTGACGCACCATATCCCCCACCACCAGCTGGTCAAACTTGGCACCACGCATATTCAGATGATCACCCAACCATCGCGATTGCTGATGACCAAGGTCTGACAGTTGATCATAGTTGGCTGCGCCAAAGGAGGCTTGGGCGTGACGGACTAGGTAGAGTTCACTCATGGGGGTTCCAGCTACATTAAGAATGTTATGTTTATGGTTGGTATTTAAACCCAGTTTATTCTCTGTGAATAGCTGGATTACGGCTATAAAGGCTATTAGTGGGGTTGATAAGGACTGTACTGGCCTTTTCGGTTAAATCTGAGGTTGTGACTGAATAATCGCCAAATATTGAGTAGCTATTTATTGTATTAGCAGTCAACTAGTTATCAGCTCAATCTATACTGTAGGCGAATGATTATTGCGGTTTGAGTGCCCAACTCTAACAGCAAAAATAAGCCTAAATACACTATAAAAATGAATGACTTACGCGTATACTCCGCGACCTCTCAATCCGGGGCCTAAACTCCCCAAGCCACAGGTAAATTAATGTCATCCGCTGACTTCGAATCACTGGGTCTTTCCGCCCCCGTTCTCAAAGCCGTTAAGCAACTCGGCTACGAGCAACCCTCCCCTGTTCAAGCGCAGAGTATTCCTATTCTGCTGGAGGGTAAAAACCTGCTGGGTACCGCCCAGACGGGTACGGGTAAGACGGCGGCTTTTGCATTGCCATTTTTGAGCAAGATCGATGAGAAGCAACGATCACCGCAGATTCTAGTGCTGACACCTACCCGTGAGCTCGCCATTCAGGTGGCCGAGGCGTTCCAAAGCTATGCCAAACATATGAAAGGCTTCAATGTTTTGCCTATTTACGGTGGTGCTGATATTGGTGGCCAGTTGCGCAGCTTAAAACGCGGTGTGCAGGTTGTGGTGGGTACGCCCGGCCGTATGCTCGATCATTTGCGTCGCCGCAGTTTGGATCTTAGCCAGATCAAAGCATTGATTCTCGATGAAGCCGACGAAATGCTGCGCATGGGCTTTATTGATGATGTTGAAAATATTTTGGCGCAGACTCCAGCCACCTGTCAGCGCGCGCTGTTTAGCGCCACTATGCCCCCAGCGATTCGCCGCGTTAGTACCAAGTATTTGGGTGACGCTGAAACCGTTAGTATTGAAGCTAAGACTAAAACCGTTGAGCGTATTGAGCAGCAGTATGTGACGGTTAAGAGCCACCAAAAGATGGATGCGCTTACCCGCTTTCTCGAAGTCGAAACTTTTGATGGCATGATTATTTTTGTGCGCACCAAGTCATCTACTGTAGATATTGCTGAGCGCTTGGAAGCCCGCGGCTTTAGTTCTTCTCCGTTGAATGGTGATTTGAGTCAGGCTCTGCGTGAGCGCACTATCAACCGTTTAAAGAAAGGTCAAATTGATATTGTTGTGGCCACCGATGTTGCGGCCCGTGGTCTAGATGTCGAACGCATCAGCCATGTGATTAACTTTGATATCCCTTACGACAATGAGTCCTATGTTCACCGTATTGGTCGAACGGGCCGTGCGGGTCGAGATGGCAAGGCTATTTTGTTTATTACGCCAAAAGAAAATCGCTTGCTGCGTTCGATAGAAAAATCTACTCGTCAGAGCATTAAGCCTCTGACTATGCCGAGCAATGAGGAAGTCAGTGGCTTGCGCATTCAGCAGTTTACCGATCAGTTAATGAAGACCATGGAAAATCCCAAGCTGGATAAATTCCGTTCATTAATTGAAAAGCTGGTGACTGAAAATGAGCTCGATATTACTGATGTTGCCACAGCGCTGGCGTTTGAGAATCAAAAAGATCGTCCGCTGTTCCCACGTTTGGATGCTATCGCCACACCTTCGCTGTCGCGCAGTGATAGAGCGCCACGCGAGCGTGATAACCGCGGTCGCGACAAGGGTCGAAATGAGCGCGGAGACCGTGATGAGCGCCCAAAACGTGAGTCCCGTGGCAATGAGGGCCGTGATCCCAATGTCGCTATGGTCACTTACCGTTTGGAAGTGGGCCATAACGATGGCATTTCTCCCAGCAATATTGTCGGTGCTATTGCCAATGAAGCGGATATCAGCAGCCAGTATATTGGTGAGATTAAGCTGCATGACGAGTACAGCACCGTGGATCTGCCTGAGGGTATGCCATCGGAAATGCTGACCCACCTGCAAAAGGTACGCGTCTGCGCCAAACCTATGCGCATTAGCGTATTTAACGGTGATGCAGCGCCGGCCGGCGGTGCCTATGGCAAAAAGAAGGATAAAAAAGATAAGAAAGATTTTTCGGGCGACAAAAAAACGATCAGCCGCGACGTTGCCAAAAAGCGCACCGCCGATAGCCAAATGCCTCCTAAGAAGTCCTTTAAGAAAAAAGCTGGCGGGAGTTATGCAAAGGATTCTGCTGACAAAAGAGCGCCGGGTGACAAGAAGTCTTATGCAGGCAAGTCCAACTCTGACGGCTCTAGCCCGATTAAAAAGAAAAAGACTTATACCAAGAAACCAAAGAAATCTAAAACAAGCTAGAGCTTGTTAAGAAGCACTGATCAATCGGTCTATCGCGGCCAGTTTTAAAATAATGGCCGCGGCTTCTGTATTCTGAGCCTTAAAAAACTCTTCCGCCATAGGTGCAATACTACTGTTTTCTGGTAGAGGTGCGGCACTTTCAATAACATCATACATTCGCGGTAAGAAAATAAACTGTAGCCACTGGCTAAATGAAAGTTGATCTACGGCAAAGGGTTCGACGCTGGCCAGAGCCTGCCGCGAGGGGCTCTGTCGTTCCCACAGCTGCATCAGGCGCAGCTCTCTCTCAACGTCTATCAGCAGATCTGCCAGCTTGCGGTAATGATCAATCATTGACTGGCATCCCAATTACCCCAGCTCGCGTCTAAAGGGCGGTAATGCATCGAGTAGCTGGGTGCCGTAACGCTTGGTGATCAAGCGCTTATCGAGAATCGAAACTGTGCCTGTATCTGACTCTGTACGCAGTAATCGGCCACAGGCCTGAATAAGGCGCAACGAGGCGATGGGCAATGAGATATCAAAGAATGAGTTACCCCCGCGAGCTTCAATCCATTCTGATAGTGCTTCATGCAATGGATCATCGGGCACGGCAAAGGGCAGCTTGGC
This sequence comes from Porticoccaceae bacterium, assembly GCA_029242085.1. Taxonomy (GTDB): domain Bacteria; phylum Pseudomonadota; class Gammaproteobacteria; order Pseudomonadales; family Porticoccaceae; genus HTCC2207. The sequence continues at coordinate 4,187 of JAQWUP010000015.1, forward strand.
AATCACCACATGTTTGCAGTAGTCGCCGGGTAGATCCACACCTTCGGCGAAGCTTGCCAACCCCAGTAATACGCTGGTTTTACCCTGATCGATGCGCTCTTTGTGCAGGCGCACCATCTCTCGGTTGGAGTACTGACCCTGAATTAAAATAATTTTAGCCAGATGATTGGGCAGCTCGTCATAGACCTGCTCCATCTGTCGTTTAGATGAAAACAACACCAGTGTACCGGCTTTGTCTTCGACCATAGACTCGAGGTTATCAATAATATATTGGCTGTGATCCTCAATACTATTGCCCTCGACGGCATCTGCTGGCACACGCACCGCCGCTGCCTCGCCATAATTAAAGGCGCCGGCCACGGACAAAAAATGTGCCGAATTTGGCACGCCGGTTTCGCGCTGCAAGGTATTAAAGTTACCCAGCGATTTTAAGGTTGCCGAGGTGAGTACGGCCCCATAGCAACTGCCCCACAATCGGTCTTTAAGCAACTCGGCGGCCTGTATGGGGCTGGCATTAATGGAGATATCGATATTGCCGCCAGCGTTTTCATCCAGTTTGAGCCAGCAAGCCATGGGCATTTCGCCCTTTTTTAATTCTTTATGTAATCGATCCCACAGGGCTAATAAACGCTCTGCACCAGATAACCAGTTACCGGCCTGTTGATAAAAGAGCTCAATATCGGGCACGGGTACCGGATACTCTTTATCGCTCAGGGCTTCGCTCAAAGTGTCTTCAAGCACTTCTAAGCGACCCAACCAGCCACTGGTTTGCATGGTTATCTGTTTGGCCAGATCGCGAATAACGGCGCCGACATCACCGTGGGCAAAGCGGTAACGGCCCTCGGCATGGTCAGATAGATCCAAATGTTCTTTTAGCAGTGGGTAGGCTAGTGAGACTAGCTCGGTCAATTTGGCCGCCTCGCGCTCAATGCGCGGCAACTGTTCTGACAGTGCGGTATCTTTTTCAAAAAGGGGCGCCTGACCTTTTATCTGCTTCGGCAGACGCTCTAACCAGGTTAAGGTGCTATTGATTTTGCACTCGGCACCAAAGTGACGAATGGCGGTATCGCCGAGGCGATGGCCCTCGTCAAAAATATAAATACAGTCTTCTGGCGGCGGCAGGATGGCGCCGCCACCCAGTGCGAGATCGGCCATCACTAAGTCATGATTGGCGACGATACATTCGCTTTCTTCAAGGTCATTGCGCGCTTTAAAGAAGGGGCACTGATTGACAAAGCGACAGCGTCTGCCGGTGCACTGGCGTCGATCTACCGTTAGTGCGCGCCACTCAGTATCCTGAATACGGGTTGGCCAGGAATCTCTATCGCCATCCCAGGCGCCGTCATCCAGCGCTGCGGACATTTCTTTAAACAAATTTTCAGTGGCGGCATTGGGATTAAATTGCTGTTCATCTTCAAATAAAAACAGTCCGGCGTCTTTCGACTTCACCGCATCCAGACATTGCTCCATGCGCAGATTACAGGCATAGCGGCCGCGGCCCTTGACCAGGGCACAGCTGTAATCCCAGCCACAGGATTCGAGGAGTTCGGGTAGGTCTTTGTGAATAAGCTGCTCTTGCAGTGCAATGGTGCCGGTGGCAACGACTACGGTTTTTTTCAATGCTCTGGCGATAGGCAATGCGGCAATTAGGTAGCCCAGCGTTTTACCTGTGCCTGTGCCGGCTTCAATAACCGCTAGACGTTTGTCCGGATCGTCGTTGCTGAGGCTATTGGCAATCGCCGCCACCATTTGCTTTTGACCCAGCCGTGGACTGAGGTCACGAGATTTTAAAAACTCGCGATAGCCCTGCTGGATAGTCTCCCGAACGTCTGCGTCTAACAAAAATAAATATCCTTATTTAGTTTGATATGCAATCTGATTGTCCACGGGCGCCGCGTAGGCATCAATGACTATCTGACGATGATCGGCAGGTATTTGATCAATATGTGACTGAAAAGAGGTCTGGGCTTTTAACCAGTCTTCGTCTGGCCACTGCTCTTTTAACACTTCTACGCCTTCGCTATTGCCCTGCATCTGCCAGGCAATAATATTGGTTGGAAACAGCTGGTAATGCGTCAATATTTGGCGATCGACTTCAGCGGCCAGAGCATCCGCATTCTCAAAACTATTATCTATCGGCTGACCAAAGTTGATATGGATGCGGCCTTTGTAGCCTAGGATGCCTTTTCGAATGGTGTCGAGATCTTCAAATTCTTTTTTAACATAGGCCGTGCCCTGCTGTGCCGAATAGAGCTCACGCGCCTTGTCGGCATCACAGGGGTCGTACTCATAGGCGATCGATACGGGAATAATATGCAACTCGGCGGTGGCTGCAGCAAAATCTTGCCCTTCGCCTTTTGACAGCGCGAGCATTTTGAGCAGTGCTGTCTCGGTGCAATCGCGGCCATTTTTGGCGCGGCCCTCGGCCTGGGCAATCCAGATCGATACCTGTTCTTGACTGATGCTGTGACGAATATAGCGGGACAGCTGCTTTAGGGCTTCGAGCTTTTCACGCCTTGCCGTTGCCGAACGTTTAACAATAAAGCTGCGGTTAACCCGCATAAGGTCTGCGGCAAACGGTTTACTTAACAGGTTGTCGCCAATAGCGATACGCACACTGTCTTTGCCCGCCATCATTAGGCCCTGACAGACCAGCGCGGGGTCGAGGGCGATATCGCGATGGTTGCTCATATACAAGGCGGCTTTATCCGGATCGAGATTATCCAGTCCACCAAAGCTGTAACCATCGGTTGTAGCATCCAGCACATTGGCTAACGCTTCGCTCATATGCACTTGCAGGTCTTTCACGGTGCACATGTCAGCAGTTAATTTACCCAGTCCTCGACGGACCAAGGGCCGCAATAGCCACGGAAATAGCTTGGCCAGTAGCGGCGCTTTGCGGCTTAGCAGCAGATCTATAAATTCGCGATCGGCAATGAGTCGCGCTATAACCGTCGGGACTTCCGCATCGTTATAGGGACGAATATCATCAAATTCATTCATGGTTTAATTATCTTTTTTATAATTGTCGGCATTAAACCTGTCTTGAGTTGTACCAACGCACGTCGTAGGAAAACTCATCGACTTTGTCGGCTACATCTAAGACCAGTGCGAACAGTGCCATACGAACTAACACCCCATTGTCGGCCTGACGGAAAATGGCCAGGTTGGGGTTGTTGTCGAGATCACTGTCCAGCTCATTTGCATCGGCCCGAGAATCTCTCGGCAATGGATGCATTATGACGGTGTTGGGTTGGCAGTATTCGGTATATATGGCCTGATTAAGGCGGAACTTGCCGCGGTATAAATCTGCTTCTTCTTTACTGGAGAAACGCTCTTCTTGAATTCTGGTGGAGTAGACAATATCCACATCGGCAATGCTGCTGGTCAACTCATGAGAGACCGTTACCTGTACCCCGGCGCTGCGCATATCCTCGACAATTGACTCTGGCAGGGTGAGCTCTTCGGGGGACACCAGGGTAACTTGAATATTGCTGTATAAAGACAGCAGCTTGCTCAGCGAGTGCACTGTACGACCGTGGCGCAAATCGCCGATCATGGCTACTTTAAGCCCGTCGATGGTTTGGCCTTTCGCGGCTATTTCCTGACGAATGGTGTAGAGATCGAGTAGAGCCTGGGTGGGGTGTTCATTGGCACCATCGCCACCGTTTAGTACTGGCACTCGACTGGCTGATGCAAAGTCGGCCACTGATCCGGCCTGAGGGTGGCGCATGCAGATAACGTCGCTAAAACCGGACAGCACCCTGGCGGTATCTTGCAGTGATTCGCCTTTTACCAGTGCCGAGTTTTCAAAGCCGGCGGTTTCGCGCACTTCACCGCCGAGCAAATTAAAAGCGGAGCCAAAGCTCACTCGGGTTCGGGTGCTGGCTTCAAAGAACATATTGCCGAGAATGGCCCCTTCCAGCACGCGGGTCACTCTCTTGCGCAGGGCATAGGGCTCCATCTGGTCGGCCACGGCGAACACGCGTTCGACATCCTGACGTTGAAACTGATTGATTGAGAGTATATGCGCGCCGGTAAAATTCAAGCTGTTGCCTCGGGGCAAATTGATTTGGCAGATTTTAGCCCTTTTAGCCCTGTTACTCTAGCGAAAATTCTTCTGTCACCGTTACCGCCCAGGCCTTGAGCGCCTCTAATATGGCGCGTTTGTCCTCAGTTAGGCTGCTGTCAGCTAATAGGGCTTCAATTTCAGCGGCCTGTTGCTGCAGGGTCAGATAACCGGATGTCTCATCTGTCAGTCGCCATTGACAACTTTCCTGCCAGGTTTTCTGCTCATCGGCAGACAGTGATTCGGCAAAGTAGCGGGCACGATAGCTAAACAGCATCTGGTTGTAGCGCTTGTCGGCAAAGTGAAAACTGTGGGCACTAAAGTCGGCGGCGCTGGCGCGGCGCACCTCATCCAGTAGACCTTTGTCACTGTTGGGCAAGAACCCCTGATACAGCTGCTGCTCTGCTTCGGCTTTGGCGGGAAAGTCGCGCTCAGCAAATACCTGTTGCAGTTTGGTTTGCAGACTAACTTCATTGAGTCGCTGCCAATTGGCCTCACAGCGCTGCATATTTATATCCAACCGCGCGGCGGCTTTTTCATCAATGAGCTTATGGGTAGTGACCACTGGCGCCTTATTAATATGCACCACTTTTAATGGAATGCGCTCAGTGCCCTCGGGCAGATCGGCTGCAGCGGTAAAGACAAGATGTTGAATTTGTTCCGCATCCAAACTAATCAGGGCTTCGGGATCTGCGGATAAATCAAAACAGATAATGCCGTTGTTATTGGTCGGATGCTTGGCCAGCGGCATCATCACGGCGCCATACATATGGGCTCTGTCGAGCATGCCAGAAATATGAAAAAACGGTTTTCTGTCCTGTAGATTAAGCATTTCGGCAATGGCTTTTTTACCGCGATTATTGACCACATAATCAAAAAGACGCGGTTGCTTTTGTTTTACCAACTTGGCCATGGCAATGGTTGCGGTGACATCTGACAGCGCGTCATGCGCAGCCGCATGCTCGATACCATTAGCGGCGGTAAGGTGCTCTAGTTTAAAGCTGGGGCGGCCCGGCTCATGGTCTGGCCATTCGATACCCTCTGGGCGCAGCGCCCGCGTAAGGCGCATCATATCGATAATATCCCAGCGGGAATTGCCATTTTTCCATTCCCGTTGGTAGGGATCATAAAAATTTCGATACAGAGTATAGCGGCTGACTTCGTCATCAAAACGAATGCTGTTATAGCCAACACCACACGTGCCGGGCAGGGCCAACTGCTGATGAATAGCCTCGATAAACTGCGGCTCTGGCAGGCCATGCTCCTGGGCATGTTGAGGGGTTATGCCGGTAATCAGACAGGCCTGGGGTGCAGGCAAAATATCTTTTTGTGGCTGGCAGTAGATAACCAGTGGCTTGCCAATCACATTTAAATTTTCGTCGGTACGCAGACCAGCAAACTGTGAGGGTCGATCTTTGGAGGGGTCTACACCAAAGGTTTCATAGTCGTGCCAATAGAATGTAGTACTCAAGGTATCTATCCCTATCTGGATTGCTTGGAATTATTATAGGTTAAAAAAAACGGCGCCAATAGGCGCCGTTTTAATACTGCTTTTTTGCTCTATTTCTAGCGTTTGATCAGTCGACCACAACTTCAGAAAAAGACATTTCGCCAACCACGCGACGGTTGCGTGCCCGGCCTTCATCACTGTCGTTGCTGTCGATAGGTCGGCTTTCACCATAACCAATAGCCGAGATACGCGAGGCGGCTATGCCATAGTCAGCTGCTAGTTTTGCTTTAACTGCTTTGGCGCGGCGGTCAGATAAATCGGCATTGTAGTCATCGGAACCACGGCTGTCGGTATGACCCTCAAGCACCAGATCGATATCCTCGTAAGTGCTCATGGCTGCGGCAATAGCTTCAAGTTGATCACCATACACGGCCAGCACGATATCCTTGTTAAATTCGAATTCAACATTGAGACGAATAGTAATGGTGCGAACTTCTGGCTCATCGGCAACCACTGGTGCTGGTGCCGGCTCTGGCACAGCGACAGGCGCTGGTGCTGGCGCAGACTTTTTACCAAACATATGGTTGAGAGACAGTTGCATGCCAACATCTTCGCCATCTTCATCATGGCCGAGCATGCCGCGGATATCTGCGCGGAACTGGACGTTGTCGTTAAGCATGGTACCCAGACCCAAGCCAGCCACAAGCTGAATGGACTTGTCATCGTGACCCGCTGCCAAGTTGCTGACATCATCGATGTTATATTGATTTAAACCAACCAGTGCATAGGGACGCCAGTTTGCCGCTTCGCTACCCATCCACAGCAGTCCGGTAAGGCTGGTGACATCAAAGTCATCATGGCCAATATTGACGCCATGTCCTAACTCAATGGCCACATTGTCACCAAGTTGCTTACCGATTTGAAGGCCCGCCTGAGAGCCCTGATAATCATCTGTAATAGCGCGCTCGCTATCCAGATCGTAGTATCCCAATGTTCCGCCTAAGTACCAGCTATCCGTAGCGACAGCAGCACTAGATGCTAAAATCATCAGTGTGCCAATGACAGAATGAACAGATTTCATAGTGTTTCCCTTTAAATAAATTTAAACCCCCTCGGGGCCTTTGTATCATGCATTAATTTAACAATGTCTGATCTAGCAAGTGTAGGCAACAGCTCGGTTTGTTTCAATAAAGCGTTAAAAAAACCCACCAATTACCCAAACGCTTGACACCGCCACATTACTCAGCAAGCTTAAGCGCCTTTTCTTCAATTTTTGCCTGCCAGATTTCTGGCCCTATGCGATGCACGGATTCACCTTGGGTATCCACAGCGACGGTGACCGGCATATCCTTCACTTCAAACTCATAGATAGCCTCCATTCCCAGCTCTGGGAAAGCGATAACCTCGGCATTAACAATTGCTTTGGACACCAGATAAGCGGCGCCACCCACGGCAATAAGATAGACCGCCTTGCTGTCTTTAATCGCATCTATGCCCATTTGACCGCGCTCGGCTTTACCAATCATGCCCATCAAACCAGTTTCTTCCAACATGGTGCGGGTAAACTTATCCATCCTTGTCGCAGTAGTCGGTCCTGCGGGACCCACTGCCTCTTCACCAACGGGATCTACTGGCCCCACGTAATAGATAAAGCGTCCGGTGAGATCCACGGGCAGCTTCTCGCCACTAGCGAGGATATCAGTCATTTTTTTATGCGCGGCATCGCGGCCAGTCAGCATTTTTCCAGATAGCAATAATGTGTCGCCCGGCTTCCACTGTTCAATATCTGCCTGAGTCACGGTATCGAGATTGACGCGGCCAACAGATTCGTCCTGCTCCCAGGTGATATCTGGCCAGTCTTCCAAATTGGGTGGATCAAGCTTGGCTGGCCCTGAACCATCCAATTCAAAATGTGCATGGCGAGTAGCCGCGCAGTTGGGAATAATCGCCACCGCTTTATTAGCTGCATGGGATGGGTAATCTTTAATTTTAATATCCAGCACGGTGGTGAGGCCGCCCAAGCCCTGGGCACCAATACCCAGCCCATTGACCTTGTCGAACAATTCCAAGCGCAGCTCTTCGTTGCGGTTCTCTGCTCCCTTGGCCTGCAGTTCTTGAATATCGATATGTTCGAGCAGTGCCTCTTTGGCCATTAACATGGCTTTTTCTGCAGTACCACCAAGACCAATACCGAGAATGCCCGGCGGGCACCAGCCAGCGCCCATAGTGGGCACCATTTTAAGCACCCAGTCGACTACTGAATCTGAGGGGTTGAGCATGGCAAATTTTGATTTGGCCTCTGAGCCGCCGCCTTTAGCTGCGACATCAATGGATACCTTGTCGCCGGGCATAATCTCATAATGAATTACGGCGGGCGTATTATCACCTGTATTGGTGCGCGCACCGTCGGGATCGGCCAGTATCGAGGCGCGCAAAATATTATCCGGTAGCATATAGGCTTCACGCACACCCTGATTAACCATATCGGTAAGGCTCATATCACCTTGCCACTGCACCTGCATCCCCACTTTTACAAATACAGTAACAATGCCAGTGTCCTGGCAAATGGGCCGATGACCCATGGCACACATGCGCGAGTTGATAAGTATCTGCGCCATGGCATCTTTGGCCGACTGCGACTCTTCGCGATCATAAGCTTCCTTTACCGCCTTAATAAAATCTGCTGGATGGTAATAGGAAATATATTGCAGGGCGTCCGCAACACTTTGAATAACATCTTGTTGACGAATAATGGTCATGATTGTGGTTTACCGAACTAGTTAGTTAATGCTGCTGGAGCAGGTGAGGAACTCTTCTGTTCCAAGGCATATATTTTTTGATTCATTTGACGACGAAATGCTTCCATGGATTCCACCGCTTCTGCATTATTTTTTAGCTCGCGATCAATTCGCGACAGCGAGTTATTTATACGATTAAGACCATCGGCATAGTTGCGTATACTCTCATTGGCTGCATCGACATTGGCACTGAGTCCAAGATAGTTACCACTGAGGGCTTTAAGGCTTTTGCTGTCTTTGGCCACCGATGTTTCCAAGGCGTTGCGCTTACTGGCTAAAAAGGCGATGTCTTTAAGGTTCTTTTCGATCTTGCCCTTGTTGATATCATTGGTGACACCCCAGAGCTTTTTGATTTCGCTCCAGTGTTTTTTAATCTCATCGCCCTGACGGCTGATTTTAACCTGCAGCGCTGCACCTGATTGGGACACTGATTCGTCGGTGCTGCTGAGACGCGATTCCAGTGCGTCAAAGCGGGCCTGCAATGCCAGATGGTTGCCATTAAGCTGTTGATATTGCAGCAGACCAAATCCGCCGGCACCTACAAGGCCAAAAAAGGCGATAAGAACAAGAAATTTCCAGCCCTCTGACATGCCACCCGCACCCCCGCCATTACTGCCATTCTTTTCTTTGCGCGGACTGCCATTGGATGCAGCTGAATCTGGGCGACCAATCATATCGTCGCGCTGAGCAACAATTGGGTTAATGCGTTTTTTATCCATAGCTATTCTGGTATCCATTTAGATCGAGGAATCTGTGCAAGATTATACGCCGTTACGCAGCCCTGAGTATAAAAATGGGCATAAAAAAACCGGCACTAAAAAGCACCGGTTTTTAAACGCTCAAATAATCTTAGAGATTATTTACCACAGCAATCATGACAGCAGTCAGAACCACGCTTGAGCCGATAACACCGTTAACAGTAGTCAATGGACCCTGTTTACCCTTCAGACCATTGATTTCAATCGCCAGAACAATCAGCAGTGCCACAGTTAAGCCAGTACCGCCAACAGCAGTGCCATAGCCGTAACCCGGATAGTGCGGGCCAGCCAACATAGCGAATGCCATAGGGCCAGAGAACAATGTATTAGTGCGCGAGGCCAACAGAGCCTTGGCACCAGCAGCGGCTTTATCGCCACCTTCAACAATACCCAAGGCAATTTTCTGAGCTGGCCAGATAACCATCCAAACATTGGCAGCCATCAATGTACCCATAGCAGCGCCAACAATAATGTAGTTATTTAACTGGCCATTACCATGGACCATTCCCAGCAGAACTACACCAGTTATAAAGGTGGCCATAGCGCCCCAGCGGAACCACCACAGCGCGCTAGGCGCCAATTTAGCTTTGGCGTCAGCCAAACCTTCAGCAGAAGCAGCTTTAAAGTAGCCACCCTGAACAAAATTAAAGTAGTAAAGCATGCCAATCCAAGTAATACCGAACAGCAAATGACTCCAACGAAAGATTAGGTTCAGAAATTCAGCGGTCATAATATGACTCCTTTTAGAATATATGCCCTTTCGGGTCGATGATTTTTAACCCCGCAATTGTTCTGCAATCCCAGTCAAATAGCAACAACCCAAGGGGCTACAAAGGCGTTTTTTAGTTTTAAACAACAAAAATAACAGCAGATTAGTCCGTTAACTCCCTTTGACGCCCTCCTCAGTACAATATTATGCGCAGCCCAGCAGTCATATTGAGCGCTGCCCAGCAGTCATATTGAGCGCAGCGAAATATCTCTAGATCCTTCACTTCGTTCAGGATGACAGAAGTTGTTTCAGGATGACAGGAGTTGATTCAGGATGACAGGAGTTGGTTCAGAATATCCACAGTTAATCCAGAAACCACCAGCCCATAAAACCAAAACCCACTAAAAACCATCAAACAATACTCCAAAGGCCCTTGCGGTCAGTCAGACTCCGCTTATGGTTGTGCTGATTTTCAGATCAAGCGAATGCCTGTTTGAGCGAAGCGAGTTGCATGAGCGCTGAAAATCAGCGCAACCATGGAGTCGATCGTAAGGGCCTTTGGAGCATTGTCGAAGCGCCAATCAGGGGATCCTTAACTTAGCTCAGGATGACAGGAGAGTTCGCTCAGGATAACCGGCTAGCTCGGTCAGAGTAACAGTCGAATTGGTTCAGGATCGCAATTCGAGTAATACAGCACAAAAGTGCAAAGCAAAAAAAAGCCCCGCAGCAAAAACTACGGGGCTTTTTAATTCTACAGGGGACACTTACATCATTCCGCCCATGCCACCCATTCCGCCCATGCCACCCATATCAGGCATAGCCGGAGCAGCAGCACCGCCTTCAACAACAGCATCAGAAACCATGGCTTCGGTAGTAATCATCAAGCCAGCAATTGAAGCTGCTGCCTGCAACGCAGTGCGCGTTACCTTGGCAGGGTCAAGAATACCCATATCGATCATATCGCCGTATTCGCCAGAGCCAGCGTTGTAACCGAAGTTACCTTTGCCACTTTTGACCTTATCGACAACAACAGAGCCCTCTTCACCAGCATTTTCAACGATTTGACGCAGAGGCGCTTCCATTGCACGCAGAGCAATACCGACACCAACAGTCTGGTCATCATTGTCGCCCGTCGTGTCTACAATCTTCTGGAGAACACGGATCAGAGCAACGCCGCCACCAGGGACAACACCTTCTTCAACCGCAGCACGAGTTGCATGCAATGCATCTTCAACGCGGGCTTTCTTCTCTTTCATTTCGATTTCAGTGGTAGCGCCAACCTTAATAACCGCAACACCGCCAGCCAACTTGGCAACACGCTCCTGCAGCTTCTCGCGATCGTAATCAGAGCTGGTATCTTCGATCTGAGCACGAATCTGCTTAACGCGAGCTTCGATAGCAGCGGCTTCACCAGCGCCGTCTACCAAGGTAGTAGCTTCTTTAGACATGCTGACGCGTTTGGCAGTACCCAGGTGCTCGATAGTGGCACTTTCAAGATCCAGACCAACTTCTTCTGAGATCACAGTACCGCCAGTCAAGATAGCGATATCTTCAAGCATCGCTTTGCGACGATCACCAAAACCAGGTGCTTTACAGGCAGAAACCTTAACAATGCCACGCAGGTTGTTAACGACCAGAGTCGCCAGAGCTTCGCCCTCAACGTCTTCAGCAATAATCAACAGCGGCTTGCCCGCTTTAGCAACAGCTTCAAGCAGAGGCAGCAATTCGCGAATGTTTGAGATTTTCTTGTCAGCCAATAAAATTAATGGGCTGTCTTGATCTGCACTCATGCTCTCTTGGTTGTTGATGAAGTAAGGAGACAGATAACCGCGGTCAAACTGCATGCCTTCAACGATATCCAGTTCGTTTTCAAGACCCTGGCCCTCTTCAACAGTGATAACGCCTTCTTTGCCCACTTTGCCCATTGCTTCAGCAATAATGTCGCCGATATGCGCATCGCTGTTAGCAGAGATAGTACCTACCTGAGCAATTTCTTTGTTTTCTGAACAGGGCTTGGCGATAGCTGCAATTTCTGCAACAGCAGAAACAACCGCTTTATCGATGCCCCGCTTCAGGTCCATAGGGTTCATACCAGCAGCCACTGACTTGAGGCCTTCGTTGACGATGGTTTGAGCCAGAACTGTCGCTGTAGTGGTGCCGTCACCAGCATCGTCAGACGCTTTTGAGGCTACTTCTTTGACCATCTGTGCGCCCATGTTTTCAAACTTGTCGGCCAATTCAATCTCTTTAGCGACAGAGACACCGTCTTTAGTGACAGTGGGTGCACCGAAGGATTTATCCAGTACTACATTACGGCCTTTGGGACCTAGTGTTACTTTTACCGCGTTGGCGAGAACATTTACGCCTTCAAGCATACCCTGACGGGCGTTGTTGCCAAATTTTACTTCTTTAGCTGCCATGATTCTTTTCCTTCCAAATTCATTTCAAAAATTAAGCGTCGAGTACGGCTTTAATGTCACTCTCACTGAGAATAATCAGCTCTTCGCCGTCGATATCGATTTTGTCATTGCCGGCATACTGCCCAAATACAACAATGTCACCAATCTTTACATCTACAGGACGAACGTCGCCGTTATCTAAAATACGGCCGCTGCCTACTGCAACTACCTCACCTTGATTTGGTTTTTCCTGGGCAGATCCAGGCAGCAAGATGCCACCAGCAGTGGTCTGCTCTTCTTCTTCACGACGAACGATTACGCGGTCGTGTAATGGGCGAACTTTCATATTGTGTATCTCCAGTTATGGTCTCTTCGATAGTCTACAGTCACTTGCGAACTACAGTTTTCCGCAATTGTGTACCATATTGTGGCAGGGGGTTTCTTTTTCAAGGGCTGGGGAAAAATATACCGCGATTATTTTTAATCGCGGTCTTTGTTTTCATCCCAGGCTTCACCTTCAATAATATCGGCGTCCTGAATACCTTGCTGATGGTTAAAGTCTGCGCTCCCTCGCGGCATCGGCGCGACCACCATTTTGCTTAGCACGGTACGTACAAAAAGCGCTCGCACCGGAGGGATTAGACCAGCAAAACCAACGGCGTCAGTAAAAAAGCCCGGTGTCAGCAACAGTGCGCCGGAAACAGCTAATACAATACCCTCGACAATTTCTTGCGCTGGCAGCTGACCCTCTTGGAGCTTGCGCTGACCGCGCCACAATGTCGCAACGCCCTGCTCTCGAAGCAGCCCAGCACCCACCACAGCGGTTAGCAGCACCAACCCTATGGTCGCCAAAGCGCCTATTTGACTGCCCACCGTAATCAGCAGCCACATCTCGAGTACGGGCATAACGATAAACAGTAGAAATAGAATACGCATACTTATTACCTCGCTGACCTAATGTCTCAGTATTGGGGTAGTTTCCACTATTTCAACATCTGCCGGAATAGCGTAGGCTTGGCCAATGAAAGAGATTGAACCAGAGCAACGGATCTATGCTGTGTTAGCAGCGATTCCCTCTGGCGTTGTTGTTACCTATGGACAGGTTGCCGAACTGGCTGGACTGCCAAGAGCAGCCCGGTTAGTCGGCACCACTCTGCGCAAACTCCCCTGCGATTCGCAGTTACCATGGCATCGAGTGATCAATGCCAGCGGCAAGATAAGCATGCCCAAAGACAGTCCTGGCTTTGCGCGCCAGAAAAAGCGTTTGCAAGAAGAGGATGTGGTGGTGGCAGATGGCCGTATCAGTCTTAAACAGTTTAGGTGGCAGCCCTAATGTGGCTGCCAGCGATAAGGCCAAAGATGCCATGCAAGGACAATAGATGAGTTCTCCCACGATTAAAGAAGCACTGCTCAATCGCCGTATGCTGATCTGTATCTTTACCGGATTCGCCTCTGGTATGCCGCTGTATTTACTTATCTCACTGGTGCCTGCCTGGCTGCGCACTGAAGGCGTGGGCCTTAAAGAGATTGGTTTCTTTGCCCTTATCGGCCTGCCCTACACCTGGAAGTTTCTCTGGTCACCACTGCTCGACCGCTATCAACTTGCCCTGTTCACCTTCAGACCAGGGCTGCGTCGCAGCTGGATGCTGAGTACTCAGCTTGCGCTGCTGACCGCCATTGCTGCTCTGGGCTTTTTTAATCCCACGACACAGCTGTGGCCTATTGCCTGGCTATGTTTACTGATTGCTTTCCTCAGTGCCACTCAAGATATTGTTTTAGATGCCTATCGTCGCCAAATTCTGCCCGATAAAGAGCTGGGGCTGGGCAACTCGATTCATGTTAATGCCTACCGCGTTGCCGGACTGGTGCCAGGCTCACTGTCACTAATACTGGCCGACACATTGCCCTGGCAATCGGTTTTTATGATTACCGCGGCCTTTATGGTCACCGGTATTGGACTCACGCTGAGTATTGATGAACCCGCTCAGTCCGAGCGTCATCCGACCAACCTCAAATCTGCTGTGGTTGAGCCCTTCAAAGAGTTTTTTTCACGCCAAGGGGTGCAACAGGCAGCCCTAATACTAACCTTTATGCTGCTGTATAAACTGGGTGACAGCATGGCAACCGCTCTGGCTACACCTTTCTATCTGGATATGGGTTTTACTAAAACCGAAATTGGTCTGGTCGCCAAGCATGCCGCTCTGTGGCCAATGATTATCGGCGGCATTTTGGGCGGGATTCTGATGCTAAAAATCGGTATTAATCGAGCTCTATGGCTATTTGGATTGGTGCAGATTATCTCTATTCTGGGCTTTGCTGTGCTGGCCCGTGTTGGCGAAGGTATTGGTTTATTAGCGCTGGTGATTGGTTTTGAATACCTTGGCGTTGGTTTGGGCACGGCCGCCTTTGTCGCCTTTATTGCCCGCGCTACTCACCCTGCATTTGCGGCCACTCAATTTGCCTTATTTACAGCATTGACGGCGGTGCCGCGCACCGTGGCCAGTTCGGCAACCGGTATTATTGTCGAGGGCGTGGGCTGGGAAAATTTCTTTTATCTGTGCACCCTGCTGGCAGTGCCCGGCATGCTGCTACTGCTCAAGGTCGCGCCCTGGAATGAAAAAACCGCAGCGGCTAGTTAAGAATAACCAGTATCGCGATACCCACAAGCCAGGCTGTCATTGCGCGGCGAAATAGCGAGGCGACAGCATTAATAGATGTCTTGGTTAAGGCTACATCTTCAATATTATCATTCGCAGATTCACCCAGGGCACCGTTAACACAGCGACGCAGCAGCTCGGCGGTGCCTGTTTGAGAGCAGAATATCAAGTCGCGCAAATGCGCCAGAGTATGAGAAAAACTGCCCACTAAACCAATGGTAAAGCTCAGCAGTCTCACCGGGATCCATTCCAATAACCACAGCCATTTGCCCGCTGGGGTCTGCTTACCTGACTGCTCTTCAGTATCGACTGCAATATTCTCTAGATCGAGGTCGCCATAAAGGGCCAATAACCGATAGCAGAGGGCTGCAGGCGCACCGAGAAAAAAGAACCAGAACACCACAGCAAAGCTGCGTTCAAAAATACGGTAGGGCAAGGCAGCAAAAATCTCATTGCGCAGATCATCAGTGCTCGCAGCATTGCCCTCGCGGTAGGCGGTATTAAATACTGCCGCATCATGAAACGCAGCCTGTAAATCATCGCGCTCCAGATCCGAACTCAACAGACTTATCTGCGTATCCAAGTTTCCTCGCCCCAGCGCATAGAGCAGCACCCCAAGTTCCAATACAAAGACCAAGAAGCTGAGGTGGTTCTGTGCCAATGTGGCGAGTGCAAGGTGCAGAACAGCCGCGGGAACAAGAATAAAAGTGGCTATTTTTAGCTTAGAAAAGGGTCTTAAAAAGCTCAGTTTAGCCAGACCCTGATGCCATTTTCGCACCCATTCATCGCGTTGAATAAAGGCCAGCTCTCCGTAGCCTTCAACGATAATAATGGCTAGCAGTACGATGAGAAAATTCATACTAATTCCTTTCTATAACGCGGCCAGTCAAAGGCTGGGCCTGGATCTGTTTTGCGGCCCGGGGCTATATCGCTGTGGCCAACAATACGCTCTGAGGTGATTGCGGGGAAGTGCGCGAGCAAGAGCGCAGTGACCTTGGCCAAGACCGCGTACTGGATATCGGTATAGGCAATATTATCGCTACCCTCCATCTCTATACCAATGGAGAAATCATTGCAGTTGCTGCGCCCCTCAAACTCAGAGACGCCTGCATGCCAGGCTCTCTGGCCAAAGGGTACAAACTGGGTGATCTCGCCGTTGCGGTCTATCAATAGATGCGAGGAGACCTTGAGCTGACAGATATCGGCAAAGTAAGGGTGCTCAGATCCGTCCAAACAGTTGGAAAAAAGCTGCCCAATATAGGGCCCACCAAACTGATCTGGCGGCAAACTGATATTGTGAATAACCAGCAGGCTTATATCGGCGCTGTCGGGTCGTTGATCTGTATTGGGCGATTCGAGTCTGCTAGCTGCACTCAACCAACCCTGGGTAATATTCATTTGGCATCCAATTTAGCTGGCTACGGATAAGCCTTTGATATCGTCGATGGCCTCTTTTATCGCCTTATCAAAGAGATGGGAATTATCTAACACTGTGACTTTTCCTTCCAGTAATTCCAGCGCCAGTCGCGCACGATTGCGCTCTGCGACCAGCTTACCTTTATTATTAACAAACACGTATTTCCATGACGGGCCAACAATGCCCGCGAGTTTGCCCCGCCTGCGGGGCTTTATATCATCGCATAATTCAATCCAGCAACCCTTTTGCAGCTCAATTAGGCTCTGTTGCGACTGCTTATCCAGCGACTCAGCTTGTTCGATGGTATCGGCAATATTCTCACCCGGCATTTCTGTCTGTAATACGGAGATCACAATACGCTTAATCTGGCCGATCAGCTGATCCTCTTCACTGGGGCTCTGGGTCAGTATTTTCTGGTTTGCGCGGCTCTTGGCACCAATATCTGTAACATTGGTGGGCCCGGCAGGTGTCAAGATAAAGGTCAGTCGATCCATTTGATCGGCCAGCTGCAGCGCATCAAGGCCTCAAAGTGCACAATATCTAATAACCGGTCCAGTATCTTTATGCCCTCTCGCCATTCGAGGCTGGTTTCTCCGGCGCGCAAATGAGCGATATGCAGTACCTTGCACCAATGCTGCTCGACAAAATTTAAAATCGCCACGGGTAATTCCCGTCCCAGTAAGCGGTCGCTAATCTCTCGCTCAACCCGCGTATGTGCCCAGTTAATCTTTTCCTGTGCCGCCACCTCTTCCAGCTGACGCTGCTCCTGCAGATGGCTAGCGCGGCGATCGGCATCAACCGCGGCCATAAAGCCGGTCAACATCTGTGGAATTTGCTGTTCATTAAAATCATCACTGAGCATTTTTTCCGACAGTGCAAGCATCTGCTGGTAAATTTTATTACCCGAGCAGTTACCCTGTTCCAAACCAATGGCATAGTTGGCCATTTCATTAAATAGCCGCCGAATAGGATGATTTTCCTGTTCCAAAATCACCGGTTTATTGAGCGCCAGTTTTAGTAGTGGCAGCTCACAGCGACTAATGGCTTGCTGCGCATCTGGGGCCATACCATTGTCTGCACCAAAGCGTGAAAAGGCATTACCCACCACCTGAAATACACTGGCGTCATGGCGATGCAAACTCTGTTTTCCCGAGCCGTGACTGGCATTGATAGACTGTTCGAGCTGTCGGGTCATCTGCCCACAAACCAGATGGGCCGACTGGCCCTGTCGATGGCCACGCACAAGTTGATCCATATGCTTGTCGATTTCGGCTACAACCTGCTGGCGACCCAAAAACACCGCATCGGCATCGGCCAGACGCTGGCCTGTGCTCTCCAAAATAGAAGAAATTCTGGCGAGAAGTTCGGTTTGAATTCTGCTGGTTGCAGGCTCTACTCGCTCTTGACGATCGAATCGAACCGGAGCCGCTCGAGCCTCATTGTTGATCCCAGTCAGGATATCATTGCTTTTGGAGCTTAATTTATTGATCGGGCGCTCCAGCTTCTCCTCGGCAACCTCTGCTGGGGACTGAAGTTGGCTGTTATCGCTCGGCTGAGGTCTGATCTCAACGCTTAACTCGGCCCGATTCTGTTTAGGACTGCTGGGGTCAGATGCCGGAAATATATTGGACTGCTCTAAAAACTCATTGACCTGATCTAATAGCTCGCCATATTCGCGGCCAAAGCAGGCTTTATTAAAGTGATTGATCAGTACCACCTGCACCTCGACCGCAATCATGCCATCGGATACCGCCTCGGCAAACGCCTCCATCACTGCATCCGGCGACATTGGCACTGGCTTGATAATCGCGCCATCGGACAATGTCTCTAAGCGACGTTGCAACAGATAGAGCGGTTTTTTAAACGCCTCCATTGCCGAGGTGGTGCCATTATCCAGCGCAATCATCACTTCCAGATCTTCATTGCCCAGCAGTTCAAAGTGATTGTAAGGCGTATTTCGAGACCCTGTTTCATGAGTGCGGTTAATGCTGGTTTTAGCGGTGGGATGGAGCGCGGCAAAGCTGGATACCACCGCTTCAACAACGTCGGCTTCAATATCACCGCGCCGGCCCTTAATAAGGCGCTGCGCATCTACATAGAGCGTCTATAAACGATTGGTCTCCGCAGTCTCGGCCAGCCCTAGTAACGTAGCAGATGCGCGTTCAAAGAAGATATTTAAGACAGACTCAAGATGCCGCTGGCAGAATTGCCGCAGCGAGCTGATGAGCTCATTTTTGTTATAGCCAGTATCCGTTCTCATTAACCCTGCCAACTCTTTGGCCAACCAAACCACTACTGCTTGTTACCTACAGCAAAAGGTTTAACAACTCCTGCGGATATTGAAACAGATAGCCCCCTAAAATCCAATCCTATTATTGCGTTATACTTTGACCTGAATTTTGTTATTGAGCCTCAAAAACCACCATGACCAACAATAGCCTGCCCCATGAAACCGCCGCAGATATTCCCCAATGTGTTGCTCGCGCCCTGCAAGAAGATGTTGGCCATGGCGATATCACTGCCCTGCTGATACCCGCGGAAAAAGATGCGCAGGCCGTGGTGATTTGCCGCGATCAGGCTGTGATCTGTGGCCGCCCCTGGGTCGATGAGGTGTTTCGCCAGCTGGACCCCAATACCAGTATCGAGTGGCATATCGATGAGGGCGACGAGGTCAGTCCCAACCAGCGACTGTTTACCCTTAGCGGCAATGCCAGAGTGCTACTGACCGGCGAGCGCGCTGCACTCAACTTTTTACAGACGCTTTCGGCCACTGCAACGCTGGCGCGACAATATGCCAGTCTCGCGATCAATAATAATGTGCGCATACTGGATACTCGCAAAACCATTCCCGGCCTGAGGCTGGCGCAAAAATATGCGGTCACTGTGGGCGGCTGCGACAATCACCGCCTCGGGCTACACGATGCGTTTTTAATTAAAGAAAATCATATTGCCGCCTGTGGTGGTATTGCGCAGGCAGTCGCACAGGCACGAACAATAGCCGCCGATAAAACTGTTGAAGTCGAGGTAGAAAGCCTCGAAGAACTGCAGCAGGCACTGGCCGCAAAAGCGGATGTGGTGATGCTGGATAATTTTACGCCCGAAGATATCGATGCGCTCAAAGATATGGATTTT
Organism: Porticoccaceae bacterium; assembly: GCA_029242085.1. Lineage (GTDB taxonomy): Bacteria > Pseudomonadota > Gammaproteobacteria > Pseudomonadales > Porticoccaceae > HTCC2207. Next base: position 23,576 of record JAQWUP010000015.1, read on the forward strand.
GGTGAGACTAAAATTGAGGTGTCGGGAAATATTACTGAAAAGACGGTGCAGCAATATATTAGCTCAGTGGTTAACTATATCTCTTCTGGGAGTTTAACTAAGCATATTCAGGCTGTTGATTTATCGATGCGGCTGGTCAGTTAGCGACTAGGCATTAATTGTTAAAAAAGCCCCTACGGTAAACCCGCAGAGGCTTTTGAACTTCTGGCCAGCTAATTGTTTAACAGAGGCCAGCGGCTTGACATGTTCCGCCAACAGTCCATTGCACCTGACCATTAGCAATTGTTGAATCCAGTGTATAGGTTGCTTCATTAACACCACCAGCATCTAACAAACCATTTGCAGTAGCTGTAATCAAACCATTAACGGTCACAACACTAGTTACAAAACCTGAAGCACCGAGATCAATAATTCCATTCGAGCCACCATCCAAATTAGCATCAGTAACGCCAGTTTGCGCGGCAACTTCAACTGCTATTTTTGCAGCACTTGTTGCCAATACTACTTCTGAGAATTGTGCTTTCTGAGTATAAGTCTGTTAAGCAGGAAGAGCGACCGAAGCCAAAATACCAATAATAGCGACTACAATCATTAATTCGATTAGGGTAAAACCCGATTGATGTTTTTTCATTTTTAAATCTCCAATAAAAAGCAAAGTATGTACTGTGTTTAATACAGCGTTAATTCCAGTTAACTGACAAAATTAATATTTGTATTATTAATATTGCACTAACCCGCTTGTTCGCAATTTGCATGCCAAAAACACTATTTCTATTCATTTCAGTGACTTAGATAAAACCTGCTACTTTAAAATTACTTTCCTGGCCTATTGATGCCCTGCTATTTGTCAGTTACTGACTTTTTTTGTCACCCTTATAATGTCGATAACCGCCTCTATATCTGGGTGATAAATACCCTGCCCATAAAAACGTTAATACCATCAGCTTTCGATTGACGGGTTTGTTATTTATCGATTTATCCAATGCCAACTGTTTTTAAAATAAGCGTTATAGCGATCACATTATTTTTTTTGTTCTGTGCTGGTTCTCACGCCATCTTTTTGGGGCTCCACGTAGAATCGCTCAATAAGTTGGTTTAGACAGGAAGGTCAATCCCTATGAATATGGCTCCATTAGCGCTGCATGGTTTACCCAAACGATTGGTTGATGACCATCTAATCGAACCTCAGGATCTCGAGGTCGCCACCTCCTCTGCAAAAACCGCAAAAGTCTCTCTGGTTCAATATCTCTGCGAAAAAAACCTTGTCTCCGATAAGGCTATTGGCAATTCCGCTGCCAAAGAATTTGGGATTCCTATCTATGCCCTTGAACAGCATAATCAAGATAGCGTCCCCAAGGATCTTATCGATAGCAAGCTGCTGAAGAAGCATCAGGTTATGCCTCTGGTACAGCGGGGCAATCGATTATTTGTGGCGATTGCCGATCCGACTAATCATCGCGCTTTAAATGAGATTCAATTTCAGACAGGTATTGCCGTTGAACCCGTACTTGCCCTGTATTCCAGCATCACCAAGGCTCTTGATCAGTGGCTGGAAAACAGTGCTGATCAGGATATGGGTGAGGTACTGGGTACCATTGATGATGTGCATCTCGATGATCTGGATATAGAAGCCGTCGAAG
>JAQWUP010000033.1 GCA_029242085.1 Porticoccaceae bacterium
CTGACCCAGCGTGCCCGCGAACATATGGGTCTGGCACCTTCTACCGTATTCCGTCAACCAACTGCACCGGTTGAATCCGATGCCGGTTACACCTTGGCCCAGAAAATGGTCGGTAAAGCCTGTGGCGTTGAAGGTATTCGTCCCGGCACCTACTGCGAACCGAAGATGACTACCGTAGGCTCCCAGGACACCACTGGCCCCATGACCAGAGACGAGCTAAAAGATCTGGCTTGTCTAGGCTTCTCAACTGATTTGGTTATGCAGTCATTCTGCCACACCGCAGCCTACCCCAAGCCTGTCGATATCAGCACCCAGCATAGCCTGCCCGACTTTATAATGAACCGCGGCGGCGTATCACTGCGTCCCGGTGACGGCATTATTCACAGCTGGCTCAACCGTATGCTACTGCCAGATACTGTAGGCACCGGCGGTGATTCACACACCAGATTCCCCATGGGTATTTCATTCCCCGGCGGTTCAGGCCTAGTCGCTTTCGCGGCGGCAACAGGTGTTATGCCACTGGATATGCCAGAGTCAGTACTCGTGCGCTTTAAAGGCAAAATGCAGCCCGGTATCACATTGCGTGATCTGGTTCATGCAATCCCCTACTACGGCATTAAAGAAGGTTTGCTGACCGTAGAGAAGAAAGGTAAAAAGAACTTCTTTAGTGGCCGCATCTTGGAAATTGAAGGTGAAGGAATTGAAGGTCTAACCGTAGAGCAGGCATTTGAATTATCCGATGCATCTGCCGAGCGTTCAGCGGCTGGCTGTACCATTAAGCTGGGTGAACATTCTGTCGCCGAATACCTAAAATCAAACGCAACACTGCTGCGCTGGATGATTGCCGAAGGCTATGGCGATGTGCGCACATTAGAGCGTCGTGTTCGCAAGATGGAAGAATGGCTGGCAGAACCAACACTCATGTCAGCAGATAGCGATGCCGAATATGCTGCAGTAATCGAGATTGATCTCGCCGATATTAAAGAGCCAATCGTGTGCTGCCCCAATGACCCAGATGATGCCAAGCTGCTTTCAGAAGTCGCCGGCGATAAAGTCGACGAAATCTTTATCGGCTCATGCATGACCAATATCGGTCACTTCCGCGCCGCTGGTAAATTACTGGACGAAGCCGGTTCAGTAGACTCCAGATTCTGGATCTGCCCGCCGACACGTATGGATGCCCACACGCTAATGGAAGAAGGCTACTACAATATTTACGGTAAAGTTGGTGCTCGTACAGAGATGCCAGGCTGTTCACTGTGTATGGGTAACCAGGCGCGTGTATTAGCAGGTGCCACAGTACTGTCTACATCGACTCGTAACTTCCCCAACCGTTTAGGTGATGGCGCCAATGTTTACCTCACCAGTGCCGAGCTTGCCTCTGTGGGTGGTATTTTGGGTCGACTGCCAACACCTGCCGAGTATATGGAATACGCCAGCAAGATTGATTCAATGGCGGCTGAAGTTTATAGCTATATGAACTTTGACCAGATTGAGTCATTCCAGAAGTCAGCTGAGGAAGGCAAGTTGATTGCAGCGGAGCAGATTGTTGAGGTAACTGGAGCCTAAAGGCTCTAGTTATCCTGAGACGCGTAGCACTGTCATCCTGAACATAGTGAAGGATCTATTCCCGCGGCACCCAACACTGTCATTCTGAGACGCCTAGCACTGTCATCCCGACAGAGCGCAGCGACGAGGGATCTCTGAGACCCCTTGCTCCTAAGCAACAAGTAAGCATATTAAAAAACCTCGCAGAAGCGGGGTTTTTTAATGTCGATATTTTTTCAAGTATCGACATATAGAGACCCTGTCATCCTGAATGCAGTGAAGGATCCCTTCCAAGTCAGTTCCAAGCACAACTTTCCAGAGATGTTTCGCTTCGCTCAACATGACAGGATATTGTCATGCTAGACATTTGGGCCCGATAGCCACTATTAAACCTTCCCCACAGCCTCCAGCAAAAAATCCAAAACCTCATTCTCCTTGCGAGCAGCATTCAACAGAGTCCGTGGGAATTTTCGCTCAAAATCCAACCGCGTAACCGACGGACAACCGGTCAGTTTTGCAAGTGATCGTTTGCTCTTAGCCGTGGTCGAAACCGACTCTCCCAAAACCGACAACAAAAAACCTTCTAAACAAGGCTTTGAGCCCAACACCATAATGGGTGGTCTATCTATTGAAGCCTTGGTATTTAATGATGACGGAGTTCGCTCAGGATGATGAAGTTCGTTCAGGATGACAGGGTACGTTTTGCATGGCCCGCGAAAGGGTTTGGGGACAGGATGACCGCTAGAACAATACTGTCATGTTGAGTGTAGCGAAACATCTTTAGATCCTTCGCTGCGCTCAGGATGACAGAGTTCGTTCAGGATGACAGGCCTTTGGCCTGTCACATATAGGCGTTGCTTGTGTCGGTGTGGTCGGTTACGTCTCTTACACCCTTTAGCTCAGGAATCTTTTCCATTAGGGTCTTTTCAACACCTTCTTTCAGCGTCAGTGACACCGCGGAGCAACCCTGACAGCCACCGCCAAACTCCAGTACTGCTATGCCTTCTGCTATTTCAGAGAGCGATACCACGCCGCCATGGGAGGCTAATCCGGGATTAATGTCGTTGTACAGCAGATAATTGACCTTATCTTCCATTGGACTGTCGTCGGTGACATTGGGCAATCTTGAATTGGGCGCGCGAATGGTTAGCTGGCCACCAAACTTATCTTCGGCAAAATCCACTTTGGCTTCATCCAGAAACGGAATGCTGCGCTGCTCGAAGTAGGCATTAAAGGCCTCGTACTCAACAACCATATCCTCTTCGTTATGCTCACCGGGGCGGCTGTAGGCGATACAGGTTTCAGCCTTGGGTGTGCCTGGGTCGCTGACAAACATGCGCACGCCTATACCTTCGCAGTTTTGTTTTTCCAGCAAGCCGGCAAGATAGCCTTGGGCAGATTCTGTAATGGTCACATTGAGCATGGTTATATCCTAAAATCCAATCTGGAAAGTCTTTGGTTGAAAAGTCAGAGTGTATTTTACGCCATCCCCCGTATCAGGCCAACGCTTAGTTGATATTAAAGGTCGCTTTTTAGATTTATCTTGGTATCATACGAATCCATCAAAATATTTTGATACATCAGGCACTCAAAGGCACAGAACAGCATTATGTCGCAAAAGATAGTTGACGCAGCCCAGCAGCGGATTTTAATTCTGGATGGCGCCATGGGTACTATGATTCAGCGCCATACCCTCGAGGAAGAGCACTTCCGCGGGGCGCGTTTTGCCGACTGGCACACTGACCTCAAGGGCAACAACGACCTGCTGAGCCTGACGCAGCCTGAGATTATCTGCGATATTCACCGCGCCTATCTTGAGGCCGGTGCCGATATTATTGAGACTAACACGTTTAATTCCACTCAGGTGTCTCAGGCGGATTACCAGATGGAAGCTATCTCTCGTGAGATCAATCTGGTTTCTGCACAGTTGGCACGCCAAGCGGCGGATGAATTTGCCACGCCAGAGCGTCCGCGCTTTGTGGCCGGTATTCTCGGCCCCACCAGCCGCACCGCGTCGCTGTCGCCGGATGTCAATGATCCGGGCGCGCGCAATGTCACCTTTGATGAGCTGGTGGAAAACTACACCGAATCAACCCATGCGCTGATTGAAGGCGGCGTGGATCTGCTTATGGTCGAGACCATTTTCGATACCTTGAATGCCAAAGCGGCACTGTTTGCTGTGCAGCAGGTATTTGAAGAGCTCGATGTCGAATTACCGATTATGATCAGTGGCACTATTACGGATGCCAGCGGGCGGACTCTGTCCGGACAAACGCCAGAGGCGTTCTGGAACTCGGTGCGCCACAGCAAGCCGGTCAGCGTGGGCCTAAACTGTGCTCTGGGGCCCAAAGAGCTGCGCCCTCACCTGCTGGAGATATCGACGGTTGCGGACACTCTGGTCACTGCCCACCCCAATGCCGGCCTGCCCAATGAGTTTGGTGGCTATGATCTCGATGCTGAGTCAATGGCCGACACTGTGGCGGAATTTGCCGGCGCTGGCCTGTTAAATATTGTCGGCGGCTGCTGCGGCACCACGCCTGAGCATATTCGCGCTATTGCCGACGCCGTGGCCGATATCCCGCCGCGACAGATTCCTACCATTGAGCCCGCTTGCCGCCTCTCGGGTTTAGAGCCCTTTACCATCAAGACTGATTCGCTGTTTGTGAATGTGGGCGAGCGCTGCAATGTCACCGGCTCGGCGGTTTTTAAACGGCTGATTCTGGAAGAGAACTACGATGCCGCACTGGCCGTTGCCCAGCAGCAGGTTATCAACGGTGCGCAGATTATCGATGTGAATATGGACGAAGGCATGCTTGAGTCACTGCCTGCCATGGTCAAGTTATTACATCTGATTGCCTCGGAGCCGGAAATTTCCCGAGTGCCGATTATGGTCGATTCCTCGAAGTGGGAGGTGATTGAAGCGGGCCTGAAGTGCATTCAGGGTAAGGCCGTGGTTAACAGCATCAGCCTGAAAGAAGGCAGCGACGAGTTTATTGAAAAAGCCAAGCTGTGCAAAAAGCACGGCGCCGCTATTGTGGTGATGGCCTTTGATGAAGATGGTCAGGCCGACAATCTAGAGCGTCGGCAGCAGATCTGTCAGCGCAGTTACGACATACTGGTCAATGAGATCGGCTTCCCTGCGGAAGATATTATTTTTGACCCCAATGTGTTCGCAGTGGCTACGGGCATTGAAGAGCACAATCGCTATGGCCTGGATTTTATTGAGGCCAGCGGCTGGATTAAAAACAATCTGCCCCATGCGCTGATTAGCGGCGGCATCTCCAATGTGTCGTTTTCGTTCCGCGGCAATAACCCGGTGCGCGAGGCTATTCACTCGGTGTTTCTCTACCATGCTATTCGCGAAGGCTTAAGCATGGGCATTGTTAATGCCGGGCAGTTGGCGGTATACGATGATCTGCCCGCAGAGCTGCGTGATGTGGTTGAAGATGTGGTGCTGTTCCGCACGCCCGAAGGCACAGAAAATCTGCTGGCCATTGCCGACAAGTACCGTGGTGATGGCTCGACTCAGTCCAAAGCTGAAGACCTGAGCTGGCGCGAAGGGAATGTCAATCGCCGTCTTGAGCATGCGCTGGTGAAAGGCATTACCACATTTATAGAAGAGGACACCGAAGAGGCTCGCCAAGGCGCTGAACGCCCACTGCATGTGATTGAGGGTGCGCTGATGGACGGCATGAATATCGTCGGCGATCTATTTGGTTCCGGCAAAATGTTTCTGCCGCAGGTGGTCAAATCCGCCCGGGTAATGAAGCAGGCCGTGGCCTATTTGCAGCCCTATATTGAAGATGAAAAAGACGCAAGCGCCAGTGCCAATGGCAAGATTCTGATGGCCACGGTGAAAGGTGATGTGCACGATATCGGCAAGAATATTGTCGGCGTGGTACTGCAGTGCAATAACTATGAGGTCATTGACCTCGGCGTGATGGTGCCCGCGCAAAAGATATTGGATGCCGCCAAACAACATAATGTCGATATTATTGGTCTGTCTGGTCTGATTACCCCCTCTCTGGATGAGATGGTGACATTGGGTAAAGAGATGCAGCGCCAAGACTTCACTGTGCCATTGATGATTGGCGGTGCGACCACCTCCAAGGCCCACACTGCGGTTAAAATCGCTCCCGGCTATGAAAATAATCAGGCTATCTATGTGTCTGATGCCTCTCGCGCTGTGGGTGTGGCCAGTAAGCTGATCAGTAAAGATAGCCGCGATGATTTTATCGCCGAGATACAGCTGGACTATGAAGCGGTGAGACTGCGCACGGCCAATAGAACCCCAAGAGGAACACTGTTTGCCTATTCCGATGCCGTTAAGCAGAAACCTCAGCTTAACTGGCGTGACTATCAGCCTGAGATTCCCAATCAGCCGGGTATTACAGTGCTGGATGATTACCCGCTGGAAGCGCTGGTGCCCTATATCGATTGGACTCCGTTCTTTATTACTTGGGATCTGGTGGGCAAGTATCCAAAGATTTTAAATGATGAGGTCGTCGGTGAAGCGGCCACCAATCTGTTTGCCGATGCCCAGGCATTGCTAAAAGATATTATCGACAATAAGCGATTAACGGCGCGGGCCGTGTTTGGGTTATGGCAAGCCAATACGGTTAACCATGATGATATCGAAGTCTATCATTCAGATGGCTCTACCGCCGCCACCCTGCATCAGATACGCCAGCAGATTCAGAAGCCTGGTGCCAGTGAAGAACTTGCTTCGTTAGCCGATTTTATTGCACCTAAAGAAACCGGATTAACCGACTATATTGGCGCCTTTGCAGTGACCACTGGTATTGGTGCTGATGAATTGGCGGCAGAATATGAGACCGCCCACGATGACTACAACGCCATTATGGTGAAAGCGCTGGCCGACCGTTTGGCCGAGGCCTTTGCCGAGCATCTGCACCATCTTGTGCGCACCGAATACTGGGGTTATGCCGCGAATGAAACTCTGGACAATGAAGCTCTGATTAAAGAGAAGTATCGCGGCATTCGCCCGGCCCCCGGCTACCCTGCCTGCCCGGATCATACCGAGAAGGCCTCGCTGTTTGAGCTGCTCAATGCAACAGAACATACAGGTTTGGAATTAACCGAAAGTTTTGCCATGGCACCAGCGGCGGCGGTGAGCGGCTGGTACTTTGGCAACCCAGATGCGAAGTACTTTAATACCGGGAAAATTGCCCCCGATCAGGTAGAATCTCTGGCCGGACGCAAAGGCATGGCCGTGCCAGAATTAGAGCGTTGGTTAACCCCTATTCTGAACGACTAAAGGACTTCAAGTGACAGATGCAGAGAAACCAAAAAAACCGGGGCTGGGTACTTTGATTAAAAGTATCCTCGCCGCCGCTATTGGTGTGCAAACAGATAAAAACCGAGAACAGGATTTTAATGAAGGCAACCCGCTTGCTTTTATTATTGGCGGGTTTGTTTTTACGGCGCTGTTTATTTTGACTATTGCTCTGATTGTGGGGCTGGTTACTCGTTAGGTTGGGTGGGTGATTGCAGGAGATCCTTCAGTCGCTGCGCTCCTTCAGGATGACTCGGAGGGCGCCGTCACCCTGAGCGTAATCGGTCATCCCCAGCCCAACCTGTTATCCAAACCCGAACCTGTCATCCAAACCCCAACCTGTCATCCAAACCCCAACCCGTCATCCTGAACGACGTGAAGGATCTCATCCAGTGTTGCCAATGCTAAAACTGAGCAAGAGTTTAAAGATCCTTCGTTGCGCTCAGGATGACGGGAGATCTGCCATCACAGTCAAGGGGGTTCTAGGTATAAACAGCCACAAAAAAAGGCCACCTTACTCAGTAAGGTGGCCTTTAAGTGACTGCTTATAACTCTTAGAAATTGTACTTGGCTTGCAGTGCAATATTCAGCGGGCGGTTAACAAAGGCGTAGTAAGAGTTACCACCGCCACCTGTCAGCGTTCCACCCAGTGGCGTGTTGCCACCGAAGTTAATCACTGTCTTATCGGTCAGGTTGCGACCGATAAGAGCCACTTCCCAAGCACCTTCATAATCACGCAATGCAAGGCGCGCACTCAGCTGAGTGCTGGCATCCTGCTGGGTGCGTGGGTCGAGGTTTGACGAGTAGATATACTCACCCATATAGACCAGATCAACCGATGCATTGAGGACCAAACTTTGGGCTATATCACCGACCCAGGCTGCACCGATATTGGCTTGCAGTTCAGGAGTGTACTCTTTGCGCTGTCCGGACACATCACAGAGGCCTTCAACAACGGTTGAATCTGGAGTCTGAGCAAAGTAGCACTGTGAGTTGGGGAACTTGTCATAGTTGAAATCAAGGTAAGCAGCTGAACCCGTCAATGTAACGTTTTCTGATACAGCCCAACGACCATCAGCTTCGAGACCCTGCACCGTCGCTTCACCGGCGTTGGTCACATTAAAGCCGAGGGTGCCGTCAAACTGAGAGACCTGCAGGTCGCTGTATTCGGTCATATACAGGGCGACATTTAGCTCTGCTGCGCCATCGGCGAGGGTCATTTTTGAACCCAACTCAATACTGGCCGCTTCTTCACGATCAAATTCCCAGCTACCGGTAATCTGGTTGCCGCTTTTTTGACCGTTAGTCACAGCTGCGTCAGGGTGGCCATTGGAACGAGCATCAAATCCACCTGATTTAAAGCCTTTGGTCCAGGTCAGGTATGCCATGGTGTCTTCATTAGCATCCCATTCGAGGGTTACCACGGGGGTGAATGAGCTGTCGTCTAGATCACCGGAAATAGCTGTATAGGCTTCAACGGCAAAAATGCCATAGAGAGCATTGTAGGCACCTGAAACTGCGTCAACAGTAGTCGGAGACTGCAACTGACCACCAAATGCCGGATTGGCTCGATGAGCCTGCGAGCGAGTCGCGTCCTTGGTTTCCCGGGTGTAGCGTCCACCAATAGTCAGGCTCAGATCATCTGACAATGTCCAGCTACCCTGTGCAAAAGCAGCCCAGATATCGCCTTCCTGATTAAAAGTACGATCAGAGGAAGAGCCAGGTGCAAATGGCACTAGCGTGTTAGCGCCAAGCAGTGCCAGCGCGGTGCTGATCACGGTTGGATCAGGCAACTTTATCTGATCCTTATAGTTTAATTCAGTTGACTGGAAAAACAGCCCGCCGATATAGTCGAAGTCACCGCCCAAATCGGAGGTAAAACGTAATTCTTGGCTGAACTGCTCGTACTCTTCCTGACGTGAGGCGTCAAAAACAGAGGCGCCGGTAAAGTCACAGTCACAGTTTTCATCAAACTCGTACTCGGCAAAGCCGGTGATCGAGGTCAGCGAGAAACCCTCCATATCCCAGTCGACAGATAGGGTCGCAACACTGACTTCGTTATCGCTGTAATGACCATTGCTGTCAGCGCTGTAGTTTAGCTCTGCTTCAACGGGGTAAGCCTGCAATGCATTCAATGTGGCAATATGCGGCGGCGCACCAACACTTTGGTAGACTTCCATATTACGGCCGACGGTGTCGAACGTTGAATGGGATACTTTTAAGTTTGCAGTCACATCTTCGTTTACGTCCCAGCGCAATGAGCCACGAATAACCTGCTCATCTTCATTTTGCTCATCCTGTTGTGACACTGTGTTAAACACGAAGCCATCGAGTGAGCGATCTAGAACCGCTAGACGGCCGCTGACCTCTTGACTGATAGGACCAGACAAAACCAGACGTACGTCCTGCTCGCCATGATCCGGTTCATAGAGCGCGGTAACCGACCCTTCGAAGTCGTCGCTAGGCTTGGCGCTGACCTGGCTAACGGCACCGGCGATGCTGTTTTTGCCAAATAGAATACCCTGTGGGCCACGCAGCACTTCAACGCGTTCCATATCCATCATTGGAATTCGAGCGAGCTGGTCACGGCCGAAGAATATACCGTCGTTATAGATACCCACAGACTGTTCAAAGCCGGGGTTAATACCAGAGCTGATACCACGAATAGTCACGGTGGTAGAGATACCAGTTTCATTTATACTGAAGTTGGGCACTAATTCAGATAGGCCCTGCAGATCGACAATGCCCGCATTCGACATTTTCTCTGCGGTTACGGCTGCAACCGAAACTGGAACATCCTGCAGTGACTCTGAACGCTGTTGCGCTGTCACGACAATTTCTTCAAGTATGGCTGCATTGGTTGCGGTGGCCGACGCAGAAATAGCGACGGCTAATATTGATGTAGATAATAATTTATTCAAGACGACTCCCCATGAGTTCTTATGGTCCATTTTAAGTACGAAAGTACATTAGGATTTACTTTTAGTGTGGCAACTTTTAACGGCACTACTGCTGCCGCTTTTTGTGTTGCAAAGAAAGGTAAATCAGACCGCTAGACAGCGGCCTGACTTAATTTTCGAGAGGGAATTTACAACGTTTGAAAGTCTGCTGCAACTAGTTCTTCAGCATAATTGGAATCGGTAATAACACTAGCCAGATAGGCTAAATTGCGAGTAAGGATTTGGCTTGAAAAGAAGCTCGCAGTTTTTATTTTTTGCCCATAAAAAGGATCAGTCGAACCCTCATCTATACGTTTCTGAGCGGCCACTGCCAACTTAGCCAATAACCAGAAAGAGATGCTGTTGCCAAATAACATTAAGAAGTTATAGGCCAATGAGGGCGATTTAGCGCTGTTAGCCAATACATAATTCAGCGCCTGCTGACACTGTTCGATAGTGGTGGCCAGGCCCGTTGCCAGCTCTTTGCAAGCACCAGTGGCTGACGAGAGTTCGGAGACTGTCTGCTGCATCTCTGCCAGCACCCGAGCAATGGTTTCACCGCCATCGCGCAGACATTTGCGCCCGACAAAATCCAGGGCCTGAATTCCGTTGGTGCCCTCATAGATGGGCAGAATTCGGGCATCGCGCATATGCTGAGCGGCGCCAGTTTCTTCGATAAAGCCCATGCCGCCATGCACCTGCACTCCTAAGGAGGTGCTCTCCATTGAGACTTCGGTACACCAGCCTTTAACCAGTGGTGTCATCATTTCCACTAGTTGGGCATCGATAGCACGCTGATCGGCATCGGGATGATGATGGCTGCGATCCTCTGCGGCAATAGTAAAGAATGACATGGCACGACCAGCTTCGGTCAGCGCACGCATCTGCATCAGCATACGCTTGACATCTGGATGGTGAATAATCGGGGCATTGCCCTCGACGCCCTGCACCTTGCCCTGCACACGTTCTGAGGCATAGGCCACGGCTTGCTGATAGGCGCGCTCGCCCAATCCAATACCCTGATGCCCTACTGAGAGCCGTGCATTGTTCATCATGCTGAACATACACATCAATCCCTGATTTAACGGGCCAACCAGGTAGCCGACCGCTCCGCCATTGTCACCAAAGGCCATGGTGCAGGTGGGGCTGCTGTGGATGCCCAGCTTGTGCTCAACGCCCACCGGTTTGACATCGTTGCGTTCACCCAGGCTGCCATCGGCATTGATTAAATATTTGGGTACCAAGAACAGTGAAATACCATGGTTGCCTGCCGGTGCATCTGGCAGTCGCGCCAGCACCAGATGAATTACATTTTCGGTGAGTTCATGGTCACCCCAGGTAATATAGATCTTCTGCCCACTGACCAGATAGTGATCGCCCTCGGGCACCGCTTTGGTCTTTACTGCCGATAAATCGGTGCCGGCCTGTGGTTCAGTCAGATTCATGGTACCTGACCAGGAACCGGAAATAAGCTGTCTTAGATAGATGTCTTTTTGCTCATCGGTACCATAGAGGTTGAGGGCGTGAATAACTCCACGGCTCAGCATCGGCAGCAGGCTGAAACCTACATTTGCCGACTGCAGCATCTCCTGCACTGCCACGTCGATAACGCCGGGAAATCCGGCACCATCATATTTGGCATCACCACTTAGGCAGCACCAGCCGGCGTCGACCATCTGCTGGTAAATGCCGTCTAACATCGGCGCGGTCACCACTGAGCCCTCATGGAGGTGCGCGGGCTGAGTATCGGCCTCCCAATTGCTCGGCGCGACAACCTCTTCAAAGAACTTTGCCGCTTCCGGCAAGATAGCCTCAACCATATCGCTGCTGGCATCTTCAAAGCCGGGTAATTTGCTGTGCTCGTCGTAACCGACCAGCTCTTCTAAAATAAAGGAAATGTCTTTTTGCGGTACTTTGTAAACAGTCATAAATCTTTAGGCTCAATTTAACTTGTAAGGAACAAGTATTATCGTTTAGTTGGGCCCTGTAAACCAATAACAATGACTAATTGGTTCAATCGTTGCACCTATACTGAGTATCTGTTGTCATAGATTGTGGCTGCCATCGAAGGCGCCTGTTTACAGTTAAAGGGACAATTGATGAATAAGGATATTCAGCCGTCAGATGATAAAGACGCGGTGAGCCAACACGATGATATAACAGCCAGAGTCAAAGCTTATTACGGCTCTGTTTTAGCCACCAGCCAAGACCTCAAAACCAGCGCCTGCTGCCCAGCCGATGCCCCGCCGCCCCATATTCAAGCCCTTCTCAACAACATCCATCCCGCGTTTGAGGAAAAGTTCTATGGCTGCGGCTCGCCGCTGCCGGTGGCGGCCGCGGGCTGTACTGTGCTCGATCTCGGCTGTGGCAGCGGTCGCGATGCCTTTATACTCAGTCAATTAGTCGGCGAGAATGGCGAGGTTATCGGCATTGATATGACTGACTAGCAGCTGACGGTCACACGGGAGCATATTGACTGGCATACAGACAGGTTTGCCTACAGGTCACCCAACATATGCTTTAAAAAGGGTTATATCGAGGACCTGACCAGCATCGGTATCAAAGACGATAGCATTGATATTATTATCTCTAACTGCTGGGTGCCGTAATTGCTCTGTTGGACTTTATCAAGAAAGGTTTGCACCTCAGTGAGACTGGTATAACTGAGTCGATCTTTAACTGGGCTGGATTCGATATAACAGCTTTCGCAAGCCAGATTACACAGGGTGCCGGTGTTAAACCAAAGGGTGTCGAGTGCGCGCAGTTGAACGCTGGCGCGGGGCTCTCCGGTCGCTGTTATCAGCGGATCGGTAAACTGCGCAGAATTCTTTTCAATATCCATATTGAACCATCTGTATTAGGCATTTGGGCAGTGGGCTGTGCCCGACTCAGTATTGGAGTCTAACTTCCTGTTGCCCCAATGCCCAGTTAAAACATAGCACAAACTTTCACGATCGCCAGTTTGACGCTGCTTACTCGCTGATCGGCTCTGAGGGACGGGTTGCGCTATAGGCCCAATAGATAAAAATAAACTGAAATAGCAGGCGTATATAGAGAAGGCTCAGTGCTATCTCGGGAAATAATTCCGGGTTGAGGGCCATATAAATATTGGCCGGATAGACCGCTATCAACAGTGCCACCAATCCCCAACCGGCGGCTGACCGCAGTCTGGGAATCAGTACGCAGACGCCACCGACAATCTCAAAGAAGCCACTGATATAGACCGCTTCCAAATGCAGCGGCAGATAGTCGGGCATGATATTGAGATAGAAATCTGGATTGACAAAATGATCGACGCCGATATTGATAAAAAATACCGCCAGCCCGAAAAGTGCGATGGTTTTTATACGGCTTGCGGGTAACTGCAGCGCCTTGGAGATTGTTTGCAACATCATCAAAACCTATATGAAATTTTATAGCACTTCTATGGAGCCATACTCTGCAATCAGTCTGGCATCCAGATCGCGCTGTTCCGCTTTGATATCAAACTGATTGCACAGCCCATCGTTCCAGCTGTGATATTCCTCCAGCCTGTGATCACCCACATTGGTAAAGGATTCCCAGGCAATAAAACATTTTTCCAATTCGGTAAGCCCATTGTGTGTGGCAATCTTGTCGAGCAGCGAAGCGATATTGTCCTGCTCTACATCCATTCTCAGCAGATCATCTTTATCCAGGTGCACATATGCGGGGCTGGCCGTTTTAAAGGCCCTCCACTCAAAGGGTAAATTAACACTTGGATTTGCCGAGCGGGCGAAGTTACTCCAGGCGCCCATCACAGTCGCTCCCATCTGATCTCGGGCCGGCCCCTCGGGATAGATATAGGATGTGATCGGCCCGTAAGTATAGTTTCCCGTCACAAAGGCGATATCGGTGCCATGGGCTGCCCCGATAATATTGGGGATATCAATCAGTATCGAGCTCTCCTGATGGTCCCAGTCAAATCTGTAGGCATAGAGATTCTGATATCCGGCCGACTCCATGGCCATCAACGCATCATCGACACCACGCAGTTTCCAGGCATGGGATCTGGTGCGCACCCAGAGTTCAAATAACTCGGGATTTTTAATGGTTATCTTGGGCGGCAACAGCTTGGTAAAGATATAGCTAGTGTCGGCGAAGTAGCGATGCAGACCCAGCCAGAACGACACTTCATCTTTGGTAGCACCAGCAATCACAGGTACATTTTTAGCGTATTTGGCTGTGCCCAGAGCGCCCAGCAATCCCTCAGTGGGAATCACTAGACTGTCGATGGTGGTCAATGGGATTGCATCATAACCCTCAGTCTCGTGATAGAGCCCGATAAAGTCACGCGCATCCATCGCCATCAGTCGCTCGCGAAGGTCCACAGCGCTGTACTCAGACTGGGGTTTTTCGACCAGTTTATTGACGATCTGCCAGGAACCGCGTTTAACCAGCGGATTGACGCCGTTGCGATTATAGGCCTCTTCGAGCGGTGCACTGGTGGTATAGCCTGACTGGGAAATAGCCTTGTGAAACAGCCCGTTGCTCAGTGGTGATGCGAGCAGTGCAAAGGTGTTGTGCGCCCCTGCTGACTCGCCAAAAATCGTGACATTATCCGCATCGCCACCAAAGTTTTGAATATTATTTTGTACCCATTTCAGGGCCTCGACAATATCCAGGGTGCCGAAGTTAGAGGTTTTATCCATTCCCTGCTGCTGGCCCTGAATGGCTGGATGGGTAAACCATCCCAATGCGCCGAGGCGGTAGTTGGTAGTGACCACCACCACATCCTGACTGGCGACCATCTGGGTAAAGTCGTAGTAATCTTTCAGGCCGGTGGTATTGCCACCCCCATGGATCCAAAACATGACCGGATACTGTTTTTCGGAGAAATCTGCCGGGGCACGGATATCCAGATACAGGCAGTCTTCAGCGCCAACGATGCCCTCGCCACTCGAACCCGCATAGCGACTGGCTTTTTGTACGCAGGCGGTGTCTTCTTGTTCAACGATAATACGCTGCGGCGACTGCAGCGCGCGCGTCGCTTTCCAACGCAGTTCACCGACGGGTGGCTGGGCATAGGGAATATCAAACCAGGACACTACCGCCTCTGCGGTCTCAGCTCCTGAACGCAGCGACTGCCCCTGCACTATACCGCTGCTGGTCTGAATATTATTGGCTGGAAGACGGTCGATGGCTGGCTCTTTAGGGGTGACTATCTGACAGGCTGCGAGCGTTGCTGAGACGATCAATAGTAGACGAATCATAAGAGCTCTCTTGGTTTTTTAACCGTTATTTTTATTATGGCAAGCGTTTGTCAAACGCTGATGTTATGTCGGTTGTACGCGCCGCTTACCTTAGTCGATCACTGCACAGTTGGGAACTAAAAAAGCCGTATTGGGCGCATCCCATCACTAAACTAAGCTCTGGACTACGCCAAATACGGCTTACTAGGAAACGACCCCAAACTACTGATGATCTCCTGCTCTCACTACTGCTTACTTCTGTTACTTCTTACCTCTTACTTCTTACTTCTTACTTCTTACATCTTACTTCTCTTTACTGCTACTACAGACCTACCTCCTTTGCTAATTTATTTACAGCACGCCACTCTTATGGAATCTGAGCATGATGCAGTTGATATTTCTCCCACAGCCGACACGGTTAAGCCAGAACCTCTAGAGGCGTAGCCATTACAAGATAAGTCGCCCTCGCTGTAGTCTTTTCCGGTAATTGCCTCACGAACTTTTTTACTGGTGCCACTTGACTCAGATCAAAGGCGGAGTGATCGGAGCCGCCCAACACTGAATATGTCAGGGCATCGCCGTCGGGATCATGGCCATGGAGGGCAACAACGGTCTGTTGCTGCTCTGGCAGCTCAATAATTTCTGCAACTGTCAATGTAGGAGAATGATTGCTCGCCTGACTCGACCCAGATGCTGAATCGACGGATGATCCACCACCTCCGCAAGAGGCTAAAACCAAGCAAAAAACCAGAGGTAAAGCGGTGCGAGAAACTCTGGAAATTTTTATCGGGAACTGTTCGACTGAACTGAAATTTACAAGCATGCTTTCATCCGTAAAGCTATTCATAGCTGGATAATAGTCACAGCTATTTATTAATGCAATATTTTTCTGCATAAAATTTGGACGAAAAAATTAAGATATACGCTTATATTTGAGGGTATTAAAAGATTTTACTTAGCTCTCGGAAGAGATTACCGCATCAGCAGAAAACTGCAGCTTAGCCAGACGTGCATAGAGTGGGCTAATGGCTAGCAGTTGCTGATGACTGCCCTGCGCAACCTTGCGCCCAGCATCCATCACAACAATTTCATCCGCATGTAAAATCGTCGCCAGCCGATGGGCGATAATAATTGTAGTGCGGCCCTTCATTAATTTATCCAGTGCCAACTGCACCTTGTATTCACTCTCAGCATCCAGAGCACTAGTGGCCTCATCCAGCAGCAATATACGCGGATCCTTGAGCAGCGCACGGGCAATGGCGATGCGCTGGCGCTGACCACCAGAGAGTCGCACGCCCTGCTCACCCAAGTCGCTGTGATAGCCATTTGGCAGTTTGCTGATAAATTCATCGGCATGGGCAGCCACAGCGGCGGCCATCACCTCTTCATCAGATGCAGAGGATTTACCATAGCGAATGTTGTACATCACATCCCCAGTAAATAGCGTTGGCTGTTGCTGCACTACAGCAACTTGCTCACGTAACTCACTGGGACTCAGCTGCCGGATATCGCATTGGCCAAAACATACCTGGCCCTGTTGCGGATCATAAAAACGCTGAATCAAATCAAACAGTGTCGACTTACCTGCGCCTGAGGGCCCCACCAGAGCAACGATTTTATCTTTGGCAATCTCCAGAGAGAACTCCGCTAGCGCTGGCTGTTCAGGCCTTGAGGGATAGCAAAAGGTGAGGTTTTTAAAACCTAAAACTGCAGGTAGACGGGCCACATCCTGTGGCTTGTCGACCGCCAGAATCTCATTGTCTGCATGCAGCAGCTCCATCAGGCGCTCGGTCGCACCCACCGCTCTTTGCAACTCACCGTAAACCTCTGATAACGAAGCCACACCGGTAGCCATTAGAATCGCATAAAAAATAAAAGCGCCCAATTCGCCGCCACTCATGCTGCCATTGATAACATCGCTACCACCAACCCACAGCATTGCCGACAGTGCCCCAAATACTAGCAGAATCACCGCAGCCATTAAGATAGCGCGCTGACTAACGCGACGCTTTGCCACCGCAAAAGCACGCTCGACCTCTGCCGAAAATGCTCGTTTCTCCTGCGCTTCCTGAGTAAAACTCTGCACGGTTTTAATATGCTGAATAATTTCACCGGCGTAAGAGCCTACATCTGCAATACTGTCCTGACTCTGTCTGGATAGACTGCGCACCTTGCGCCCGAATACCAGTACCGGCATCAGTACCACAGGCACGGCGACCACAATAATCAGGGTCAATTTAATATTGGTTACCAGCAACATAATCAGCGCGCCGGTAAAGCTAATAGCGCTGCGCAGGGCAATAGACACCGAAGAGCCGATAATCGACTGCAGCAATGTGGTGTCAGAAGTCAGCCGCGACATAATGTCGCCGCTGCGATTGGTTTCAAAAAAAGCCGGGTGCAGATCAACGATATGATCAAATACAGCGGTGCGAATATCTGCACTGACTCGCTCGCCCAGCCAGGAGATAAGATAGAATCTAATATAGGTGCCCAGGGCCATCAGTGCCGAGGCAATAAGCACAAATAGTATCGCAATATTCAGTTGCAACTGAGACTGCTCAGCAAAGCCCTGATCAATCACCAGCCGCAAACCCTGCCCGATCGAGAGCGTCACAGCGGCGGTAAACACCAACGCCGCCAGAAATATCCACACTCGCACCTGATAGGGCTTGAGAAACTGAAATAGCGCCAGAAGTACCGACATTTTTGCGGTCGATTTCTGAGTCGAGGAAGCGGGATTACTGTTAATGGGCTATCACCGTTAATAATGGGGTTTTTTAAGATCGGCGCCGAGTATGACGATCATACCGAGCAATGCAAGTAGCACCCCTAACTCTTTTATTTATTGCTAAGCTACAGTCAGCGGAATTAGCGCAGATACATCGCCGTCAAAACCAAAATAAACAGGGCCCGATTAGATAAAAATGGGTCGCTTTATGCCATTATGCGATAGTCCCTTTACTCTAGATTCAACACAATAATAATCAGGAATGGTCCCAGCATGAATCGTCTACCCCTCTTTTTGATCTCCAGTCTTATCTCTATCTCCATTGGCCAAACTGCTTACACAGCACCTAATGGCTCAGGTGCGGCAGAACCTATGCAGGGTATTCCACCCACATCTGAATCTCAGGTCACCATGAAAAACCATGGTACCCACCCGTTTATGAAGTGGTCGTTTCGCAATATGGGCGCGCCGTTCAATACAGTGATGATTCCGAGGCAGGGCCAGATCGTCGAGTTGCCAGGGCCATTAAAACCCGCACTCGGGCAGCAGCAGTACCCAGATGGCAGCGGCGCAACAATCAGTTTTGATCAGCTATTTGAACGCAATCATGGCGATGGTGTTGCTATTGTTCAGGGCACTAATCTGCTCCATGAAAAGTATTTTCATGGCTTTAATGAGCACGCCCATCATATTTGGTATTCCATGAGTAAGTCTCTGGCCAGCACGGCATTTGGCTTACTGGTAGCTGAGAGAAAGGTCGATCTGAATGCATCACCGGCAGATTACATTCCCGAACTTAAGGGCAGCGGTTTTGAGCGTGTCAGTATCCAACAGGTACTAGACCATGCCACCTCTTTGGACTTTAAAGAAAACTACACTGACCTCGATTCAGACTTCGCTAAATACTATGCTCCGGCACTTAATATGATATGGCTGCCCGGCGCTCGCGATATACAGCCGGGCACTGTCGAGGTTTATGGCGTCCATGACTTTGTGAGCAAATTTATAAAACCCGATTTAAACCGCGAACCCGGTGATAACTTTGATTACAACAGCAGTAATGCCGATGTCTTGGGCTGGCTGATCGCGCGTATTAGCGGCCAGTCTTTCCAGGACTACATCCAGCAACATATCTGGGCCAAACTAGGCACAGAGCACGATGCAGCCATTGTCGTCGACAGAGCCTATATGCCGGTAGTGACCGGCGGTATGAACAGCACATTAAGGGACGCCCTGCGTTTTGGCATGATGGTGCGCGATCGCGGCCAGCACAATGGTCTGCAGCTGATCCCCGCAGACTGGATAGATGAGTCACTGAATATCAGTGACAAACTGCGCAGCAATATGGCTAATAATGACTGGTATGGTGAAGAACCCTGGGCGGCCTATCACAATATGTGGTGGATTCTAGACCCGCAGGCTGGCGAGTACTGCGCCGTGGGCATTCATGGTCAGGTTATCTACATTAACCGCAAAGCTAATACGGTGATGGCCTGGTTCTCAAGCCAGCCCGGTGCCAGCGCGGCAAAAAACAAACACTTTCGCGCCAAGCTAACGGCGGCTCGCGCCCTGGCCGCGTCACTGATTGAATAGAGATTATTGAGGCAGCGCAGAGAATCTAGCTCTGGGGCAGTGCCATTTGCTACAATGCCGCCCTTAGAAAAACGCGCCAAATTTGCGATTTGGTTAGCCGAACAGATTAGTAGGATTGATTATGTCCACTCAGTACGTCACCTGTGCGCTGTATAAATTTGTCGCACTGCCAAACTATGGCTCTATTCGTCATCCCTTATTAAAGGTGATGACCGACAACAATGTGTTTGGCACATTGCTATTGGCGGCCGAAGGCATCAACGGTACCATATCGGGGCGTCGCGAAGACATCGATACCCTGCTCCGCTGGCTCGATCGGCAGCCCGGTTTAGAGAATATTGTGAGCAAAGAATCCTATGATGATGAGATTCCCTTCTATCGCTCCAAGGTTAAACTGAAAAAAGAAATTGTCACCATGGGTGTCGAGGGCATCGACCCAAAACAGGTGGTGGGCACCTATGTTAAACCCAGTGACTGGAACGCTTTGATCTCTGACCCGGATGTCGTCATCGTGGATACACGCAATGATTACGAAGTTGAAATTGGCACCTTTAAAAATGCCATAGACCCAAAAACTAAATCATTTCGCGACTTTCCCAACTGGGCTAAAAATAACCTCGACCGCGATAAGCATAAAAAAGTGGCCATGTTTTGCACCGGCGGTATTCGCTGTGAAAAATCCACTGCCTATATGAAAGAGCAGGGTTTTGATGAGGTCTACCACCTTGAAGGCGGTATTTTAAAATATCTGGAAGAGGTGCCCAGCGATCAGACATTATGGCAGGGAGAGTGCTTTGTATTCGACAACCGTGTGGCAGTTGATCACGACTTAAAGCGCGGCTCTTACGACCAGTGCCACGCCTGTCGTATGCCGATCACGGAACAGGAAAAGTTACTGCCATCCTATGCGGAGGGACTGTCCTGCCTGCACTGCTACGGCACTGTTAGCGAAGAGCAAAAACAGCGCTTTGCCCAGCGTCAAAAACAAATTGAACTGGCCAAGGCAAGGGGCGAAGAACATATTGGCAACGCCGCATTAGAGGCCACAGAACGTCGCAGAAGTGAAAAGAAAGCTGAAAAATCGGCCCTTAGGCAGCAGGCCAAAAATACCTGGAATATTTAAGATAAAAAAGCTCTGACATAAAAAAAGCCGCTTCTCGATAGCGGCTTTTTACTGAGTCGCTTAACTTACTGTCTGATATAAGACTGTGTTATCGACTTGCCGTCCCAAAGGAAGGTTTGGTTTAGCTCATTCTCGCTAACCAGCTCCATGGTCAGTTTGTGCTGAACACCGGCAAAATCCTCAAAAGAACTGGCGATCACAGTTTCAGTGACAACGCCATCAGCATCAATTGAAAAGTCACCAAAACCAAAGTGTTGTTCCATTTTTCCTTCAAGCATAAAGCTCTGAGAGAAGATAAAGTGTCCGCCACCAAACATTTTAATTTCAGAGAACTCGGCTATTTCGCCACCCTCTTCACTCGCTCGATTCTGTAGTTTCCACAGACCATCGAAGGCGGATGCATCACCGGCCTGACGATCCCATGTCTCTACCATATCGTAGACATGACCATTGGACTCCAAACCTTCAATACTCTGGGTAAAGCCACCCTCTGTCTCTTGAACATCGAGACTAAAGTGCAAATTCTCTAGTGAACCATCCTGATTAAAAATTGGCGATTCAATCAGCGTGCCATCTTTCCACTCGGTAAGTCCGGCGCCCACATCAGGCTTGTCTGTGCCCTCGTGCATAAAGGCAAACATATAGCGGTCATTGGAATAGATCTTCATCTGTGCTCGTTTAAGCACCGTGACTTCGCCCTTTTCAGTCAATGTAACATCGCCCAGCAAGAAGGCTCCATCGGCTAATTCAGTAGTTGCAACGACCTCTTCTTCGGCGGCACAGCCAAGCAGTGAGGTGATACCGACAGCTGATAATAGTGATTTAAAGCTCATGGTAATTGGTCCCTTAATTTAGTTATTATCGAATAGAAATTAGCAAATTCCGACCTCAAGCCGGAGTTCACCTTCAACCTACTGTACCTGCAGGCTCGCTGTCTACAAGACCAGCCTCCCTTTACCGCTAAATACTGCCGTTCATCGCATTCGCCGCCCTCAGCATCAATGCTTAATGGATATAGTCAATAATGCATAAATTGAACGCTTGATAAGGCGGCCGATGCAGCTAATACATAGCGCTGACCTAGGTGGGGTCAGCCGCTATGGATCGCTGGAAAATGACTCAGAAATACCGGCCTGCTAGGCTGTGACAAAGAGCACTTTATGTACCGGATAATACTCTCACTACTGCCCCTGATACCAGATCGGCGATGTCCAGGCCATCTCTCGAATGCTGTCTGGATAGGCGCCATTAGCACAGACATCTGGGCGCTCGGCCTCGGCAATAGCCGCACAGTCATAGGTGTGCCAGCGCGGGGACTCCGGCTCTACGGCACGCAGGTAGTAATAGGCAGGCTGGGCTAGATCAAAGCTTTGATCTGTATAGACCTTGCACAGACTGTCGGCACCGGCCTCATCTGTGGCAATCGGCAGTACCTGAGTATTCATTCGGCCCTCGGCATCAATCCAGCCTTTAATCAGATGGAGCTCGTGAAGCTTTAAGCCCTCGGGATCCTTGGCTGCATAGGCCAGAAAAGATGGCTTGTCGTCTCTGCTAGCCGCACTTAAATCGCCGCCCATGGGAACACCACTGGCATAGGCCTGAGCCACCATATCATTGGCCTCACAGAGTCCAGCATCGAGGCCCCAGCCAGCAAATAGGCGTGGACGAATTCTCGGCCCGGAGGTGCCAAAAACCTCTTTGCGCAGCATGGCATCAAAAATAGCATCTCGGGTGTTTTCTCGCGCCCAAACACCGGCCAAACCGCCGGGATTGCCATCGATACCACTGGTTAGCAGACCGGGCTGCAGGCGCTCCAATGGGTTGGCCTCACCGGTCACAGCGCCCACCCATTCAGACTCTTTAACACCGCCAGAGGTCGCAGAATGGGTGTCAGTCGCGGCAATAATGCCAAGCTTCACGGGGTTTAAACCGATAGCCTGCTCTTCTTTGAGCCCCACCAACAGCGCTGAGCGCTGATAGTCAGTGGCGTGCACACAGCCTGCGCCGAGCATACCATTGCTGCCAATAGTCCCCTCGGCACATTCGGCGGTGATCTCAGAGGCCTGACCGACGGTCAAGGTTGCCGATGACATATCACGAGTAGCATAGGTTTTGTTTTCCCCCATACGCCGAACAGCTTCAACTTCACACAATTCATCCGGCGCGCCAAAGACAGAACTCAGGCCATTAATACATTCTGAACCCCCTTTATGCTGAAAAATCTCCATAATCGGCTCGCGCTTTAAGCGACTCTGAGCATAGGCAATTTTTGCAGCATCTGTGTCTTCAAGCTGCATATAGGGGGCCATGCGCCCATTGGCTAAATTAGAATTATGGGGAATCGTCAGGTAGTCGCAGCCATCGGCAATATCGCAGACTGCATCCAGTGCTGACCACAGTTTACTGTCGATCGGCGCATCGATATAGCTTACCGGCAGTGCAGGCACCACATCATTTCTAAAGATGACATTGCGATGATAGTTACTGGTTCCCGGTGTACCCGTATATTCATAGGCGACAAAGCTTGTGAACTCGCAGGGCGTATTGGCGGCATTGGAAGCGGCCTGAATATTCTGCCAGGGCGATTGGGCAAAATCACGACACAGGTTGCCGCTGGCACCACAGATTTCAGGAATTCGCGCCGGCGTCTCAGTGGTAATCACGGTGCCCAACATCATCATACCCAGACGCTCATCAGACCTGTAAGCCGCGCAGAAATCGGTGTTGTAAACCGGCGAACCCTCTGTACGGCACAGAGCGCGCTCACCCAGAAACTCACCATGGTCGGTGATCGCCAAAAAGTCGAGAGGACGATCAATTTTAGTGCGCCCCGTGACTACACCCTGCTCATTAATCGGAAAAATAGGAATGGACTCGCCCCGGGCATAGCGGTGGGCATCCTCTGGTGTAGCCCCTGTACTATTGGCCGCGGCGTCAAAAGAATAGCTGGTGTGTATATGCAGGTCGCCGAATAGTGCCGTGCGATTCTCATCAAATCTGTCACAGCTAACCAGCTCACCACTAGACGCCGTCTGAGCGTTTTCAGGCGCCGAGGACTGCGGATCGGCACATCCGGTGAGCAAGATGAGCCAGGGCAGCAGGGCCACTAGTAACCTATTGGATGGCGTAGAATTAGTATTCACTCGATTACCCCTATTTTTATTATTATTGACTGTTTAGTCTTGCTTTAATGCTAGTCCTTTTTTCAATTCGTCAAACTGTCTATTGCGACCACGGAGTATCCATTGCAACCAGTTTAGCGATTGCGCCCCAGGGCATCGTGGCTGGTCACCCAGTCACCGGCCAGCACTGCGCTCATAAGCGATATCTCGCCAGCCAGCACAGTGGCACCAATAATCTCAGCCAACTTATGTACCTTGCCCGCCCCGTTACAGCCAAGTAAATTAAGGCATTCCTGCTGCGTGGGTAACCCAGTGCCGCCGCCATAGGTGGCGACAATAAGTGAGGGAATGGTAATGCTCAGATAGTAGTTACCATGGTCATCAATATCGGCATAGACAATCGCCGCCGAAGACTCTGCCAGGTTGGCCACGTCCTGTCCTGTGGCGATAAACGCTGCAGTAATACCATTGGCTGAATGGGCCCCGGTATTGTTAGACCCTGCCATAAAGGCGCCTACCTGATTAATCGACCGCGCCTTAAACAGCGCGTCGGAAGAGGTATTCATTCTCTTTTGCAATAAATCATTGGGAATTGTCACTTCGGCAATCACCCGCTTGCCCCGCGTGTGCAATGTATTTAACTGCGAGTGCTTCTTGTCAGTATCCATAGCACCAGAAAGCATATAGCGTTTAATACCCGGGTAGTTGGCGGCAATCCACTCACAGGCAACAAAGGTGGCCTTACCCACCATATTCTGGCCCGCGGCATCACCTGTGGTGTAGTTAAAGCGCAAATAGCGCTGGCGTGCCGCGGCAAACTGCTGGATATCCCGCAACTTTCCTGAACTCGTGGTGGTCTCGGCCTGAGCTGCTATCTCGGCAAAGTTTTCATCGACCCAATGTCCAAAGTCCCGAGCCGCTCTGGCATCATCAAATACAAATACGGGTGCCCGCTGCATGGCATCATCGACCACAGTAACCTTGGCTCCGCCACAGTCACTGAGTAATCGCGCACCGCGATTGTAGCTGGCAATCAATGTGCCCTCGCTGGTGGCCATGGGCACATAGAAATCTCCAGCGGCATGCTCGCCATTAATCCGCAATGGACCCACCAGCCCCATAGGTACCTGAGCTACACCGATAAAGTTTTCAATATTACCCGCGGTCACCTGCGGATCAACTGAATAGTGGCCGATATTATCTAGCCTGGTGGCAGTTTTTTCACTGACAAAGTCACGACGTTGCTGGGCCATCTCTTCGCTGTAGTCATTCTCAGGATTGCGTGGGATTCTATCTGACATGGGCATACTCAAATTATTATTAAGTCGGCAGTATAGTCTGGTGGGCCACCATAAATACCAACTCGGCTAAATAAACTCTGACTGGCAGGTCAATTGCTCAGTAGCGATGCAATTATAATGGCATAACTAATGCCAATAGGTTATGCTAGGAAAAATTTGATCCACAAGAGTCGCCTAATAAACTATGAAAATACTTAGAACCCCCGATAGCCGTTTTGCATCACTTGAGGAATACCCCTTTGAGCCTCATTACACAGTCATCAAAACCGATGATGGTTCTGATCTGCGAATCCACCATATCGACGAGGGCCCAAAAGATGGTGCAATTATTCTGTGCATGCATGGCCAGCCGGTATGGAGCTATCTCTACGCGCGCATGATTCCCCATCTGGCGAAGGCAGGCCTGCGTGTAATCGCACCGGACCTTCCCGGCTACGGTAAATCAGATAAGCCTGCCGCCAGAGAAGACTACAGCTACCAGCGGCAAGTCGACTGGATGAATCAGTGGCTGGTACAAAATAATTTCACTGACCTTACCTTTTTTGGTCAGGATTGGGGCGGGCTGATCGGCTTGCGTATGGTTGCTGACAACGGCGAGCGCTTTGCCCGAGTGGCCATTGGCAATACCGGACTACCCTACAACCCAAATGTGGCGCAAAGCACCATCGACAGAGTGAACGCCTTTAGAGCAGACCCGAAAAAATTGAGCCTGTTTGGCATGATGAAACAGGTTGGAAAAATGAGCGGTATTGGCAAAGACTCTGGTGTCGATCTGTTTGCCTACTGGCAAAAATATACTTGGGAAACTCCGGATGTGCCAGCGGGTATTATTGCCTCCTCACAGATGGAGTCTCGCAATAAACTGGCTGTGGCTCTAGAGCTGTTCGTGGGCGCTATTGGACTGCGCCATATCTCGCCTTTTCGCACCCGTTTGTCTAGGGCCTACGAGGCACCCTTCCCTAGCCCGGCATACAAAATGGGGCCTCGCGCTATGCCCAGCCAGGTGCCGACCATACCAGATCAGTCTTTAGAGGCACAGAAAAAAGCATGGGAATTTTTTGAGAAATTTAAAAAACCGTTTTTATGTGTGGGGGCAGGCAATGACCCGATCACCAATGGGTTTGAAAAAATCTGGCTGTCCAAGGTTCCGGGCACCAAGGGTCAGCCCCATACTATGATCGGTGGCGGGCACTTTTTTCAATGGGCTAAAGCAGAGAAACTGTCTGCATTGCTAGCCGAGTTTATTGAGCAGAACCCAACGCCCAAAGCTCGCAAGACAGCTGCAAAGAAGAGCTCGGTAAGAAAGACAACAGCTAAAAAAGCTTCATAAACCAGCAGAGAGGCTGCCATTGCAGCCTCTCTAATATCAGGCATTACTGGGTAGCCGTAATCCTGCGAAAAAACTCAATCGACTCAAACTCACTAGAGGCGCCCGCGTCAGCTGGCGTGCCATAGGCACTATTAGCCGAGAGTTTAACAATAACCATATTTGACTGCGGCGCCACATAGATAAACTGGTTGTACACCCCAATGGCCATAAATTCGCCCTGATTACCCTCGGGAATCCACCACTGATAGCCATAGCCAAGGAGCCAGTCTGAGGCCGGATTATCTCCCGCGATCAAATGCGGCGCATCAGGGGTAATAGAATCCTTCACCCACTGTGCTGGCAAAATTTGACGACCGTTAAATAGGCCACCTAGACGATATATCTCTCCCAGTTTGGCATAGTCGCGGGCTGTTGCATTGAGGCCTGCAAAGGCCATTTCCATATCCTCAGAGTCTGTCAGCCAATGGGCCTGATTTTCAGCACCCATGGGATGCCAGAGCACTTCGATCATAAACTCTGAGATCGGGCGGCCCACGGCATTGGTCAGCAGCATCCCTAGAGCCTGGGTATCCGTCGAGTTATAGCGGTTGTAGGTGCCGGGAGCAAATTCGGACTCCAGAGTGGCGGCAAATGCATTCATCGAGCCACCCAGGGCAAAAATACGGCTAAAGCGGCTAATATCAGACTCTGGGTCACCATAGTCCTCATTCCATGAGGCCCCAGACGACATCTGCATCACATCTTTAATCGGCACATTGTTATAGGCGGAGCCCGCCAGCTCGGGTACATAGTCAGTAATGGGCTGGTTAATATCGCGGATATGGCCCTGCTCGACGGCAATGCCAATCAAGGCGGAGATAAAGCTTTTGGCCACAGACATCGACAGCCAGGTTTGCTGTTGCCCGCCGCTAAGCCAGTATTGCTCAAATGCGATTTGACCCTCCTTGATCACCAGCAATGCGCCTGAATCCGTGCGGCTCAAAAACTCAGCGGTCTCGACCCGCTCGCCACGAAAAGTGAACTCGCTGGGCAGTTCAATAGGCGAACCCGATGCAAAGGCATTGGGCTGTGGCGCCGCGGGCATGGTGTTAACCGGAAACATACTGTGCATGCGATTAAAGTTTTGCCACTGCTCGGCACCGGTAAATAATGTGCTGACCACCTGCACTCGAGTGATTCGATCACCCAGGCTAATCCACAGAGTCACAGCCACAATAACTAGCACTCCCAGACCAATACCCATGCTCTTTTTAAACGTCATAAGTGCTCCTTAAATAGCTTAGATACTCAGGTCCATCAGATTGTAGTCCTTGAGCGAGGCCTGCATATCATCGCTCCACACTAGGCTGTTTTGAGCCTTGGCATCCGGGGCATAGTTATAGGGAACCTCGTCGGGAAAGCGCTGCTGCCTGGCGGCGATAGCCATACCAATCACCCGCGAACGCTCGGCGATAAAGTCTTCATCAAAGGTGGCGGCATCGGCATGGATACCAGCCCCCAACACATTTAGTACAGATGCGCGGCGATGAAAACCAAAATTGACCGTCACTCTGGTTTCAAATCCGGTATTGGCGAAAGAGCCATGCAGCAGTTGTCGATTATTAATCACCACATCTCCCGGATTACAAATAATCGGCACTGCATCCGGCAGGCGCTCACTGCCGGCCTCGGCAACCATTTTGACAATATCCAGCCGCCCCCGTTTGTGACTGCCGGGCACCACCCAAACCCCATTGACCGCGGTGCTGCCATAGACCTGACCCATGAAGTTAAACCCATGGCTATCTTCATCAGAATCCGGGTTATCCCAATGGGTATCGCCGTCCTGATGCCAGGAAACCGCCGCGCCCAAGCCTGCATATTTAATAAACAGTCCCTCATGAAAGGGGGTAAAGTCCTCGCCATTAATCGCCTCCGCCATTTTTAATAGCCCTGGATGACCATAGGCTCGCAGGCAGGCGAGAGAAAACTGCAGGGATCCGGCAAGATAAAATGGCGTCGCCTGAGGGGCATCATCCCCTGGCTGGGGTTCAAATAGCTTAACCTGATGGCGACCATTGGCTATCGCCGTTCCTCCCAGTGGATCCGAGAGGGGTTTAGCCCATTGCAATGTCATGGCTTTATTGTCTGCACCCAGAGCAGGACGACCCTGTGCGTCTGTAGGCGCGCCCATCTCGGTAGGAAAATTTTCCCGCAGGCGTTCCAGATCATTTTCAAGATCCTTAACTTCTGCCTCACTCAGTGCCTGTTCGAAAATATAGAAACCATGGGTGCCATAGGCTTTAAGAATATCCCCGTGGATGGCCCCGTCTTTATCAAATCGAATAGGCCCGCGATTGGGCAGTGCCAGTGCCCGCTGCTGCCCTTGAATAAGGTAGCGTCGCACAGCATCTGCATCGTCGCCATAAAAAGCCGCGCAGGCCTCAATTGAATCACTGATATCTTGGAACATACTGGTCTCTTTTATTATTTGATCATGCTCTGTCGGCTGTTTAGCCTGTCTGAGAGAGCAGCTCATTTATTGTCAAAAAAGTTTACTCAAAAAAACTATAGCTGCCAACCGACCAAACCAGACCCAATAGTTCTGTAACAGTTGCGCACCGATTCCAGACCACAGTACACTCGGAGTAAAGATGGCCTCGGAGCCATCACCGAAAGTGGGGGAAATATCATGATTGAACTACAAGAATTAAGCTGTGTTGCGGATATAAGCCGCTATCAGGCTCGCATCAATGGTGCACAGACAGCGCTGGTCTTTGAGGGCCGCGAAACTACCTACAATGAGCTTGATCAGCGAGCCAGTCGCATTGCCAATGGCCTTATAGCGGCTCAGTGCAGCCCCGGCACCCGTATTGGCTATCTGGGTAAAAATAGCGATGCCTACTTTGAGGTGTTGAGCGGTGCGGTCAAGGCAAATGTTGTTATCGCCGGAGTGAACTGGCGGCTGGCAGCCCCCGAGCTAGACTATATTCTCAATAATGCCGAGACAGAAATTCTATTTGTCGGCGTCGAGTTCTACGAGCTTATCGCACAGATGCGCCCGTCTTTGACAAGAGTGCGGCAGATTATTGCTATTGATGGCGGCCACAGCGAATGGCTCGACTTTGCACAGTGGCGCGATACCCAGAGTGATACCGACCCCCTGCTACCCATAGCCATGGATGACGATGTGGTGCAGATGTATACCAGCGGCACCACTGGGCATCCCAAAGGTGTGCAGCTCACCAATAGCAATTACCTCGACCTGTTAGATCAGGCCGCCAATGGCGGCTGGGGTGACTGGGAAAATGGTGAGTCAACCATTATCGCGATGCCTATATTCCATGTGTCAGGTGCAAATGCGGGTGTTATTGGTCTTGCTCAGGGTCTTAAAAATATCATTATTAGAGATGTTGATCCGGTAGTTATTCTTGATGTACTGGAACAGTATCGCGTGCGCTACGCCTTTTTTGTGCCAGCGGTTATCTTATTTTTAAATTCAATTCCCGGCGTAAAGGATCGAGACTTTTCAAATTTGGAAACCATTCTCTATGGTGCCAGCCCCATCTCCCAAGATGTTCTAGCCACTGCCCAAGCTATTTTTAAATGCGAGTTTTGTCAGGTCTACGGACTTACGGAGACAGGTGGCGGCGGCACCGTGCTGCTGCATGAGGACCATGACCCGGCAAGGGGCAAGTTACTCTCCTGTGGCAAGCCCGCTCAGACTTCGCGCATTCGCATTCTTGGCAGCGATGGCAAAGACGCCGCGGCCAATGAGGTGGGCGAAATTCTCTATCGCTCCGGCAGCCTTATGAAAGGCTATTGGAAAAATGATGCAGCCACGGCCAAGGCTATTGTCGATGGTTGGTTCTACACCGGTGACGCAGGCTATCTCGATGAAGATGGGTTTTTGTATATTCATGACAGAATCAAAGACATGATTTTATCCGGCGGCGAAAATGTCTATCCAGCAGAAGTTGAAAACGCCCTCTTCAGTCATCCAGATATTGGTGATGTGGCTGTGATCGGTGTGCCAGACGAAAAGTGGGGCGAAGCGGTCAAGGCGGTCGTGGTTCTAAAGCCGGGCGCAACTGCTGGGGAAGAAGATATTATTATGTTTTCTAAAGACAAAATTGCCAGTTATAAAACTCCCAAGAGCGTCGACTTCGTCGATGCGCTGCCGCGCAATCCAACCGGCAAGCTTCTCAAGCGAGAACTGCGGGCACCCTACTGGAAAAATAAAGAGCGGCAGATAAATTAAATGCTTGAGTAAAATGGGCAACCTCTATGACCATAAAACAGGTTTTTCACGGCGGTATTTTTTATCTATTATTTATATTGTCCAGCAACCTGCAGGCATCGGATAAGACACAGCCCTATTTAATTGGTCGCGGTATCTCAGATATTACCGGGCCGCTGTTTGGCACTCAGATGTGGGGCTTTGGGCGTGAGGATCAGATCACCGAGGGGCTGCATATAAGGCAGCGATCAAGGGCCTTTGTTATCGCCGAGGCCGATGATCCCAGTAAACGGCTGGTCTTCGTCAGCGCCGATTTGGGCAGTATTGAACACCATATTAGCCTCTCTGTGATCGATCATTTGCAGCAACTCTACGGCGATACCTACAGCATCAAAAATGTCATTATCAGCGCCACCCACACCCATGCCGGTCCCGGAGGTTACTGGCACTCAAGATCCGATCTTGGCTTGGATGGCGGGTTCTACCCCGAACATTTTAAGATAATTGTAGACGGCATTACCGAGTCTATTATCAGTGCGCACAATGATCTGCAGCCGGGCAGTATTCTCCTTGGCAAAGGCAATGTGACCAATGCCGGGGCCAATCGATCAGTTTTGGCCTATAAGCAAAACCCTCGGATCGAAAGAGAGAGTTACAGCGACAATACCCCCACTGAAATGAGCCTGATAAAGTTTATTGATGACTCAGGACCAATCGGCATGCTTAATTGGTATGCGCTCCATCCCACGGCGATGAACTTTTATAATCGATTAATTTCTGGCGATCACAAAGGCTATGCTGCATTAACAATGGAGCAATTACAGGGCACCAGTTACAGGGATAAAAATGATTTTGTAGCTGCCTTTGCCCAGGCCGATCCAGGTGATGTTACGCCCAATACCAATTTAAATAATACCGGCCCCGGGGCAACGGATGTAGAGACTACGCAAATAATGGGTGACCGTCAGTTGCAGGTGGCGCTGCAATTATTTAACCATGCCGAGGAAGCACTGCATGGCCCAATTGAAACTCGCCAAGTCTATGTAGACCTGAGTGACTACAGTATTGAGGATAGCTTTACTCAGTCCGGTCCACAAAAGACCTGCCCGTCGGCCTATGGTTATTCCTTTGCCGGGGGCTCCAGCGAAGATGGCGGTGGACACTTTTTATTTAGAGAGGGGATGACTGAGCAGAGCTGGTTTTTAGATTTTTTAATCGGTTGGTTAACCGGCGCGCCCAAGTGGAGCGAAGCGGCAAAAGACTGCCAGGCACCCAAGCCTATATTATTTGAAACTGGCAGTGGTATGCCGCCTTTGCAGTCCCAGATACGCTCAATCACCCTTGCCCGCATAGGGCAGCTTGTGATTCTGGCCATGCCCACTGAGGTTGCCACTATGTCCGGCCGACGCCTGCGTGACACGGTGATCAACCAGCTTGGCGACTGGGCCCAGCATATAGTTCTAGCCGGATATTCAAATGGCTATGCCGGCTATATCACCACACCTGAAGAATATCTCGTGCAACAGTACGAAGCTGGTCATACGCTGCATGGCCGCTGGACATTGCCAGCCTACCAGCAGATCGTCAGTCATCTGGCCGAGGCCTTGGAAAACGACAGGATAATTGAGTCAGCTATCCGCTACGACGACTGGCGCGGCAAGTCGCCAGAATCCCCGCTTAATAGCACTATCAGCCCGCCGCCCATAGGATCGCGCTATGGCGATCCCCTACCCCAACAACAGATACAGTATCAACAGGGTGACACTGTTATCGCTGAGTTTTGGTCGAGCAATCCGAATCGAAACTACAGAGCGGACAATAATTATATGTTGGTTGAGCGCAAGGTCGCCGGTGACTGGCAGACCATTGCCAGCGACAGCGATTGGAATACCACCGTAAGATGGCGCGCCGACAAAAAGTCACTGGTCGCTGAGCTGAGTTGGACTCTACCCGAAGGGGTAACAGCTGGCGAATACCGCATCAGTCATTTGGGATATGACCCTGCTGGCAATCAATTTAGGGGGATTTCAGATCCAATTAAGATTAAATAAAAACGTTAGTCAGCGGTCAACTATTGGGCAAAGCGTATTGTTAAAACAATACGGTCTGCAAAATTATAATAATAAATAGCACTAATGAGAGCCCGCGCCAAAATGCCAGCGGGTTACTCTCTATCAGTGGTTGCTGATCCATGCTGACAAAATGTTTATTTGGCGTGCGCAAGTCATAGATAAATTCTGAAACCTCATAGTAGCGCTTTAAAGAATTTATACTCAACGCCTTTTTTAAGCTTTCCTCAATCCATCGGGGCACATTTACCCCATGTTCATTGAGTGGCAGATAACGCAACTTTCGCTGCTCTAATCTATTGTGCGCTCTGGATACATTTTGCCCATAGGGGAATTTTCCTGACAGCATCTGATAGGCTATAACGCCCAATGAGAATATATCGACTCTGGAAGTAATCGGTGCATTGATAAAATATTCTGGTGATGAATATTGCAGGGTTCCAACAATGCCCTTATTGTTATCATGTATATCTAAAATTCCCGCCACCTTGGTACTGCCAAAATCAATAATTTTCACCGTGCCTGATCCGTCGATCATAATATTTTGCGGACGCAGATCCTGATGGATCATTTCACGGCGATGAAATGCCTGAATGCCTTTGGCTACCTGTTCGATAATATTGCGAACCTGCTCCAATGAGGGCGATGGATTATCAATCATCCACTGCATTAGATTTTGTCCTTCTACATATTCCGTCACTGTATAGAGGTAGTTTTGTTTGCGTTGGGGAGACTTCGCTTTCAACACATTTGGATTATCAATCCGCTTGGCAATCCAATCTTCACGCAATAGACTTTCTAAATATTCAGTATCATTTTTAAGCTCCGCTGAAGGAAACTTTAGAGCAACTCGCTCTCCTGAGACAGAGTCCTCCGCTAAAAAAACATGGCTGCGGCTACTGATATAGATTGGCCTGATAATTTTATAGCCATCAAAATCCATTCTCGGTTCTATCTTTGGCGGCAGCGGTAATTGGCTGACAGCTTGACTGATCTCGCTAACGGATTTCTCCGGTAACTGATCAAGGGTAACAATTTGTAGGCTGATATTATCGTCGCTGCCAGCCTCTAGTGCATCATTGGCAATTTTTTTTGCCAACTCGTCTAATGCCTCTACAGTGGGACTGGGACCAAGCCCACCGAGATACTGAGATAGCTTTTTTTCAGCAATAAATTCGTGGATACCATCGGTACAGAGCACAAAGCAGTCGCCCTCTTCAACGGGCCGACTCAAGTAATCTATATCAACCTTATTATGAATACCCAGCGCTCTTGTCAGATAACTGGATTGATCAGAGATCACATGGCGATGATCCTGAGTGAGACATTCAAAACCATTGCTAGAATAATGATAGATACGGGCATCACCGCAATGAAAAATATGGGCTGTCTGTGATTTAAGAACCAGGCTGCTAAAGGTGCAGATATAGCCCTTTTCTTTATTAAATCGATGCGGGCTATTATGGGTCTGGGAGAACAGCCAAGAATTGGTCGCGCTCAATACTTTCAGGACTGAGTTTTTAACGGACCAGGCATCTGAGGTACAGTAGTAATCGTCTAAGAAGCTGGTGACAGCCGTATGGCTAGCTATTTGGCTAACGTTACTGCTACTGATGCCATCGGCAATAGCAATGGCAATACCCTTGCTATGTAAGAGTGGTTCACTGGGTATAGAGGCCCCGTAAAAATCCTGATTGACCGGTTTTTTACCGGCATCACTGTACTGCCCCAAAGTAACTGATAATGCTTTAGCCATAGATTTTTCAATTACTCAGTCAGAAAGGCTGCCCACTATTGGGCAGCCTTTCAAGTTAAAACCATTTTTTCATTTGCTTACCAGGATGCATAGGGTAAGAATTTTCCGTTGAGCGTCAGTAAAACTCGATCGCCCTTCGGACTTTCAATTTTGTCGACTTCCATCGAGAAGTCAATAGCACTCATAATGCCATCACCGAATTTCTCCTGAATCACCTCTTTCAATGTATCGCCATAGACTCCCACAACTTCATAGAGTCGGTAGACAAGTGGATCTGTGGGTACAGCCTGATCCCAAATCTTAGTCGGAAATGCGGCCAATGCCTCTGTCACTTCTCTATCCAAACCCAGGTAGCTGGTAATCGCTTCTGCTTTATCTTGCGGCGCGCTGTTCATGCCCAGACATGCTGAGGTCAACCATACTGGAGACATAGATAAATCTGTTGCGATCTTTTCCCAGGTCAGGCCTTTTTCAGCTTTTGCAGAAATAATTACATCTGACATCGTTTCTTTGTTCATTGAATTTCACCTTTTAAAAACAGTTGGTATAAGTTTTAAAAGCCGCCTTGACCGCCGCTATCTAATGGCGGTCAAGGCGGCTGCTTGACCCTATGTCAGTTTGCGTTCTGCGTTAGTTTTTACATGGGTCCAGTAGAGCGGTAGACCGACTAAGAAGAGACCGCCAAACAGGTTGCCCAATACAGTTGGAATTTCATTCCACACCAAGTAATCAAAGATAGTGAATTCACCACCCATGATCATGGAGAACGGGAAAAGGAACATATTAACGATGGAGTGCTCGAAACCCATAAAGAAGAACAGCATAACGGGCATCCACATCGCCGCCATTTTGCTGCCAGCAGAGGTAGAGATCATAGCGCCCACAACACCCATTGATACCATCCAGTTACATAGCATGCCGCGGATAAAGATAGTGAACCAACCAGAGGTACCATGTTCCTGATAGCCCAGAGTTCGCGATTCACCAATACTGCCAACCTTAGCAGCGAGCGCACCACCATCGGTGTTATAGCCATAGGTTAGAATAAAGGAAGCAAAGAAAGCGACGGTCAGTGCGCCGGCAAAGTTACCCACAAAAACCAAACCCCAGTTGCGCAGCATATTGGGCATAGTAGCCCCGGGCCGCTTATCCAATAGAGACAGTGGAACCAGTGTGAAAACACCTGTCAGCAAGTCAAACTTCATCAGGTAGAGCATGATAAACCCGACAGGGAAAAGGAGTGAACCGATCAACAGATTACCGGTGTAGGTAATAACTGAAATCGCAAAGAAAGCGGCCAAGCCGAGAATTGCGCCAGCCATAAAAGCACGTACTAAAGTATCTTTTGTTGACATGAAGAGTTTTGATTCTCCTGAGTCAACCATTTTTGTTACAAATTCACTGGGTTCTATGTAAGCCATAATTTGTTTCTCTAGGTAATAAAGTGGATGGATGTTTAATGATTGCATTTAGGATTTAGCAAGAAGGATGCCAACCTTTAGAAAACCTAGTTACGCGCTATCTTGGGGACAAAAAGTCGCTCCATGGCTTTTTATGAGGCAGAAAATTTTGCAGTTATAGATCTATTGCACCTCTTTTGTGCAGCCAAATATAAACAGCCTGCTGAATTTGTAATATTTCTAGCGAAAGCTATGGGTGGGATAGCGGGCATTACAGCAAATGTAATTGACCCTATTAGAGTAGTCGGACAACTCGACTGATTTTAAAACGGCAACCGAGTAGCGCTATCAATCAATGGAAGGCTCAGAGTTACTGCCCGCGATTAATACCTCTGTAGGCAGTCATGGAGGGAATGGCCGCCGCAACCATGGTCGCGCCTGCCACCAAGAGCAAAAAGAGGATATTGTTAAACGATAAGATATTTAAGCCGATATGCAGGCCAAAATTGGTGGATAGTGCATCCTGAGTAGCAAGCAGACACAGATATAGAGTAGCGGTGCCAGCGAACATACTAATAAAGCTGATCAATAATGCCTCTAGCTCTATCAATAAAAATAAATAAAACGGCGGCGCACCTATCACTCTGAGTAAATGTATTTCCTGCTCGCGCTCTTTAATAGACGCAAGCATCATTGCGCTGAGCCCCAGTAGAGCTGAGATCAGTATAAGGCCAGAAATCAGACGCAGCGTATTTTCCAATAGTCCCATCATCTGCCATAACTCTGACAGAGCCACGCCAGGGAGAATGGCCGAGAGAGGCTCTTTGCGATAATTGTTAATATCGCGCTGTACGCCAAAGGTTGCCATTCGAGAGCTCAGGCCAAGCATCAATGCAGTAATATTTTTTGGCTCGAGTTCAAGGGCTTGCAACTGCGCACTGGTCAATGTGCCTGCCTGCGTTTTAATCGCCTGCCAGTCCAGGTGAATAGCCTCTATTCCCTGCAGGCTGACATGCACAGTTTGATCAATTGGCGTTCCTGTGGCGGCCAATATACCCACTACATTAAAGGGACTCTTATCGTGCAGCTTAAAGCTCGTTGTGCCGAGACCATGGGCCAAAATCACCTTATCGCCCAGGCTGTAGCCTAGCTTCGTAGCAACCTGTGCACCCAGCACAACATCAAATAGTTCGGCAAAGGGCTGTCCACTGCTGAACTCAAGATGGCGCTTTTTACCATAGCTAAAATACTTAAAGTAATCGGTGGTTGTGCCCATT
Source organism: Porticoccaceae bacterium (assembly GCA_029242085.1). Lineage (GTDB taxonomy): Bacteria > Pseudomonadota > Gammaproteobacteria > Pseudomonadales > Porticoccaceae > HTCC2207. The sequence continues at coordinate 36,915 of JAQWUP010000033.1, forward strand.
ACCCGAAAGCCTTTGTGGGAATCACCTAACGAGATTGGAATTGACCAGGCTACTTTTGCCTTAGTGCTGATCTGCTGATAGGTCTCCCAGTCAATATTGTTGGTCGGTGAACCCAAACGAAATACAGAATAGAGCAATAGATTTAAGCTGCCGGTTCTTGCGCCAACAATCAGGTCCACCCCTGAGACAGTGCTGTTGAAGCTCTGCTTACTCTGAGCGCGGATATGCTCTACCCCTAAAAGCACAAAAATACTCACCGTCATTGCCATAACGGTAAGCACAACTGAGCCTTTACGGTTTAATAAACTCTTGGAGGCAAGGCGGGCAAACATCAGCTGCCCTCTCCTGCTGCATTGATCTCAGATAGGGCATCAATGCGATCAAAGTAACTGGCGAGAGACATATCATGGCTGACAAAGAGCAAGCTGATGCCATGCTCAGACACCAATGACATCAGCGTTGACATAAAGTTATCCCGGTTTTTCTGATCCAGAGAAGACGTTGGCTCATCGGCAATCAGCAGCTGTGGCCTATTGATCAGCGCTCTGGCAATCGCAATGCGCTGTTGCTGCCCAATACTGAGCTTTGCCACCGGGTTGTGCCAGTCAGCCTGAGGAATATGGAAGGTCGACAGTAGAGACTTAATCTCGTCAATTAAAACCGGCTGCGGATTTTTATTGGCAAATTGATGGGCCAGTTGAATATTATCAATAGCATCAATATAGGGAATTAAATTGAACTGCTGAAATATATAGCCAATATGATTGGCTCTAAAACGGTCGCGTTGGCGCGCACCCATGGTCTCGAGGCGCTCACCCAGCACATTTACTTCGCCGCTGGTCGCAGTCAACATACCACTTAGCAGGTTGAGTAATGTCGACTTTCCCCCACCGGATGGGCCATGCACAAAGACCTGTTCGCCAGTGGACAGCGACCAGTTTGCAATGTGCAATATATCGTTGTCTGGGGTTTCGGGATAGGCAAAATGCACATCTTTAAGCTGAATGGCCATAGACAGTTTCTACTCGTCTTTAATGCATGGGGTGTCAACAGGTTTTGATACACTGTATCATCGGGGCAAGCGCTTTTAAATGTCAGAGGTGAATAAATTGCGAGTATCAGTAAAGGTAAGACTTCACATTATATTCACTGTAACACTGATGCTAGTGCTGGTTACTCAGGCTCTTGCCCAGAGTGGTGATGCTGAGAAGGGCGAGAGCCAAGAGGCGCCTTCAGGCCAACATATGACCATTCAATGGACTGATCTTCTTCCCCAGGACGAGATCGAAATTCTATCCAATCCCCCCAGTTATATCAGTGACATTGAAGACGGTTCAGCTGAGGATCAAATAGGCAGTCTAAGCAATAATTCTATCGTTCTAGAAATGGAAGATCGCTATCAACAGGCTCTGGTATCAACGAGAGTAAGGCCTGAGATGGATGGCCGCGCGGTGCGTATTCCCGGTTTTATTGTTCCTTTAGAATTTGATGGCGAGCAGATTATCACCGAGTTTTTCCTAGTGCCCTATTTTGGCGCCTGCCTGCATATGCCACCACCGGCACCCAACCAAATTATCCATGTGAAATATGACAAGGGCCTAGAGCTTGAAGCCCTGTATTACCCATTTTGGATTTCTGGCATGCTGACAGCATCACTGATAGAAAATGATATGGCGACAGCTGCCTACGCCATTGAAATGGACAGTTATGAAGCCTATAGGCAGGAATAGACAGGCCGGCTATAAACAGGCCAATAGCTGGGTTTCCCACTGATCACAGATCTCGCTGGCAATGATATCAATACGACTTTCCAAACAGTCATCCAGCTCTATTTCAGTCAGAGCATCAGGGGTCAGGTTGTAGCCAAAGATACCGCTTTCAGTAATAAAAACCGCTTTCACTCTCTCGGCAACCACACCGCTTAGAAAGAGAAATAACGCCTGTCGATTAAATATTTTCGCCGAGTCAAAACGCCAGCCTATGCTGTGAAATCCTTCACCATGGTTAGCCGCCTTCAGGTAGCCTGATTCAGGCAATGGTAGATCGATCAAGCTGCGCTGTGCAACATCCGGAGAATGATTGTGATGGTGGTGGTCGTGATCACGGCAACCAGCAGAGGCACTGGTAGCGCCCTCTAGAATATTGAGGGATAAACGGCCCTGCTCGGTGAAGATGACCTCCACCTCAGATTGAGAAAGTGACGCAGCATATCGCTGGAGTTCAAGCCTATCGTCGGGCTGATAAAGGTCCTGCTTATTGCCAACAACAATATCGGCAATGGCAATCTGCTGATTAAACGTCGCATGCTCAAGGTACCTGGTATCAGCTAGATTACGCGCATCAACTAAGGTGATAATTTTTTCGATTGCGAGAGTATCGGTATAATGCTCAGCGGTAAGCACTTCCAGCACTTCAACCGGATGTCCAATACCTGTTGGCTCAATTAATAGGCGGTCTGGTTTGGCTCGCGCCAGCAACTGATTGAGCGCGACTTGCATTGGCAGACCTGCAACACAACACATGCAGCCGCCTGGCACCTCCCGAATAAAAACGTTGCCGTCTTCGGGATGCTGACCTTGAAACAGACTCCCATCGACACCCACTTCACCGAATTCATTGACCAGAACGGCCCAACGCTCATTATCTGGTTTTGATTTCAGAAGATGTAGGATAGCCGATGTTTTCCCAACTCCTAAGAATCCAGTGATAATATTGGTGGGTACAGCTTCAATTCTGCTCGCTATTTCTGTCATCCCGCAGAGCCAAGAACCGTGACCAAGTTATTGGCACTGTCGACCTTAAAGTAAAAACAATTATCTCGGCCAGTGTGGCAGGCCCCGCCTGTTTGATTGACCAAACATAATAAGGCATCACCATCGCAGTCTATGCGCATTGATACCAATGCCTGAATATTGCCGCTAGTTTCGCCCTTGATCCAAAATTGCGCGCGGCTTCGAGACCAATATGTCATTCGACCAGTCGCCAGGGTTTTGGCTATGGATTCTTTATTCATCCATGCCATCATCAGAACATCTTTACTCGTTGCATCTTGAGTAATAACGGGAATAAGACCCTTATCGTTAAAGCTTAATCTATCAATAAGACCCTGTAGCGCCAATGTCTGACCATCGTTAAGACGCTCAATAGATTCAAAGTAGGTATTTTTCATAACAGATAATTAGTCATTACGGGTGACAATGGCAATTGGCACGCCTGCACAGTCTGTGGTTAATCAGGTGGCCGCTTGCAATAATAAGCGCGCCTATGGTCGTCAGGATGCTCTCCCCTGATTCACCTAGCAGTTCATGACCCATAAACGGAGTCGCCACTAGAATCATTAACCCAAAGACGCCAAGTGCCACAACGCTATAAGTTTTATGTCTCTTACAGCCCATAGTAAGGGCGTATAAGCTAGTGGGTACCACTGCACTCAGCATCCACCAGTGAACAGCCTCGTCCTGTAAATTATATGCCGTCAGAACAGGTAGCAGCACAACTAGCAACGGCAGCGCCAGACAGTGGGCGATACAAAGAAAAGATAAACCTATAGCGGCTTTGTCAGAAATGGCTTGTATATTATTCATAATTAATTCTTTTTTATGCTCAGGCCACTTTAATTTTTGCAACTGTGGCAGATACAGTTTATTTCCAACTGCGGGCTAGCCAGTTGAAAACCAGCATCTTCTACGGTGCGCTGCAGCGTATTTATCGTTGACTTGTCAATGGTAATTTCTTTCACGCTTTGGCAGCTATTACAGATTAAAAACTGCACAACGCCATGGTCGTGATCACATGCTATATGGGTGCAGGCAATGTACTTATTAGCTAGCTTTAGCTTGTGGACCAAATGTTCATTTTGTAAAAAATCAAGAATACGGTAGACCGACATCGGCGGCAGTGTTTCACCAAATTCATCTTTACAATAGTCAACCAACTCATAGGCTGATCTGGCTTTGTTCGATTGCAATAAGGCAGACAACACCTGCTTGCGTTTACTGGTTAAATTGACACCACGCGCTTTGCAGCTATTCTCGGCACTTTTAATTGCTGTCTGTACTCTACTAGCTGCCATTATCTAAACCGAATAAGATTATTTTTTGGGGTTAACTCTGCCGAGCCCTGTTTAGCATCAGTGATCCAAATGACTCTGACCTGCTCTATTCTCGAGAAGCGCTTGATCAAATTCACTTTAATAGCGTCTAAACTCTGCGCCTCAGAGCAGTCGAATTGATAGCTTGCTGTAATTTCGCTGTGGCTCTGCTTATGGTGCTGATGCTCAGTATCCTGCCCAACTAGTGCTGAGAAATCGGCACTTGCTCTATTGATCGAACAGTCACCGCCAGAAAAGGAAAATAGTTCTATCGGTGACTCAAGGATTTCTTTTGCACCCTCTACTAGCTGTAACTGCTCACTGGACGATGCCCTGTGCTCAAAGCCGACAATATTCGCTGCCGGGGACTCAAAGCTGATCTCGAGACGACTTCCTTCAATAGCTATCATCAACTCTGTATAACCGTGCAGATGTGCATCTTGCTGAGGCGCATCATGATCATGATGTGAAGATTCGGCATTGAGATTGAGTGCAATCGAACAGAGCACTGCAAATATGCCAAACGTAGAAAATATGTTCATCTGATCAGAGCCTCAGAGCTAAACCATGCAACCAGCATTTTTTTGAGTGATACATTGTATCATTACCAGCTACAGCAAGAGAAGCTTCTATCAATGATCAGGTAGGAGATGATTCTGGGTCTGCAGGTAATCTGTTCATTCTCTGCACCCCTCTGCATAGCTGAAGGCAGATGCGGCCTGAATCAGGGAACTGGCACACCCAATATTGACAATGTTCGCGCAGTCCACATCAGGGGAATACCGATAATTGAGGTGTAGTCTTCACAGTCAACACTCTCAAACAGGCTTATCCCCAGCGCCTCAAGTCGATAAGAACCGCAACTATGTAAGGGTTCATCAATATCGATATATCGTACTATCTGGCTGTCCGTTAGCTGGCGCATCTTCATCTTGGCGATGCCGGTATAGACATACTCTTGCCCACCACAGATAACAGCCAGAGATGTAATCAGTTGATGCTCTTTTCCGGCCATTGATTTTAGTTGTTCAAAAGCTCTCTGCTTAGTTTTAGGCTTGCTCAGTATAGTCTGGTTAAAGCTGGCAACCTGATCACCGCCTATCACAATTGCGTCATCATGAAGGGCGCTTATATCTCGTGCCTTTAGCAAAGATAATTCTTTAGATAACTGAATATGGTCAAGACCCTTGGCCTTCAAAGTGTCTTCATCGACACTGGGTGCAGCAGTAGAAAATGAAATATTGAGTCTTTCCAATTGCTGTTTTCGATAGATAGATGTACTGGCAAGAATAATTTTTTTCATACTAATTTTTTAACCAAGTAGCCTCACCAAAAGCGCCTTTACCAAAGCCCTCATAGGCTTTAACCAATACATTTATCCTGTTCTCTTTTGAAATTATATCGGCAAAATAATTCGCCAGATTTTCAACAGTGCTCTCCATTGGCATGGTAAATACTTGAGCACTTGGCAGGCTTATAGCAAAGTGACCCTGCTGAGCAATATAAGCCAATCCTGTATGTGCGATGCCATTGAATTCAAATTCTTCAGTGATATGACTTGCAGTGGCTATATAGCTATCCTTTAATCTACTTGCCCACTGTGCTTCTATTTTTTTATTGCGCTCACCATCAATTTGGATTTCGATCTGTGAACGATGACCATGAGCAATACGTTGGCACTGACCTAAATGTTTTTGCAGCCCGTGAGTATAATGATAGTAAGCGCCATTGATTACTTCGTTGCGCAGATTAATCAGCACTTCAGTCACATTATCGGGCAATATTTTTTTTATCCTTGCCTGCATATCATTGACAATGCTTTGAGTTGTAATCAGTTGTGCATCAACTAACAACACAGCATCTGACGGGGATCGGTGAGAAATCATACCTCCAGCAGCCAGCGGAAACTCAATAGATAATTGGTCATTATCGAGATCTGTACTACAGCCCGATACGGCAATGGGCACTAGTAAGCGGTGATCGACTTCGGTATCTATAAATTTTTTGATTTGCTTTTTGACTCTACCAAAATCAAATACCATACCCTGATCGTCTAGACTCCCAACCAATTCGATATCAACTATCCATGACTCACCGACAACACCGCGTTCACTGTCGAGATATGAGAAGTCAATAACAGATAAATTTTCTACGAAAAGTCGCGCCATGAAATGCCTAGATTAGGTTTGGTGATATGTAGGGTCCACTGCATTTTAAAATTTACCGCCGCTATCGTTATTCCGGCATTTGCGAGGAATGGTGCTCTATAATCTTCCAGCGCTCGGCATTACGACGATATACAAAGGTATACCTTGCCTGTACCACTGAGCCGTTTTTGAAGGTAAAAGTATAGACGCCAGAATTGATGGCAATCTCGCCAAAGATGCGGATATTCGCTTGATCAATTTTCCCTTGAGGGCCTTTGGCGAGGAAATGGACAAAATAATCAACAATTTCGTCCTGATTATGTCTCACTTTGTTGGAAACGGTCGGTAGCAGAATGGCTCCATCCTCATACAGAGCTGCAACAGTCTTGGGGTCTCCGGTCTGTAATGCCCTATTCCACTCATCGAATAATGAGGCTATCTCTTTATCGGTCATATTTTTAATATACAGGGGACTATTGATGCCCCCACCTTCATATCAGTTAATTCGCGACCATTATACTGTTTTCAAAGCCTGTATCGACGTCTGAATCAACTCTTGCTGATCAATAACATCGGGAGGCCGACAAGCCTGTGTTAAATAATCTACTGCGCTCTCTATATCATCAAAACTGATCTGCTCGCCATTATGTAACCGCAAATTAACGCAATTACTTTCAACTTCATTTGCACCAACAATCAGCATGAATGGCACTTTCTGAAGTGTTTGTTGGCGAATCTTGTAGCCAATTTTTTCATTACTATTGTCTAATTCGACCCTGAGCGAAGATGCTGCAAAGACATTAGCTAAGCGCGACGCATAGTCGTTGAATGTTTCCGATATAGTTAACACAGCCAAGCCGGTAACTTACCGGTGTACTGCTCAATCAATATGCCGGTGAAACGTTCGAGTGATCCAAACAGTGCGCGGTGTAACATTACCGGTGTCTGTCTCTCGCCCTTATCATCGACATATTCGAGGCCGAATCGAGCCGGCAGGTTCATATCGACCTGCAAGGTCCCGCACTGCCAATCTCGCCCAATTGCATCTCGCAGCACAAATTCCAGCTTTGGACCATAGAATGCGCCCTCCCCCGGATTTAATTGGTAGTCCAGGGCCAACTCTTTTAAAGAATCAACTAGAGCTGCCTCAAGGATATCCCAAGTCTGGTCATCGCCCATACGGTTTTCCGGACGGGTGGATAGCTTGATGCTGACATCGCTAAAGCCAAGTTGCTGATATATATCGAGTACAAGGCGGATAATCTGGGTACATTCATCCAGCATTTGCTGTTCAGTGCAGTAGATATGTGCATCGTCCTGAGTAAAGTGACGCACTCGCAGTAAGCCATGTAAAGAGCCGGAGAGTTCGTAGCGGTGTACCTTGCCAAACTCCGCCATGCGAATAGGTAGATCGCGATAGCTTTTTAACCCGTGGTTATACATCAGCACACTACCGGGACAATTCATTGGCTTGAGCGCCAGTGTTTTCTCGTCCGGTGTATCCGTGGTGTACATATGCTCTTGGTAGTTTTGCCAGTGGCCAGATTTTTCCCATAAATTTCGCTCCATCATATCGGGCGTATTCACCTCGATATAACCGGATTGTTGTTGGCGACGACGCATATATTCAATCAGCTGTTGGAACAGAGTCCAGCCTTTGGGATGCCAGAATACTGCGCCGGTGGCCTCTTCATGAAAATGAAAGAGATCCAGTTTTTTACCCAGCCGACGATGATCGCGCTTTTCCACTTCCTCCAACATATTGAGATGTGCACGCAACTCTTTTTTATTCGCCCATGCGGTGCCATAAATGCGTTGCAGTTGCTCATTTTTAGAATCACCGCGCCAATAGGCACCGGAAATTTTGGTCAGCTTCATATGTTCCAAAAAACGGGTATTAGGCACATGTGGTCCACGACACATATCGACATACTCCTGGTGGACATACAGGGCCATTTGCTCTTCGTCGGGCATATCAGCGACCAGTTGCAGCTTGTAATTTTCCTGTCTCTCTGCAAAAGTTTCAATTACTGTATCGCGGGGCGCTACCTGCTTAAGCACATCGTAATGGGTGGCAATAAGCTGTTTCATTCGATCTTCAATTGCCGCCAAATCGTCGGCCGTAAATGGTCGTTCAAAAGCGATATCGTAGTAAAAACCATCGTCGATTACCGGACCGATAACCATCTGTGCCGTTGGGTAAAGTCGCTTGACCGCATGACCAACCAGATGCGCGCAAGAGTGACGAATTATTTCAACTCCTTCGGCATCCCGTGAAGTAATAATGCGCACTGTTGCATCTTCATTGACAGAGTCACAGGCATCGATAAGCTCGCCATTCACTTCACCTGCAATGGTGCTCTTTGCCAGCCCTGCGCCGATGCTCAAGGCGATATCCATTACTGTTAGTCCAGCTGGATATTCTCTGCTTGAGCCGTCTGGCAGAGTGATTATTACTTGTTGTTTTTGTTGCGACATAAATTCCCACTTTGTCTGGCTGCTTTATACGACCACTTTGATTTTGCTTAGTTTTTTTGATCTATCACAACGGCATTGTGGGCATGTAAACTCTCTTGGTGCTCCACTTTAAACCAGTAGTCTTTTACAAAACTCATACGCTCGATCGCCAACTTAATTCGTCGTGCTGCGTCTTCACAGAACATTAAATTCTCTGCATTTAGCTTGGCAAATGCCTGTTCATCGACTCGCTTTACCGCCGATTGTACCGGCGTGCCAATAATGCCTTCAAATTGAACAATTAACGCCGCCAGTTCGGGCCAGGCATTATCCCCCAATGAAAGACGAATATAGGCATAGGAGCGCTGGCTATGGGGCGTCGCCACAGAGCCAGCGGGAGATTGAACCCAGTCCAACAGCTCGGCTTTGTCGATGGTTGGACTTGAGAATTGCGTACTAATCGCATCGGCATATAACTGTCGCGCCAGAGATGCCGAGCATGGACAGGTACTTGAATAAGGGATGGTCAATTCTAGCTGCGTCGCAAAGCCTGACACCGTTTTTTCCAGGTTGAGTGTAACCGGGTAAGACTGAAAGCCATATTCATCACTTAATAATGCTGGCTTCTTTAAAAGCACATCGAATGTCAGCGCAATTTTGGCCTCCCGGCCAATACCATTCTGGGACTGAATCAACTCATCCAATAGATCTTCAGTATTGAGTTGATTGCACTCTCGCGCAGCCAGCTGGTTAATCACATGGTGGAGACGGGACATATGAATGCCCTTTGCATCTGGCTTTTCCAGGCTGACATATACATTGGCCTTAGCCGCAATGCTCTGCACATTCCCATCCTGCAGGCCTATGCTGATTGGCACGGCGATATCTTCCATCCCGACCCACTGCAATGTGGAGGGGGTTTCGGCATTAAAATCCGAAGTGACATCCGGTAAAGTACGTTTTGACAAAAGATTTCTCCTATTTTAGCGGTCGAATGCAAGTCGCATCGACGGCACTGTTTGATCACTCACCTTGTGGCCATCGAATACCTGACAGCCATTCACCCAAGTTTTTTGGATGCTCGAAGAGAATTGATAATTATTAAAAGGCGTCCAACCGCAGTGGTAGCGGCAGTTTTCGTGAGTTACCTGAGTGGATTGGTTCAAATCCACCAGAATTAAATCGGCATAGTATCCTTCGCGAATAAACCCACGATCTTCCACCGCATATCGTTTTGCTGGATTATGAGCTGTTTTTTCAACGACTTGCTCGATGCTGAGTCGCTGATCTGCAACATGGTCAAATAGACATAGCAGCGCATGCTCTACGAGAGGCAAACCGGCTGGGGCCTGATTGTAGTCGCCTCGCTTTTCATCCAGCGTATGGGGCGCATGATCTGTAGCGATAATATCTATCTGACCGGTATGCAGCGCGTTTATCAATGCATCGCGGTCCGTTGCCGCCTTAATTGCCGGGTTGCACTTAATAAAGTTACCCAAGCGAGGATAGTCTTGATCACTAAACCAGAGGTGGTGGACACAGGCTTCGGCGGTAATATGTTTATTTTCAATCGGGCCCGTTTCAAATAAGCTCAATTCTTTTGCGGTGGTGATATGCAGCACATGTAACTGGCTGCGGTATTTTTTAGCCAGATCCACGGCGTAGGACGAAGAGGCATAACAGGCTTGCGTATCTCGTATTATTGGATGGTCTAGAATTGTAGCTGTGTGCCCCTGACTCCGCATTAACTCCAGGTTGCTGTTAATGATTGGCCCGCTTTCGCAATGGGTGACAATCAGTGCGGGACTGTGACGAAAAATAGCCTCTAATGCCTGGGGATTTTCAACCAGTAAGTTGCCGGTGGATGCCCCCATAAATACTTTTACACCACAGTGTATTTTTGGATTGAGTAATTTTATCTGCTCCAGATTGTCCTCTGTCGCACCTAGATAAAAGGAATAGTTGGCCATTGATTTTTGCGCGCCAATCGCATATTTTTTTTCCAATATCTCAATAGATGTTGTTGCAGGATTAACATTGGGCATCTCCATATAGCTAGTGATACCACCTGCAACGGCTGCTCGAGATTCACTGGCAATGGTGCCCTTATGGGTTAAGCCGGGCTCGCGAAAATGCACCTGATCATCAATCATGCCTGGCATTAGATACATGCCGGCCGCCTCAGTAACTGAGTCATGTTCAGTAGCTGCAATCTCTCGACCTATATGGCTGATACGCTGGCCAATAATCCTTACATCTCCTTCAATGACCTTGCCTTCGTTCACTATTCTCGCGTTTTTAATGAGTTTGGTGTTTTTCATCAGGATTGGTCTCCTAAAACAGCCAAATTCATGGCAGGAATGATAATTATAGAAGGCGTTAGGCACTGAGATTTGAAGATTTGAGGCATTGACATCGGCATTAAACACTCTAAAAGGGGGTTTCGAGAGCACGCCACTTGAGGTATGTGTAAGTAGAAAAACGAAACACATTAGACCTGAAATGTGCCATTGGTCTCTCCACATTAAACAGCCCTCATCGTTGAGCGGCTGTATAGCTGAGTTATCGAGATATGATATATCATATCATTTTAATTTGAAACTACTTCTGAGCAGATCTCAGCTAAATCTCAGGACTCAAATAGAATCGCCAGCCTGAACATGATGACAGTTTGCAGCAGTGCTATGGAATGGGCTCAGACACCAGTGGATGATACTGATGGCGTCTAATAGATGGAGTCGAGTTGCCAGAATGACGAACATCGCTGGATCATCACAGGGCAAACAAAGACTGAGACTCCTACCGATATTGGCAGAAGTCTATCCAGAGGATCAGTTTAAAAATTTACTAGACCTTTAACTGCGAAGTGGCTCCTACTTTCGCTGGACGACTTCTCACTGTTGTAAAGGTGGTACAGGTTCCCTTGTTATGATCAAAGGTGTATGCGACAACTACTGACCTCTGCTCGGCAAAGGCTCTACATTTTTCTTCCGACCTGTATTTTTTGGATTTTTTTAAAGCGTGAATTTTACCGCTGATAGCCATTCCTTCCTCTGTTGGCAACCATGTCGATGAAGAACTGGCAAAACTGAGAGCGGGTGCTAGTATTGCCAGAATTAAGCTTTTTCTTATTACATTTTTCATACGAACTCCTAACACTATAATTTAGTTCTAACAGACTTA
>JAQWUP010000046.1 GCA_029242085.1 Porticoccaceae bacterium
GGAGAGACTATCAATACACCCTCTATGCTCTGTGTAGCCGACTATTTAGATGCTCTGGATTGGGTTCGGTCAATCGGCGGACTGCCCGCAGCCATCGCTAAGTCAGAAGCCAATCTCGAGGTCTTAAAAGGCTTTGTACAGGCGCGACCCTGGGCGCACTTTCTGGCGCAGGACGCAGATCAAATCTCTAATACCAGTGTCTGCTTAACGCTCGATCTGGAGCCGGATCAGGTAAAACAAATTGTTAAGCTATTGGATGCCGAAAGCGTTGCCTATGATATTGGCGCCTACCGAGATGCCCCAGCAGGCCTCCGTATCTGGTGTGGTGCCACTGTAGAACAATCCGATATTGAAGCACTGCTGCCATGGCTTGATTGGGCCTACGCAGAAGTTAGCCAATAATTAAAATCGTCTCTTACCGAGAATACTGAGAAAAAATATGTATAACATCCGTACCTACAACGCTATTTCCTCAAAGGGTCTAAACCGCTTTACTGCTGATAAATACAATGTATCCAGTGACACCGAAGCCGCCGAAGGCGTGTTATTGCGCAGCCAGAAACTACACAGCGAAGTGCTGCCGGAATCAGTGATTGCTGTCGCCAGAGCCGGTGCTGGTACTAACAATATCCCAACCGAAGATTACACCGCTAAAGGCATCGTTGTATTTAACACGCCAGGCGCCAATGCCAATGCCGTTAAAGAACTTATCGTTGCCGGTCTGTTGCTGGGATCTCGCGATATTTATGGCGGCATGAACTATGTTCAGGAGCTGGGTCATATGGATGACTCTGGCGAAATGGGAAAGTTGTTAGAAAAAGAAAAGAAGCGTTTTGCCGGTTCTGAGATTACAGGCAAAACATTGGGCGTGGTCGGCCTAGGTGCCATCGGATCTATTATTGCCAACCTCGCATTGGATCTCGGTATGAATGTTATTGGCTATGATCCGGCAATTTCTGTTGAAGCAGCATGGCAGCTCTCCAGCCGTGTAGAGCGTATGGACAGCATAGAAGCACTGCTGGCCCGCGCCGACTTTATTACTCTGCATGTGCCTGCTATCGCAGCCACCAAACATCTGATTAATAAAGACACATTGGGCCTGATGAAGCCCAGCGCCAAGATTCTTAATTTTGCCCGTGAAGAAATTGTTAGCACTGAAGACATGGTTGCGGCACTGGATGCGGGCGCTATCGCTGGCTATATCAGCGATTTCCCTGCACCTGCTTTACTGGGGCGCAAAGACGTTCTGCTGATGCCTCATATCGGCGCCAGCACTGAAGAGGCTGAAGAGAACTGTGCTGTGATGGCTGCGGACCAACTGATGGATTACCTTGAAAACGGCAATATTCATAACTCAGTTAATTATCCGCCGACCAAAATGTCGCGCAATGGTGGCCGTCGTATTACCTTCACTAACAGCAATGTGCCTAAAGTATTGGGAAGCGTATTAGCGGTATTGGCCGATGCTGAACTCAATGTCGTGGATATGGTAAACAAAAGCCGCGGCGATATTGCTTACAATATTATTGATATCGAAGGTGATTTGGATCAGAGCATTGAATCGGCTATTGCCGATGTTGAAGGTGTGGTTCGAGTGCGCGTTATCTAAACCATAAAGGGCTGCATCTGTGGCCCTAACCAATTGTCATTTTGCACCCTTACTCCCGTCATCTTGAGCGCAGCGAAAGATCTACAAAAACGAACATCCTTAGCTAAACAGCTTTGCCCTAACTGTTTTTCGATAGGCCTTCGGGCTATTGCCCGACCACTGCTTAAATCTCGACGAAAACCAGCTAGCTACTTTATAGCCGCTGTAGCCCGCTATCTCTAGAATCGACAAATCCGTATTTTTAAGCAGGTCGCAGGCAAAGGTCATACGCACCTCGGTTAAATAGTCGCCTGGAGTGCTGCCCACTGCGGTTTTAAAGCGCCGATTAAAGGTTCTTGTGGTCATGCCAAATTGGCTGGCCAGATCGGGAATTGATAGGGCTTTACTAAGGTTGTCCTGTAGCCAAATCTGGGCCTGAGCAACCGCCTCGTCACCATGCTTACCCGGCTGTTGATCGCCCATGCCGACTGGATCGGCAATATTGCGAATCTCATGAAAAAAGTTGCGCTGTGCCTGCCGCGCAATCACCCGTCCGAAAATTCTATCCACCTGATGCATAAGCAGCTCCGCCATGGCATTCACGCTAGCCGCGCAGTAAATATTGCCCGCCTGAGTGGTGAAGTGTTGGCGCTCCAGCTGCACTGCTGGATAGCGCTTTTGTAGCTGATCAAAATAATGCCAGTGGGTGGTTGCTGGTTTACCGTCTAAGAGGCTGGCTTCGGCGAGAAAACAGACGCCGGTTCCGACTGCGGTAAAGTTACAGTTGCGCTGATGTTGCTCGCGCAGCCAGGGAATATAGGCCTCATATTTACTGACCGCTGGGCGCGGATTGCGCCACAGCGCGGGGATATGGATAAGGTCGCTGGCAAAACTGTCGGCCAGGCTGTGGGTCGCCTGTAGCTCAAAGCCTGCCGAGGTTTGCACAGGCTTACCGTCGGGGGTGACGCGGCGAATTATGACGTCTTGCACCCCATGATTGCTGGCACGAGCCATGGCCTGAGCAAAATTAAAGATTTCAGCGGCAAGTGTGGTACTGGATACCAACATGTTGTCGCAGAGTAATAGGGTAAGGTTGAAGGCCATATTGGCCAAAATATAGCATAGTTTGGCTATAAAGCTTAACCTTATGGCCAAATACTTAAATAATGTTACAGATTTACTCTCTACACTATGGCTTAAATAGTTGGTCACTAGCCTTTAAGGAAACAATATGAGTCAGTCCCTACCAGTCATTGTAGGTTTCGGTGGATACAACGCTGCGGGGCGCAGCTCCTCTCATCAGGGGTTTCGTCGTATGGTGTTTGAATCGCTGCCGCCAGCCGAGCAGCAGCAAACAGTAGTCGGCCTGGCCTGTTTGATGGGCCATGTACAAAAGCAGGCGCAGGGATACTGTGACCAAGATGGCGCGGTTTTGAGCGCCGAGCAGATTGATACCCGCTTCAGATCACAGGTGCTGAATGATACCTTGATCCGTAAAATTTCACTGTTCGATCCCGCCGCAGTCGAAGGGCATAAAAAGATCAATGTCGGTGAAGAGCAGTTAGTGTTTACCATGACCAAGCGTGACCTGCCGACGAATTTGCCCAAAGACTGGCAGATTCGCGATCTTGATGATGGCACTGTTGAGGTAACCGCATCGCAAGCGGGCGAATACCTGGTGAAAACCCATCATGAATTGGTCGCCAAAGCTGCTGGAGAATTACCTACAGGCTTTAATCCTGCCGACCACTACAATGCTCGCTTTCACCCTCGTGGACTCCAAATGGCCCTTCTAGGCAGTAGCGATGCGGTGCATTCCATAGGTATTCCATGGGACAAAGTGGCCGATCATGTGCGGCCAGACGAGGTTGGTGTTTACTCTTCCAGTGCACTTGGTCAAATGACGGAAGAGGGCTTTGCCGGATTATTTCAGGCCCGACTAAAAGGTAACCGTACCACCGCTAAACAGGTGCCGATGGCGCTTAATTCAATGCCCGCCGATTTTATTAACGCTTACGTGCTGGGGAGCGTCGGTCATACCGAGGCGATTACTGGCGCCTGTGCAACTTTTCTCTATGTACTCCAAGCGGCAGTCCGTGATATCCGCAGTGGCCGTCGCCGCGTTGCCGTCGTCGGCAATGCCGAGTCGACAATTATTGCCGAGGTGTCCGAGGGCTTCTCCAATATGAGCGCCTTGGGCAGTGATGAAAATCTGTGTAAGTTGGATGGGACAGACAAGCCAGATTGGCGACGAGCCAGCCGACCCTTTGGCCAAAATTGCGGTTTTACATTGGCTGAGGCCACCCAGTATGTGGTGCTGATGGATGATGCTCTGGCGATTGAGTTGGGCGCAGATGTCCATGGCGCGGTACCGGAAATATTTATCAATGCCGACGGCGTTAAAAAGTCAATTTCCGCACCTGGTGTGGGCAATTATATTTCGTTTTCTAAAGCTGTTTCCGCAGCGATCGAAGTAGTAGGCAAAGACTGCGTACAAAACCATAGCTTTGTGCATGCCCATGGGTCGAGCACCCCGGCCAACCGTACCACTGAATCTGAATTAATTGATCGCGTGGCAACCGCGTTCGATATTTACGATTGGCCTGTCACTGCGGCTAAATCATTTGTTGGTCATTCATTGTCGACGGCCAGTGGCGATCAGCTGGTCTCTGCGCTGGGCACTTTTAAATACAATATGATTCCAGGCATAAAAACTGTCTCCGAGATTGCCTCAGATGTTCATCAGGAGCGCGCTCGATTTGCCCTTACCGATATGGATGTCAGTGAACAAAAAATGGACATAGCCTTTATTAACTCAAAGGGCTTTGGCGGCAACAATGCTACCGCAGTAGTATTGTCCGCCAATAAAGTCGAGTCGATGTTAGCACAGCGTTATGCCGATCGTTTTGATGACTATCTGGCAAGACGCGAAGAGACCCGGACCAACTCGGCAGCCTATGCAGAGCGAGCAGATGCAGGGCAGCTTGATGTGATTTATCGCTTTGGCGAACCTCTGATTGATGAGCAGGGCCTGAGTATTTCTGCCGAGGGCGTAAGCGTTCCAGGCTTTGCTCAGCAGATTATTTTTGAGAAGGGAAATCCTTGGCAAGATATGAGAGAAACAACTCCAGCTGACTAAGTAATGCCTTATCGACTTTGCGGGCCTGATTAATCCACTGATCTGGATTTGCTTCGGCGCCGGCAATAGCACTGTCTGCGTTAAAAAGAGTGCCGCCATGCACAGCAATTATAGCCATGTCATTTTCATATTCAGCGGCCTTAATTATTGGCCCGCCCGAGGCGCCGCTAAGCGCGTCGCAGTTGTGCAGCAAAAGCTGCGTACTGATAAAGAACTCCGATTTAAAGCCCATACAATTATCACTTAAGCTAATTTCTTGACTGTCAGCATTGTAGCCTAGTAACTGTAAATTACTGCCAATGGCATTTTCAGGCAGGGCTAATTTAAGAGTCTTTTGATAGGCCCTTTTTTGCAGTGCGACAAAAACAATATCAGTTTCAGACTGGCGAATTTTGTTTTTTAAAAATGGTTGATATTGGTGTTTAGAAATAGCAGCAAAGCTAATTCCGCTAAGGCGACGATTCTCTGGCCTGTAGCTGCATTGTTTAAATGGGGCGCCGGTTTTACGATCAAATAAGACATGGGCCGCCGTTACAATAATCGATCGGTCTTTATAAGCTGTTGTTTGGATATGAGTTGCGGTGCCGCGCAGGCCACCATCACAAAAAATAGTGCCAACGAAATTAAGTAATTGTTTTGGTGCAGTCTGGCGTTGGTCCTCAATGCCATTATCCGGATTACCATCGCCAAAAATCGCGCTCTGTGCTGATGCGCTGATAAGAAACAGAATAAATAAAAAAGGGCGCTTTATCATTCTTACCCCATATCACCCCATAGACTTTGAAGAATACTAATGGCGGCAAGAGGGGCGGTCTCGGTACGCAATATGCGCGGCCCTAGTGCTAATGCGGCAAAATAATATTTGATTGCGTTGTCAATTTCACGATCACTCAGCCCACCCTCGGGGCCGACTAATAACACAATATTATTATGGTTGTTAGTCATCTCAGCCAAGCGTCTTTCAGTGCGATGATGCAGAACTAATTTGAGTCCGTTCTCAGCGCCGACTAGATATTGATCAATCGCCGTAGCCGGATTTATCACAGGAACAGTGTTGCGTTGAGACTGCTCACAGGCGCTAATAGCTATCTGCTGCCAGTGGCGAGTTTTCTTTTCGAGACGCTCACCGCTGAGTTTTACTTCACAGCGCTCGGTAAATAATGGCGTGATTTCAGTAACACCCAATTCGGTGGCTTTCTGAACAATCCAGTCCATACGTTCACCGCGAGAGATACCGATAGCTAGATGAATTTTTAATGGAGACTCAAGATCTCTGTCAGCAAAATCATTGACAGCCACCCGCACCTTGCCTTTTTTTACCTCAGTGAGCTCGGCTGAATATTCGCCGCCGCGACCATTAAATAAAATAATACTTTGCCCTGCTGACATACGTAATGCCGAGGAGAGGTGCCTGGCAGCACCTTCTTCAAGCTGTATGCTACTGCCGACAGCTAATGGCTGTGCAGTAAAGATTCGCGGTATACGCATAGCGTTATTTCGTTGTTAAGCCGAGATTGCTGCATAGAGTATCTGAATTTTGCCACTGATTCATCGTATAAAAATGCAGGCCTGGTGCCCCGCCAGCTACTAATTTTTCACATAGGCTGGTCACTATATCAAGGCCATATTTCACCAGATCCGGTGGATTATCGCTGCGCTCTTTAAGCTGCCAGCGCAACCAGCGAGGAATTTCAGCGCCGCAGTTATCAGAGAAGCGCACGAGATTGTGGTAATTAGTTAAAGGCATTATTCCCGGCACTATAGGTTTGTCGATTCCCGCTTTAGTGCATTCATCAATAAATCTAAAATAGGCTTCAGGATTATAAAAATACTGAGTAATCGCACGGTCCGCACCTGCTTTGAATTTTTCGCCGAGCCAGTAAATATCTTTACTATAGCTTTCCGCTTCTGGGTGAATTTCCGGATAGGCACCCACATTAATTTCAAAATGGTCGCCGCTCTGTTCACGAATAAGCGTCACCAGTTCATTGGCATGGACGAGCTGTTTAGTGCCACCAATGCCGGAGGGTAAATCACCGCGCAGTGCTACAAGCTTATTGATTCCTGCATCTTGATAGGACTGAACTAGAGCGAGAACCTCATTGCGGCGGTCACCACCTACTGATAGGTGTGGGGCTGCCTGGTAGCCATCTCGTTGAATATCGAGCACCAAGTCTTTGGTGGTATCTCTGGTGGAACCACCAGCACCATAAGTCACCGAATAAAATTCAGGATTGTATTTATCAAGTTTTTCACAGGTAGTTTTGAGTTTTTGTCTGCCTTCTTCAGTTTTGGCAGCAAAGAACTCAAAGCTTAGATGTAGTTCGTTCGTCATGAAACTTACTTCCCGTTAATAATTAGTTTGGCTACTGATATAGCCGTTGAGATTCTTCGCTGCGCTCAGAATGACCAGTATGCTCCTGCGCTCAGGATGACCATCTGCTCCTGCGCTCAGGATGACCAGTACAGTTCCGGGCCCAGAATAACTAACAGCCTCCCTGTCATCCTGAGCGTAGCGAAGGATCTAACCATCAATACTTGTAGCTATCGCCCTTAAACGGGCCCTCAATCGAAACGCCAATATAGTCAGCCTGAGCCTGGCTCAGTTTGGTAATAACACCGCCAAAGCCACCAACCATATAACGCGCCACCTCTTCATCGAGATGCTTGGGCAAGACTTCTACCCGCAGCAGTTCAGCCTTGGATTCAGTGTCTTGGGCAGCGTACTTCTGAGTATAGAGCTCGATTTGTGCCAGTACCTGATTGGCAAATGAACCATCCATAATGCGACTTGGGTGACCCGTAGCATTACCCAAGTTAACCAGGCGGCCTTCGGCGAGTAGTAGCAGATGGTCATTCCTGGCACGATCGCGATACACCTTGTGTACCTGCGGCTTTACTTCGTCCCATTCCCAGTTACTGCGCATAAAGGCAGTATCGATTTCATTGTCAAAGTGACCGATATTACAGACCACTGCGCCACTTTTAAGAGCGGCCAAAATATCAGATCCACAGACGTTGTAGTTGCCTGTGCTAGTTACCAGCATATCGGTGGTGGCCAATAGGTCAGCGTTTACTCCCTTAGATGAATCACCATCAACGTAGGTAGAAACGACTTCAAAACCATCCAGGCAAGCCTGCATCGCGCAGATCGGATCGCACTCAGTAACCTTAACAATCATGCCTTCCTGGCGCAGTGACTGAGCAGAACCCTTGCCCACATCACCATAGCCCACCACCAGCGCTTTTTTACCTGATAGCAAATGGTCGGTGGCGCGCTTAATGGCATCATTGAGACTGT
>JAQWUP010000052.1 GCA_029242085.1 Porticoccaceae bacterium
CCGGTAAGCCTAAGCGCGCGAAGGAGCTTTTAATCTTGTTATTGGTCGCACCGAATCGAAAATCGGCATAACTGGCGACGAGAAACCCCACCCCGGCACAGGCACCATTAACGGCAGCGATAATAGGTGTAGAAATGCTTAAGGGATAAGCGTGATTGCGCTGGAAAGTCTCCGGTGTGCCCTCTGGATAAGGCGGCAATTCAAGTTTGGCTTTCTGATAATTCCCTCCAGACTCTTCTATAGTCTTCAGGTCTTGGGAATCCGCACCAACACAAAAGTCCTTCCCTCCCCCGGTCACCACCACCACGCGAACATCAGTATCGGTGTGTGCATGGTGCAGCGCCCAACGATATTCCACCGACATCCTTCCACCCCAGGCATTACGTCTCTCGGGGTTATCCAATGTCACCAGTGCAACACCGTCGTTAACCGTATAAATGATTTTTTCAAAATCAGTCGGATTCATTATTTCACTCTATCTAAAATATCAACATGATACGTATATTTAGCTCACCTTTAGCCTTATGAGTTTGCTAACCAGGTAGGTACCTTTTCAGTGTCATTCATACAGGCCAACGCATTGGCGATCAGCTTTTCATTCCAGCAACGCGAGCTGCCAACTTTCAGCGCCAAATCTCTCGACCGTTTCAGATAGAGGTGACAGTCGACTTCCCAGGTATAACCCATTCCGCCGTGGAGGTGGAGCCCCTCTCTGGCGGCAAACTCGAAACAGTTGGTGGCACTGATACGCGCAGCAGCGGCTGCCATTGGCAGTTCCTCACTGCCCGAGGCCAATGCCCAGGCACCGTAGTAAGCATTGGATCGCGCCAATTCATTTTGCGCGTACATTCTGGCAAGCTTGTGTTTAACCGCTTGATAAGAACCTACTTGGCGGCTGAAAGTTTTTCGCTCCTTTACATACTCAACCGCTAACTCCTGGCACCTTTGTGCACCACCCACCTGTTCGAAGGCATACAGTATCGCGGCTCTGTTCAACACATTATCGAGCGCTTCTTGTGCATCCTCACATTTACCTAACAACAGGGCTGGATGGCGATCAAAACTCAATTGTGCGTTTCGCTGCGATGGGTCTACCGACATTAATGGCTTACGCTGCAGAGTATTTTCAGACAGTTCAACCAGAACAAGTACAGTCTCACCCTCAGTATTGCGGGCTGTTACCACCGCGATATCAGCCAACATACCGTGGGAAACCGGACGTTTTACACCCGTGATGAAGCCGTTATCGAAAACAACTGCATCACTCCCATCCTGATTTGACAGGCTAACGCTCGATTCAGACCAAGCCCCTTTTTCAGACCAAGCCATAGTGCCAATCAATTCTCCCGAGGCAATAGCAGGAAGGTATTGCTGCTTTTGCTCTTCTGAACCGTATTGCACGATGGCCTCAGCTGCCAGATAAATACTGGACGAAAACGGAACAGGAGCAACCACTCGACCCAGCTCCTCGGCAATAACACAGAGTTCCAGGTAACCCATACCCAAGCCACCGTACTCCTCTGGAATGGCAACGCCGAGCCAACCCAGCTCGACGATCTCCTGCCATAGTGGACTAATTTCAGTGGCATCGCTGTCCAGATAGGTTCTTACCATATCCATCGAGCAGCGGTCAGATAAAAAACGACGAGCATCATTTTTTATAAAATATTGATCTTCATCAAAATCGAAATTCATCGCAATTTAATCCTGAAAGCTCTGTAGCTAAACTCTTTAATTAAAACCTGCAGTTAAAACGTATCGTTACTCAGCGCACCTCATGGGGTATTTTTTTTGCTACACCTCGATCCACCTGCCCATCCGATAAGTTATTCACCTGTATGTATAGCATGGCACGATCCTTCGCCGCCGACAGCCCATAATCCAATGATTGCCAGACCGCCTTGACCGTACCCTGGGTTGCCAGCGTGGGTTTAGTTGCAACTTTTGCGGCCAACCCTCTGGCTCGGCTCCATAATTCTTCACGGGTCTCAAGTACTTCACTGACTAATCCAATGCGCAGTGCAGTAGCCGATGACATACGTTCGTCATTGCCTAACAAGTTCATTCGCATCACTTCGCCGTAGGCAATTCGGCGACTGAGGCCAATAGGCTCACAGGCACTCACCATGCCGAAGCTGACATGGGGGTCAAAAAACTCCGCATCTTCAGAACAGATCACAATGTCTGACTCATTTAGCCAGTAGTAAGCACCACCGCAACACAGGCCGTGCACAGCGCAGATAATGGGTTTCCACATGTCGTTTTCCTTGGGACCGATTTTTTTACCGGGATCCCACTGTGACCACACCACACCTTCTCGCCAGATTGAATCGGTTTCCTTAATATCCTTTCCAGTCGAGAACGCTCTACCATCAGCCGCCTGTACCACAACGGCGTGCACATGATCATCGGTCTTAATCAATTCCCAGACGGCAGCCATTTC
>JAQWUP010000055.1 GCA_029242085.1 Porticoccaceae bacterium
GCTGCTAAAGGTAATCAAATTCTTTTTGTTGGCACCAAGCGTGCTGCACAAAAAATCGTTAGAGAGCAAGCAGAGCGCTGCGGCATGCCCTATGTCAGCCATCGCTGGTTGGGCGGCATGCTCACTAACTACAAAACTATCCGTGCCTCTATTCGCCGTTTCCGTGATCTGGAGACGCAAGAGAGCGACGGCACATTCGATAAGCTGGGTAAGAAAGAAGTTCTGACGCGCACGCGTATGAAAGCCAAGCTTGAGAATTCTATCGGTGGTATCAAAGACATGAACGGCCTGCCTGACATTCTGTTCGTTGTCGATGTTGACCACGAGCGAATCGCGATCAATGAAGCCAACAAGCTGGGTATTCCGGTGGTTGGTATTGTTGATACTAACAGCGATCCAGACGGCGTTGACTACATTATCCCGGGTAACGATGACTCTATCCGTGCGATTAAGCTGTACGCTGCGTCGATCGCTGACTCTGTTCTTGAAGGCAAGGCTCAGTCTGCAACCGTCAACAAGAAAGATGAGTTTGTTGAAGAGGTTGCTGAAGTGGCAGAAGCTGCTGCACCAGAGCCAGTTGCTGAAGAGGCGCCTAAGGCTGCAGCTGCAGAGTAGGGCAAGACACAGCGATCAATGTAAAAGGGGGCCACAGCCCCCTTTTTTCCAACTGAATTAATGTTTGAAGAGAGGAATACAATGTCACAGGTAACAGCATCTTTAGTGAAAGAGCTGCGCGACCGCACAGGTCTAGGCATGATGGAATGCAAGAGAGCACTGGCCGAAGCCGGTGCTGATATCGACAAAGCAATTGAAGAATTACGCAAGTCCAGCGGTATGAAGGCGGCCAAAAAGGCTGGCCGTACTGCGGCAGATGGCATCGTGTTGGTAAAGAGCGAAGGCGGCTATGGCATGGTTTTGGAAGTCAATAGTGAGACCGATTTTGCTGCGCGCGATGAGGGCTTTCAGGGCTTCGCCAACACAGTTCTAGATGCTGGCTTTGCAGCCAAGCAGACTGATATTGCTACGCTGATGGCTGACGGCCTTGAGTCTGCTCGCGAAGCGCTGGTACAGAAGATTGGCGAGAATATCTCTGCCCGTCGCGCTGGTATCGTTGAGGCGCCAGTCGTTGGCGGCTATGTACACAGTAACAACCGCATCGGCGTTATCGTTGGTCTCTCTGCCGGTACTGAAGAGCTGGCGAAAGACGTGGCGATGCATGTTGCAGCAGTTAACCCTGCAGTAGTAAGCTCTGACCAAATGCCAGCCGATGTTATTGAAGCTGAGCGAGCTATTTTTACTGCTCAGGCTATTGAGAGTGGTAAGCCGCCGGAAATTGCGGCTAAGATGGTTGAAGGTCGTGTCAGTAAGTTCTTAAAAGAGAGCAGCCTGGTTGACCAGCCATTTGTGAAGGATCCAGATACCACTGTAGGCAAGCTTGTTGCCGCTGGCGGTGCTGAAGTTGTTTCCTTTGTTCGCTTTGAAGTGGGCGAGGGTATTGAAGTTGACGAAGTTGATTTTGCTGCAGAAGTTGCTGCACAGGTAGCGGGCGTCAGCGAATAAAATAGACAAAGGAGCAGTTATGCCAGCCGCCGGTAAAGAGAAAAAGTACAAGCGTATCCTTCTCAAGCTCAGTGGTGAGGAGCTCATGGGTGAAGAGGGCTTTGGAATTGATCCCAAGGTTCTCGATCGTATGGCCCTCGAGATAGGTCAACTAGTAGGCATTGGTGTTCAGGTTGGCCTGGTTATTGGTGGTGGCAATCTGTTTCGCGGGGCTGCTTTGAATGCAGCCGGTATGGATCGAGTGACTGGCGACCATATGGGTATGCTGGCCACCGTGATGAACGCTCTGGCTATGCGCGATGCTCTGGAACGCACTAACATTTCCTCCCATGTTATGTCGGCTATTCCAATGAGTGGGGTGGTCGAACACTATGATCGCCGTCGCGCTATGCGCTATCTTAAAGATGGTGAGGTGGTGATTTTTTCAGCCGGTACCGGCAATCCTTTTTTTACCACCGATTCAGCAGCCTGTCTGCGTGGGATTGAAATAGATGCCAATGTGGTTCTCAAGGCAACGAAGGTGGATGGCGTGTATTCAGCGGATCCAATGCTGCAGCCCGATGCAGAGCTATATGCACATCTGACTTATGATCAGGTGTTGGATAAGAAGCTGGGTGTCATGGATCTCACTGCGATCTGTTTATGTCGCGAGCACAATATGCCGCTCAGAGTGTTTCGTATGTCAAAGCAGGGAGCATTACTTAATCTTGTGGTCGGCGGCGATGAAGGCACGCTGATCGAAGAGGGATAGGGGAACATAATATGATTGATGATTTAAAACAGGATGCAGAGACGCGCATGTCTAAGTCTCTGGATGCTCTAGGTAACGCTTTTAATAAAATCCGCACTGGCCGAGCCCATCCGAGCTTGCTGGACGGTATCTCAGTAGATTATTACGGTGTCGATACACCCATTGCTCAGGCTGCGTCAATTGTAATTGAAGATTCGCGTACCCTGTCGGTCACTCCCTGGGAGAGATCGCTGGTGCCGGCCTTGGAAAAAGCCATCATGAAATCTGATCTGGGCCTAAACCCCTCTAGCGCCGGTACTGTTATTCGCATCCCTCTGCCTGCGCTCACTGAAGAGACACGCAAAGTCTATGGCAAGCAGGCAAAAGCTGAAGCCGAGGGTGCTCGGATCAGTGTGCGCAATGTTCGCCGTGATGTACTCTCAGTGGTCAAAGACCTGTTGAAAGAAAAAGATATCAGCGAAGATGAGGAGCGCAAAGCTCAGGACGATGTGCAGAAAATCACCGACCGTTTTATCGCTCGCGTAGACGAAGCGCTGGCCGCTAAAGAAAAGGACTTGATGGAGATTTAATCTCCTCGGTATTGATGATCATGGCTGATCCTTTAACCTTAGAGAATCCACATCCGCTGAAACATGTGGCGATTATTATGGATGGCAACAATCGCTGGGCAAAACAGCGTGGCCTCAGCGGAATAGCGGGTCATGAGGCCGGCGTCGAGCGTATTCGCGACGCGCTGGAAACCGCTAAAAAGATTGGTATAGATACCATTACGCTATTCGCATTTAGCAGCGAAAATTGGAAGCGCCCGGATCTCGAGGTGCGTGGGCTGATGTCATTGTTTTCCTCCTATTTAAAGAAAGAAGCCAAGGCGCTGCGCGATGATAATGTGCGTCTCAAGGTAATAGGCAATCGCAGTCATTTTAGTGATCGGCTTAAATCTCTTATCAGCGATACTGAAACCATGACGGCCAGTGGCAATCTGAGTCTCTATCTCTGTGTTGACTATGGCGGCCGTTGGGATATAGCCAATACCGCCAAGAAAATGGCCACCGAAGTGCAGATGGGCAGATTGCGGCCCTCTGATATCGATGAGCAGGTATTTGCCAAGTATATGCTTGACGATGGTATTCCCGACCCCGATCTCTGTATCCGCACCGCTGGCGAAAAGCGCATCAGTAATTTTCTACTCTGGCAACTGGCATACAGCGAGCTGTATTTTGCCGACTGCTACTGGCCTGACTTTGATGCCAAGGCTCTGGAAATGGCCTGTAATGAATACTATTTAAGACAGCGCCGCTTTGGCCTTCGTGAAGAAGGTTCGACAGGGGATGTGGAGCATGATGCCCATGTTTAAGCAGCGTGTTATTACTGCAGTCGCACTGGCTGTTGCCTTTCTAGCGCTGCTTGTGAACCTGTCGGCGTTGGCATTTTCGCTGGTAATCGGCCTGCTGGTCATTGTTGCAGGCTGGGAATGGACCAACCTAATGAAGTTGAACTCAAAGGGTGCCAAGACCGGTTATCTGCTACTGCTTGGCCTGTCGCTGGCCGCGGCAAGTCATTGGCTGGGATTGTTTGATCGGTTTGATCAGTCGCGCGCGCAACAGATGTTTCAGATTGCTGTCGCCCTGTGGGCCGTTATCTTTTTGTGGATTCAGGGCTATCCGTCCAGCGCCATTCTCTGGAGCGCGCGTCCGATGCTGGGTCTTTTGGGCCTGTTATTGCTGACCTTTACCTGGGCTGCTGTGGCCTCAATTATGCACCATGAGTCTGGTCAATGGCTGCTACTGCTGGCCATTGCTGTTATCGCCTTAGCCGATGTCGGTGGCTATATAGCCGGCAGCCTGCTGGGTAAGCACAAGCTGGCACCGGTTGTCAGTCCGGGGAAAACCTGGGAGGGCTTCGCTGGTGGGATGTTTTTCCAGCTGCTGTTGATTGTGGGTCTGGTGACAGTATTGCCGGATCTGGTTGTCAGCAGTTTGTTTATTCTTATTATTCCCGTTGCCCTCTACTCGGTGCTGGGCGATCTCTTTGAAAGCATGCTTAAACGCCACAGCGGCGTTAAAGACAGCAGCCAGTTGCTGCCGGGACATGGCGGTGTGCTCGACCGTATCGATGGCATTATGGCTGCGCTACCGCTGTTTGCTCTGCTGTTTACTCTCACTAGCCCTTTCTGACTTATGCAGCGCATCACTCTACTCGGCGCGACCGGCTCAATTGGTGTCAGCACCCTTGATGTTATCTCGCGTCACCCGGATAAATACTCCGTCTATGCACTGACAGGCAACCTGCAAATTGACAGGCTGGCCGAACAGTGTGAGCAGCATCGGGCCAAATATGCCGTGGTCAATGACGAGGCGGCGGCGGTCAGATTAGAGTCGCTGTTGCAGGCCTCTGGATGCGCGACAGAGGTTATCTATGGCATCGATGCGCTGTGTCAGGTTGCCAGCGACGACGCAGTGGATACGGTGATGGCAGCTATAGTGGGTGCCGCGGGGCTGATGCCGACCCTGGCGGCGGTGCGAGCGGGTAAAAAAATACTGTTGGCTAATAAAGAGTCGCTGGTTATGGCTGGTGGCCTGTTTATGCAGGCGGTTAAAGAGTCTGGCTCAGTATTGCTACCCATAGATAGCGAACACAATGCCATTTTTCAGTGCTTGCCCGTCGACTATCAGCAGACACACAGCTCTGGGATTGATAAATTACTGCTCTCAGCCTCTGGTGGTCCCTTTAGAGGCTGGTCTGCAGAGCAGATGAAAACAGTGACACCAGATCAGGCCTGTGCCCATCCAAATTGGAGTATGGGGCGCAAGATATCGGTCGACTCCGCCTCATTGATGAATAAAGGCCTCGAGCTGATCGAGGCTTGCTGGCTATTTGATGTGGGTCCTGAGCAAATTGAAGTGATCGTGCATCCACAGAGTATTATCCACTCGGCGGTGCAATATATTGATGGTTCGGTGTTGGCTCAGCTGGGTAACCCGGATATGCGCACGCCGATTGCCCATGCTCTGGCTTGGCCCCAGCGCATCGATGCTGGCGTAGCCAGCCTAAACCTGTTTGAAATAGCGCAGCTAAATTTTGAGCGGCCCGATGGTCAGGCATTTCCCTGTTTGCAGCTGGCATTTGATGCGGCGAGAGCGGCTGGGGATGCTCCAGCGATTCTCAATGCAGCTAATGAAATTGCGGTGCAGGCTTTCCTCGATAAGCGCATCGGCTTTACACAGATCGCACAGGTGGTAGGTGAGACCCTATCTGGTCTATCATTTACTGAACCGGAATCACTTGATGCAGTCCAAGAGTCCGACAATCGGGCTCGCGCATTCAGTGCGGCCTTTATAGCGGAGATTGAGTCTTAGTTTATGGCGTTATTACAGACATTGTTTTACACCTTTATCGCTCTGGGCGTGCTGGTCACTATCCATGAGTTTGGTCATTTTTGGGTTGCACGCCGTTGTGGTGTCAAAGTTGAGCGCTTTTCGATTGGGTTTGGAACGCCTTTACTAAAGTGGCGCGATAAGCGCGACACAGAATTTGTCTTGGCACTGCTGCCGCTAGGTGGCTATGTCAAAATGCTCGATGAGCGCGAGGGCACGGTTAGCGATGCTGATCGCCCCTATTCATTTAATAGTAAGACGGTGTGGCAGCGCATTGCAATTGTCAGCGCTGGACCTATTGCCAACTTTATTCTCGCATTTTTTGCCTTTTGGCTGATTTTTCTCGCCGGCGAGCGCGATCTGGCGCCAATTGTGGGTCAGGTTAAAGCAGGATCTGTTGCTGAGCAGGCCGGTTTTGAGCCAGGTATGGAGATTGTTGCCATTGCAGGTCAGTCGACGACCACCTGGACGCAGGTGTCGCGCAAGTTGTTTGACTTTATCGGTACCACAGGGGAGATTCCTTTTGTGGTCACCTATCAGGATTCCAGCATAGAGTATGAATTGCCTGTTGCTGTTTCCGCTTGGCTGCGAGACTCACAGGAGCCCTCACCACTGCGAGATCTTGGTGTCAGTCCGCCTTTTGAGCTCGATACACTCAGTTTGGCAGGTGTCGCTGAAGATGGTGCCGGTTACGAAGCAGGTCTTCGTGCTGGTGATCGCCTGGTGGCTTTAAATGGCGAGCCTATTACTGATATCAATGAGTTTGTTGCCGAAATATCCGGCAGTGCCCAGAGTCTGGTGATGCTTGATATTGAGCGCGATGCACAGCGTCTTACTGTTGATGTTGCGCCGCGGCTGGTTGAGCGCGATGGCGAGCAAGTAGGGCAGCTCGGAGTGCAGCTGGCTACCACAGGGAAATTTCTAGAAGAGCATATGCGTGATGTTGACTATAACGTCTTGACGGCTATTCCACGCAGTATCAGAGAGACTTACCAGAGCAGTGCGTTTGTTCTCAAATCCATTGCTAAACTTGTGGTCGGCGACCTCAGCCCGAAAAACCTCAGCGGTCCAATTACCATTGCCAAGGTAGCTGGGGATTCAGCGCGCTCTGGAATCGACAATTTTATTCGCTTTGTCGCCATTCTCAGTATAATGCTCGGCGTAATGAACCTATTGCCGATTCCCGTGTTGGATGGCGGTCACCTGATGTATTACTTCATTGAGGTTATTAAAGGTTCTCCAGTATCAGACAGGATTCAGATGGTGGGATATAAGGTAGGCTTTAGCATGTTGATGGGGTTGATGGTATTTGCAACTTACAACGATATTACACGGCCTTTTTAAGCCTCTAATTATAACTAACAATCGGATTTAAATAATCACATGACGCGTCTGTTTACCGGCTTAATATTATCTTTTGCCCTGGCCATCTCAACCTTTGCAACCTCTGTCTATGCTGAGGTTTTTCAGGTCGACGATATTCGTATCGAAGGTCTCCAGCGAGTCTCTGCTGGTACCGTTTTTGCGGCGCTGCCAATTTCTGTGGGCGATCTTGTCGATGACCCGCTGGTTCGTGATGCAACTCGCTCTCTTTTTCGCACAGGATACTTCGCCGATGTTGTTATGGCCCGCGAAAATGGTGTTTTAGTGATCGGACTGGCTGAGCGGCCAGCGGTTACTGAAATTAACCTTGAGGGCAACAAAGCCATTGAAACTGATCAGCTGTTAGATGCATTGCGCGACAATGGATTGGCCGAGGGGCAGATTTTTCGTCAGGTCATTCTTGAAGGTATGGTACAGGAGCTGCAGCGCCAATATGTGTCTCAGGGTCGCTACGGTGCTCTGGTAAAGACTGATGTCAAGAAATTGCCGCGCAATCGTGTGGCGATAAATATCGATATTGATGAAGGCGATGTCGCTAAAATTCGCCATATTAATATTGTTGGTAACAATGATTTTTCCGAAGAAGTTCTGCTCGATGAGTTTGAACAGAACACCACAGGCTGGCTGTCGTGGATATCCAGCAATGATAAATACTCTCGTGAAAAACTATCTGGAGACTTGGAGACACTCGAAACCTGGTACCTAGATCGGGGCTACCTCAAGTTTGCGGTGCAGAGTACCCAGGTTTCTATCAGCCCGAATAAAGAGTCAGTCTATATCACTATTAATATCGACGAGGGTGATGTGTACACCGTGGGCAAGGTTGAGCTTTCTGGTGAGTTGATGATTCCAGAAATACAGGTGCGAATGATGATTCTGATGCGTGAAGGTATGACCTTCTCGCAGACGCTGATGACCACATCCAGTGAGTATATTACTCGTCGACTGGGTAACGAAGGCTATACCTTTGCTCAGGTAGAGGGCTTCCCCGAAGTGGATGAAGAAGACAAGACAGCCAAGATTACCTTTGTGGTTACGCCCGGCATGCGCGCCTATGTGCGCCGTGTCGAGTTTCGCGGTAATACCAAGACCGCAGACACTGTATTGCGACGTGAAATGCGTCAGATGGAAGGAAGTTCTGCCAACAATGCGCTGATTGAGCATTCTAAGGTGCGCCTTGAGCGCCTTGGCTACTTTAAAGAGGTGCAGGTTGAAAACGTGCCAGTGCCAGGCACTAATGACCAGCTTGATGTAATCTACAGCGTCGAGGAGCAGCCCTCTGGTTCAGTTGGAGCCAGCGTTGGTTTTGCTCAGGGTACAGGCCTGATTCTGGGAGCCAACCTAAGCGAAAATAATTTCTTGGGTACGGGTAAGCAGATCGGTGTGGGCCTCAACAAAAGCACCTATCAGAGCTCCTTGAGCTTTAGCTACACCGAGCCCTATTACACCATTGATGGCGTCAGTGTCGGTTATAGCATCTATGCTCGTGAGACTGATTATGGTGATTTTAATATCTCTAGCTTCTCTACTGATACCTATGGTGCAAGTGTAAATTGGAGCTATCCGATTTCAGATATTCAGCGTATTGGCTTTGGCTTTGGCTATGAGAATCTCGATGTTTCCACTGGTTCCTTTGACTCGGTAGAGATTACTGATTTCGTCAATGAAAATGGCAACCTATTCGATGTATTTACGTTTAATGCCAACTGGGTAAAGTCGACATTAAACCGCGGTATGTTTGCTACCCGAGGTGCGTCGCAGCGCGTGGGGCTGGCGCTGGCGCTACCTGGCTCAGGTCTTGAATATTACAAAATGACCTATAGCGGTGAATATCTGCGAGGTCTCTATGGTCCCCTGACCTTAAAGCTTAGAGCGGACCTCGGCTTCGGCGAGAGCTACGGGGACACCACCACTATGCCGTTCTTTAAGAATTTTTATGGCGGTGGGTTTGGTTCGGTTCGCGGCTTCAAGAAAAACACACTGGGCCCCCAGGATACACCCTGTAATCTGGCCAATCCGCCCTGTGCCTCCCGGTTTATCGACGATCCAGATCCAATTGGCGGTAACGTGCAGATTGAGTTCGGTGCCGATGTTATCTTCCCGCTGCCATTCCTTAAAGATCAACGGTCTGTGCAGGCATCATTTTTCTTTGATGCAGGTAATATATTCAACACTAAATGTGGTGATAGTCAGGTTAACTGTTTTAAGCCTGATGTCGGAGAGCTGCGTTACTCCGTGGGTTTAGGAGCAACTTGGTTAAGTGGGTTCGGTCCAATTACGTTTAGTATTGGCAAGCCATTAAATGGCAGTGATTTTGATGAGACTGAAGTATTCCAGTTCTCATTGGGTAATCAATTTTAATAATTAAATAGTTAGGAGAAGTCTTGTGGGTAATATGAAAGCTCTTGTTTTAGTCATTTCAGCCAGTCTGTTTTCGATGAGTGCTGTGGCAGAGGAAAAAATCGCTGTTGTCGATATAGCGCGCGCCATTTTTGGTTCTAATGCGGCTCAGGAAAGTTTGCGACAGGCCGAGCAGGGCGCAGACTTTGTCAGCCTGAAGGCCAAGTACGAGGGTTCGGCCGCCGACCTGCAGTCGCTGGCCAAAGAAGCTGAAAGCAAGCGTTTGACCTGGTCGCAGGAAGAGGCTGTGGCACATCAGAAAAAAATGGAATATGCCAAGGCTGATGCCGAGCTTGCAGGGCGCAAGATTCAGGCCGAGCAACAGCAGTTGCAACAAAAAATTATGCAGGATCTCGGTCCTGTAGCTCAGCAAGCGCTTCAGGAAGTGGTTGCCGAAGAGGGCGTCACTATTCTACTGCGCGCTGAATCTGTGATGGTTGCTTCGCCAGAAAGTAACCTGACAGCCAAGGTTGCTGATCGACTCAATCAAAAGACCAAGTAACTCAATGAGTCGAGATTATTCACTGGGTGAAATCGCCACGCATCTGACAGCACAGTTGCGTGGTAATCCTGAGACAAGAATAACTGGACTCAACAGCTTAAAGAATGCCAGCGCCGGTCAGCTGTCCTTTCTGTCAAATCCTAAATACGCCAGTCAACTAGGTAACTGTAACGCCGAGGCTGTGATGCTGACCGCTGAGCAGGCCGAGACTTACACTGGTGACTGCCTTATCTTGGCCGACCCTTATCTGGGCTACGCCAAGTTATCCAGCTGGTTTGACCCGGCACCGCAGCGGTCGGTGGGTATCCATCCCTCTGCCGTTGTTCATCCATCGGCACTGGTGAAAGATGATGTTTATCTGGGCCCCAATGTGGTTGTTGAAGCTGGCGCTGTATTGGCCTCTGGTTGCCAAATCGAAGCCAATAGTTTTATTGGCGCGCGAGCCATACTGGGCGAGCACTGCCATATTTCCGCAAATGTAACTCTCTGTCACGGCATTGTTCTAGGTGATTATGTGCGCGTTCACAGTGGTACCGTAATCGGTGCGGATGGCTTTGGTTTTGCGCCAGACGAAGCTGGAGGCTACCAAAAGATTCATCAGATCGGCTCTGTTGAGATTGGCAATAATGTCGAGATTGGTGCCTGTAGCACTATTGACCGCGGCGCGCTGGAAAATACCATTATTGGCAATGGCGTGATTGTAGATAACCATGTTCAGATAGCACACAACGTGGTGATTGGCGATAATTCTGCCCTAGCTGCGTTCAGCGGTCTCGCTGGCAGTGCGACCCTTGGCGCCAATTGCACACTTGCAGGTGCCGCGTGCGTGGTGGGACACATCAGTATTTGCGACAATGTGGTTTTGACGGCGAGAACGCTGGCGACTAAAAGTATCACTGTACCAGGTGTCTACTCATCCTCAGTGACATCGGCATTACCCAGTCTAGAATGGCGTAAAAATGCAGCGCGTATGGGTCAGCTGGACAGCATGGCGCGGCGTCTTAAAGATTTAGAGAAACAGCAGAAGTAGTATCGACAACAAATAGCTAATAGCGGTAGATTGAGCAATGACAATGAATGTAAATGAAATAATGGCGCTGTTACCTCATCGCTATCCTTTTTTATTGGTCGATAGAGTTGTGGAGATCGTGCCCGGTGAGCGTATCCTCGCCTATAAAAATATATCGATTAACGAAGACGTATTTAATGGCCATTTTCCCGGTGCGCCGATCTTCCCAGGCGTGATGATTGTCGAGGCCATGGCTCAGGTTTCCGGTCTGTTAGGCTTTGCCACTACCGGCGAGAAGGCAGATGATGGCAAGCTCTATCTATTTGCCGGGGTTGATAAGGTGCGCTTTAAGCGCCCTGTAGTGCCGGGAGATCAGCTTATGCTCAGCTCTGAAATCGAAGCGGTTAAACGCAATATCTGGCGTTTTCGCACGACCGCCACGGTTGATGGTAAGACCTGCTGTGAAGCAACCTTACTCTGCGCCTACCAAGATAAAGAATCCTTAGCGTGATAGATCCAACCGCGATTATTGACCCCTCTGCGATTGTTGGCGAAAACGTTAGCATCGGCCCTTGGACCATTATTGGGCCAGATGTCGAGATCGGTGATGGTTGCGATATCGCCTCTCATGTAGTGGTGCGTGGTCCAACCAAGATGGGTGCCAATAACAAGATTTATCAGTTCTCTACAATTGGCGATGATACCCCCGACCTCAAATACAATGGTGAGCCAACGAGATTAATTATTGGTGACAACAACACCATTCGTGAGGGTGTCACCATTCACCGCGGTACAGTACAGGATAATAGTGAAACGGTTATTGGCAATGACAATCTGCTGATGGCCTATGTTCACATCGGTCACGACTGCGTTGTTGGCAATAACTGTATCCTGGTTAATAACGCTAGTATTTCCGGTCATGTCTATGTCGGTGACTGGACCATCCTCTCTGGTTATGTACTGGTCCATCAGTTTGTCCATATTGGTCCCCATTGCTTTATTGGTCCGGCGGCATTTATCTACCATGATGTGCCGGCCTTTGTGACGGCCTTTGGCAGTCCGGCCGAACCCAGAACGATCAATCGAGAGGGCTTAAAGCGTCGTGGCTACAGTAGTGACCAAATAGCACTGGCGAATAAGGCCTACAAATTGCTCTACCGCCGTGGTCTGGGCTTAGATGAGGCGCTAAAAGAAATAATGGCCCTCGGTGATGATGAAATAGTGACTATGCTGCTAGCGTCTGTTGAGAATTCCACTCGCGGTATCATTCGCTAAACCATGGAATTATCAACGCCAGTCTTCGCCATAGTTGCTGGAGAGGCCTCTGGTGATGTGCTGGGTGCCGACCTGATTCGGGCGCTTAAAAAACAGTTTCCCAAGGCGATTTTTGAAGGTATCGGCGGTCCAAAAATGCAGGCCGAAGGTTTTCAGTCTCTATTCCAAATGGATCGTTTATCGGTAATGGGGTTTGTCGAGCCGCTCAAGCGCTTACCTGAACTTTTAAATATGCGTCGCACAGTGATCAAGCGCTATCTTAAAAATCGGCCAGCGGCCTTTATTGGCATAGACTCCCCAGACTTTAATGCTGGCATTGAGTTTAAATTGCATCAGGCTGGTGTAAAAACTGTTCACTATGTGAGCCCATCAGTCTGGGCCTGGCGTCAAGGGCGAATTAAAAAAATTAAACAGTCAGTTGATCTGATGCTGTGCCTGCTGCCATTTGAGGCGGAATTTTACGAGCGGCATCAGGTACCGGTGCGTTTTGTCGGTCATCCGCTTGCCGGTCAGTTTGCCTCTCAACCTGATATTCAAGCAGCGAGACAGCAATTGGGTCTGGACTCAGGCCGGCCTGTAGTCTGTATTATGCCCGGCAGTCGCGCTGGTGAAGTCGACATGATGTCCGATGTATTTCTCGATACGGCGCGCCTCCTCGGGGCTTCAATGCCGGGGTTGCAGTTGGTGATTCCGGCAGCTAATCAGGCGCGTTATGCACAGCTGAGAGATATCTTAGCCGCCCAGCCTGAGCTTGAGATCAGTCTAATTCTGCAACAGTCCCATACTGCAATGGCAGCATCAGATGCTGTGCTCTTGGCATCTGGAACCACTGCACTTGAAGCCATGCTGCTTAAAAAGCCTATGGTTGTCAGTTATAAGCTGGGAGCACTGACGTATAAATTAGTGTCACCGTTTATAAAAACACCCTTTGTTTCCATTCCCAATCTTCTGGCCAACAAGATGCTGGTGCCAGAGCTTATCCAAGACCAGGCTGAGGCGGGTCAGCTGGCAGCGGCTGTACTGGGTGTTCTTGACGAGACCAAGCGTTCAGCACTGGTGGCATGCTTTGATGAGTTACATCAGCAACTGGAGGTTGAATCTGGTGTTATCGCCGCCTCAGCTATTGCTGAGTTAGTGGGCCTTGGGGGTCATTCTTGAAGCCCTGGAAAATGCCCAAGGGCGTAACATGTCTGGCTGGTGTCGATGAAGTCGGGCGCGGCCCTCTGGCATGGGATGTTGTCACCGCTGCGGTTATCCTGCCTGCCAACCATGGTATTGAGGGGCTGGCAGACTCTAAGGCTCTCTCAGCTCGGCAGCGAGAAAACCTCTACAAAGATATTATGAGTCGCGCGGATTGCTGGTGTGTAGGTCGTGCGACTGTGGCAGAGATCGACCGCTTTAATATATTGCAGGCTACATTGATGGCCATGCGTCGCGCTGTGATCGGCCTAAAAAATCAGCCGGACTATGTGGCTGTCGATGGCAATCGGCTGCCGCAATGGGAATACAGAGGTGAGGCAGTGGTGAAGGGCGATGGCAGGGTGGAGGTGATTAGCGCCGCATCAATTATTGCCAAGGTCACTCGCGATGCAGAGATGAAAGAGATGGATGCTAAGTATCCGGGTTATGGTTTTGCTAAAAACAAAGGTTATGGCACTGCCCAACATCTCGAAGCACTGCAAAGAATGGGTCCTTCTCCTATTCATCGTCGCAGCTTCGCGCCGGTCCGAAACGAACTCGGACTAGAGCAATCCCCGCTTTTCTAACCGCCTGAAGTCTATCCTTATGACAAACAGTAGAAAGGCCTTGAGTTAAGGTCTGGCAAGCATTACATTCTTTTTAATAATAATAATAATAACGGGACAGGAGCTAGCAGCTTGAATTACGCAGAGATTACCGGGTGGGGCAAATATGCACCGCCGCTTCTTATGACCAATGATGATATGGCGCAAATTGTTGATACCAGTGATGAATGGATATTTTCTCGCTCTGGTATTCGTCAGCGCCACTACAGTCATGTCTCGACCGGAGAGATGGGCTGGTTGGCTGCAGAGCGTGCATTAGCCGCTGCTGGTATCGATGCTGAGGATGTGGATCTGGTGATATTGGGCTCAACTACGCCTGAGGAAATTTGTCCCAATACTGCGAGCTATATTAAGAATAAGCTGGGTGCGAAAAAAGCAGCTGCGTTTGATCTTAACTCTGCTTGCACAAGCTGGCTCTACGCCCTCAATGTGGCCACCGATATGATCAAATCAGGCTCTATTCAGAATGCTGTGGTGATCGGCGCCGAGCGAATTTCGCTGGCGATGGATTGGCAGAAGCGCGAGTCGTGTTTTTTGTTTGGCGATGGCGCCGGTGCTGTGGTGATTGAGGCGACAGACAGCAGGGCGGGGCTGCTTACAGGAAAAATGAGCTGTGTGCCCGATAGCCGAGAATGTCTGCATCTGCCGAGTTGGGGTATGACGCCATTACATTTTACCAATGATATTTTTGTCTCACTTAACTTTGAAGGCCAAGAGATCTTTAAAAGCGCCGTGAAAGGGATGGGCGATGCTATCGCCGATGTGCTGGAGGCAGAGGATTTAACACCAGAGGATATCGATTTATTTATTCCGCATCAGGCCAATGTTCGCATTATTCAAACACTGGCCAAGCGTCTTAATTTCCCAATGGAAAAAGTGGTTGTAGTGATTGATAAATACGCCAATACTTCTGCTGCAGCTATACCACTGGCCATGTGTGATGCACTGGAGGCGGGTATGATTAAGCCGGGCATGACTATTCTGACGGCGAGCTTCGGCGCCGGTCTGACCTGTGGTGCAGGCATTATTAAATGGGGCGAAAGGATTGAGCCTGTGGCTGAGTCCGATAAAAGTATTCCTCCTTATGAGGGCACGGTTTTTGATCTGATGGAAGACAGCTTTGTCCATTATGGCGTTGATGCGGCCCACCTTTTAACAAAGAACATGTAAATGGAAGTACCAGTGACAGCATGAAAAATGAATTCGTTCATCTAAGATTACATTCTGAATACTCGCTGGTAGATGGGTTGGTGCGCATTAAGCCGCTGGTAGCGAAAGCTGCTGATATGGCTATGCCTGCGGTTGCGCTCACTGACTTTAATAATTTCTTTGGCCTGATTAAGTTTTATAAAGCCAGTCAAGCGGTCGGGGTAAAACCTATTGTCGGAGCCGATCTGCTGGTTCTCGATGAAGATGGGGAGGGCAGTCCCACCCAGCTGGTGCTGCTGGCCGCAGATCAACAGGGCTATAAAAATCTCACCAATCTTATTTCCAAGGCCTATCAGCATGGTCAGCGTATGGGTGTTCCCACTATTAAGCGCTCATGGCTGGCAGAGTTTAGTCAGGGCCTAATTGCGCTCTCTGGTGGTCGCACGGGGGAGATTGGCATGGCGTTGATCTCTGGACGCAGTGCCGATGCCGAGCAGTTGCTGTTGGAGTATATGGGCATATTTGAGGATCGCTTTTACCTGGAGTTACAGCGCACCGGCCGTGCCAGTGAAGAGGACTATCTCCACGCCGCTGTAGATCTGGCCAGTAAATTTAGCTGTCCGGTGGTGGCGACCAATGATGTGCGCTTTATCAATACAGATGAATTTGAGGCCCATGAGGCCAGAGTCTGTATTCACGAGGGGCGTGCTCTGGATGATCCGCGTCGTGAACGGCGTTACTCCGAGCAGCAATATCTGCGCAGTGCCGATGAGATGGCTGAGTTGTTTGCCGATATTCCCGAGGCATTGCAAAACAGTGTAGAGATTGCCAAGCGCTGTAATCTGGATCTTCGTCTCGGCGAGTACTTCTTACCCGATTATCCGATTCCCGATGGCCTGACCATCAATGAATTCTTTGTCAATGAGTCCGAGGCAGGGTTGCAAGAGCGACTCAACTTCCTCTTTGATTCAAGTGCTGAGGATTTTCCCGCTAAGCAGGCGCTGTACGCCGAGCGGCTAAAGTTTGAATTAGATATTATTATTCAGATGGGATTTCCCGGCTATTTTCTTATCGTCATGGATTTTATTCGCTGGGCTAAAAACAACGATATTCCGGTTGGCCCCGGGCGTGGCTCTGGTGCTGGTTCTCTGGTAGCTTACGCGCTTAAGATTACCGATCTCGACCCTATTGAATACGACCTTTTATTTGAGCGCTTTCTAAATCCCGAGCGGGTATCAATGCCTGACTTCGATATTGATTTCTGTATGGAAGGGCGCGATCGGGTGATCGCCTATGTGGCCGAGCAGTATGGGCGCGATGCGGTCTCGCAGATTGTTACCTTTGGTACTATGGCGGCAAAGGCGGTGGTGCGCGATGTGGCCCGGGTTCAGGGTAAGTCCTACGGTCTGGCCGACAAGTTATCGAAACTGATTCCCTTTGAAGTGGGTATGACCCTAGGCAAGGCCATCGAGCAGGAAGATGAGCTAAAGGATTTTCTTGAGCAGGACGAGGAGGCCGGTGAAATCTGGACTATGGCCCTGCAGCTTGAAGGCGTGTCGCGCAACTGTGGCAAGCATGCGGGTGGTGTGGTTATCGCACCCACAGTGATTACAGATTTTGCGCCAATTTACTGTGATGAGAGCGGTGCTGGCGTTGTTACTCAGTTTGATAAAAGTGATGTAGAAGAGGCCGGCCTAGTCAAATTTGACTTTTTGGGTCTGCGCACCTTGACCATTATCGACTGGGCTGTGCGCATGATAAA
The DNA here is from genome assembly GCA_029242085.1 of Porticoccaceae bacterium. GTDB lineage: Bacteria > Pseudomonadota > Gammaproteobacteria > Pseudomonadales > Porticoccaceae > HTCC2207. Next base: position 16,971 of record JAQWUP010000055.1, read on the forward strand.
CCGGTCACGCGCGCGCAATGCCGAGGAGCCTCTGGATATCGAGAGAATTCCACTCGACGATATCGAGACCTTTAAAATGATGCAGCGTGCCGAAACTACCGCTGTCTTCCAGCTTGAATCACGGGGAATGAAAGAGCTGATTAAAAAGCTTGGCCCGGATCGATTTGAAGATATTGTGGCACTGGTGGCACTGTTCCGCCCCGGCCCTTTGCAGTCAGGTATGGTCGATGACTTCATCAATCGTAAAAAGGGCCGTGCCGAGGTCAGCTACCCGCATATCCAGTATCAACACGAGTGCCTAAAACCAGCCCTTGAACCGACCTACGGTATTATTCTGTATCAGGAGCAGGTCATGCAGATCGCCCAGGAAATGGGTGGCTATACTCTGGGCGGCGCTGATTTGTTACGTCGCGCCATGGGTAAGAAAAATGCTGATGAGATGGCTAAGCAGCGCGAGTTGTTCACACAGGGTGCGGTTAATAAAGGCTTTGAACAGGAGCTGGCATCGAATATTTTTGACCTGATGGAAAAATTTGCCGGCTATGGGTTCAATAAATCTCACTCTGCCGCCTATGCCCTGGTCGCCTATCAAACAGGCTGGCTAAAAGCGCATTATCCGGCAGAGTTTATGGCGGCGACGATTTCGTCCGATATGGATAAGACTGACAAGGTGGTGACCTTTATCGACGAGTGTCGCGCTATGGGTTTAGACCTGTTGCCGCCGGATGTAAACAATGGCCAGTTCCATTTTAGTGTCGATATCGAGGGACGTGTACTCTACGGTTTGGGCGCTATTAAAGGATTGGGTGAGGGGCCGGTAGAAAATATTATTGCCGCCAGAACTGAGGGTGGTCCGTTTAAGGATATGTTTGATTTCTGCGCTCGAGTCGATGGACGCAAGGTGAATAAACGGGCACTTGAAGCGATGATTCGCAGCGGCGCCCTCGATGAAATTGGCCCCCGGGGGGAAATTGGTTTTCGTCGCGCCGTAATGCTCGCCGGGATGGACGAGGCGGTGAAACTGGCCGAGCAGCATGCGCGCAATACCAGCAGCGGTATGGGTGATCTATTTGGTGACTCTATCGTCGACAGCGCCTCTGATATTAATTACAACAGCTATAGCGCCGCACGTACTCTGTCTGTCAAAGACCGTTTGAATGGAGAGAAAGAAACCCTAGGGCTCTATCTGACCGGTCACCCGATCGACGAATATGAAGAAGAGCTCAAGCAAATGCTACCCAACCGGATAGCCGATCTGCGCCCGGGCAAAGAGAGTTCGACGATCTCCGGTATGGTTGTGGGTATGCGGATTATGAAAAATAAGCGCGGTGATAGCTTTGCTTTCTTAACTCTGGACGATAAAAGTGGCCGAGTTGAATTGTCGGTCTGGGCCGAGAAGTTCAATGCCTATCGCGAGATTTTGGTTAAAGATGCTCTGTTGGTGGTGCAGGGGAATGTGTCTGAGGATAGCTTTACTGGCGGTTTAAAAATGGTGGCAGAATCGATTCAATCAATTTACGAGGCGCGCTGCAGTAAGCTCAGCCGTTTAGAACTATGTCTTGACGGTGGTGCCGAGAGCTCAGGCTGGGTGGATAAATTCCACCACACTCTGAGTGGCTTTAAAGAGGGTAACTGCCCGGTCACTGTCCAGTACGCACTACCCAGTGCCAGCGGGCGGCTTAAGCTGGGCAATCAGTGGAAGGTTCAGCCCAAGGACGAATTAATTTCCCGATTGCGCGAAGAATTTGGAAAAAATTCGGTAACCTTGCACTATCATTAGCTCATTGGTGAAATTAATCTGCCAGTAAAGCTAGCGGTAGCGACGCAAGGTGTTAAAATGCTCGCCACAGTACAATGTCAATGTAACCTGAGATCTCCATCACCATGAATTTGAACTATCTCTCTTTTGAACAGCCAATAGCCGAGCTGGAAGCAAAGATTGAAGAACTACAACTGGTTGGCAATGACAACGATTTAAATATTGCTGAAGAAGTGACCAAGCTGCGTGACAAGTCACGCAAACTCACCGAAAGCATCTATAGCAAGCTCAGTGCCTGGCAGGTTGTGCAGGTCGCGCGTCATCCGCATCGCCCCTATACTCTAGATTATATCGAGCGTATTTTTACTGACTGGGAAGAGATGCATGGCGACCGCCATTTTGGCGACGACAATGCCATTGTCGGGGGCGTGGCGCGGCTTAACGGCAAGCCCGTTATGGTGATTGGTGAGGAGAAGGGCCGCGGTGTTACCGACAAGGTGATGCGCAACTTTGGCATGCCCAAAGCTGAGGGTTACCGTAAGGCACTGCGCCTGATGGAGACTGCCGAGCGCTTTAAGATGCCAGTGCTGACATTAATTGATACTCCCGGTGCCTATCCAGGCATCGACTCTGAAGAACGCAATATCTCCGAAGCTATTGCCCGTAATCTGGCCGTTATGTCGCGTCTGCGCACGCCGATTATCTGTACCGTTATTGGTGAGGGGAGCTCCGGCGGTGCTTTGGCCATCGGTGTTGGTGATCGACTGAATATGCTGCAGTACAGCACCTATTTCGTTATTTCTCCCGAGGGCTGTGCCAATATTATTTGGAAGACTAGTGACAAGGCGCCAGAGGCTGCTGAAGCCATGGGCGTCACCTCAGATAATTTGCAGAAGCTGGGTATTGTCGATGAGACTATTCCAGAGCCGATGGGTGGTGCACACCGCGATATCGAAGCCATGGCCAGCACATTAAAAGCTCATCTTGCCCAGCAGGTTGACGAGCTTCAGGCGGTACCACTGGACGACCTGTTAGAGCGCCGTTACCAGCGCCTGATGTCCTATGGTAGACCTGACTAAGTCATACCTTTAGCTAGTCAGCTCTCATCCAGCAGTGAGATAGCGGCTATGGCCTCAGGGTCCTGGGCTTTGATTTTATTGGCGATGTGGTGCTGGAAGAAGTAGCGAAAATCCTCATTTTTATCAGCAGGGTAGAGGCAGTCATCGCCTGGAAGCACTGGGGTATTCAGCATTTTCTGCTCGTTGATCAGCATTGCCTCCATGGTGCCATCATGGAGTAGACGCCAGCTAACCACTTCCTTCAATGTAATACTGTGAAAGCCATCGGTCGATAGCACCGCATGGGTGCCAATGGTGTCTGGTATCTCCTGAATAACTTCACGGCCAGTATCACATTGGTACTCGTAGTAATCTGCCGCGGTTTCAAGCTCAACGACTTTGTGCAAGGGCGCGGCAAAAAATACTTCATCGACCCCCTGATCGTAGTAGCCTTCCCACTGGCCATTGAGAGGATCATTGATCTCGTCACAGGCAACCAGCTCATCAAGCCAGGGCACCAGGCCGACAACCTCACCGCTAACACGCAGACCCCAGGCCAATATCTTGACCGAGAATAATTTATCAGGATTTTCAGCATTGCTGTAGAGCATCTCGAGACCATCGAGTTCGGGGGCAATACGAATTAGGTTACTGTTGGAAATTTCAGAGAGAGGTTTACGTGTAAAGATATCAATCACATTGTTGAGCGGATGATCGATCGCCGAATTGGGCATAAATACATCTCCTTAGGCCAGCTAAAAGCAAAAGACACTAACACTACATAAGGTACTCTTTCTTTTTAAAAAGCACAACAAATAGTGTTATATAGTAAAAACATAGATAAGACAGGGTCATTATGCAATTTACCAAGACAGTTATTTTTACTGTAACATTACGCTTTCAACGTCCGCATTGCCCCTTGAGCGGACTACTTACAGATAGCTGATTTTATAGATAGCCGATTACCATTCCCGTTTGATATTAGCCGAGCTCAAAATGCTTGAAATAATTACTACAGTATTTGACCAAGAGTTTGGCCAGCATTGTAATACCGCGTTGTTGGGTGGCGCCGCAGAGCCGGTTTATCTGCCCGCCGACGCAGGCAATAGCCGTAACCGACTATTCTTCCGGGAGGACTATGTCGCCAGTGCGCTGCATGAGATCGCGCACTGGTGTATCGCCGGCGCAGAGCGGCGCAAGCTTGAGGACTTTGGTTATTGGTATCATCCAGATGGTCGCAGCGACGAACAACAGCGAATTTTTGAAGCGGCTGAGGTAAAGCCCCAGGCGTTGGAGTGGATGTTTTCGATCGCTTGCGGACAGCAGTTTCGTCTCAGTCAGGATAATTTAAAAGCTGATAGCTCGATGGATAAGAATTTCGCGCAGGCGGTGGTTAGGCAGGCGCTAGTTTGGTGTGAGGAGGGCGCTTTACCCAGTCGTGCGCAGCAATTTTTGTCTAGACTTGCTGAGAGCTGTAATGTTGCCAAGGCGACAGATCCAGCGCATTACCAACTCACTAACCTCGCGTAGACTGATGCCATGCAAGCCTTTTTAATCGATTCCTCAATTTATATTTTTCGCAGCTATTTTACCCTGCCTGAAAACTGGCGCGCCGCAGAGAACCAATTTTCGACCCATGCAGTTTATGGTTTTACCGCTTTTCTGCTGGATGTCCTCAAGCAGAAAGATCCGGCCCATATTTTTTGCGCCTTTGATGAAAGCCTCGGCTGCGGCTTTCGCCACCAGCTCTGTCCGGATTATAAAGCTACTCGTGAACTGCCGGATGAGGCACTGGCGTTCCAGTTAACCGCCTGTCGCCAGTTATGTCGTGTGTTGGGGATCAGCGAAATGGCATCGACTATCTATGAGGCAGATGATCTGATTGGGGCAGTTGCGACCAAGGTGCGAGAGGGCGACGGGCAACCCGTAGTGGTCTCTCGCGATAAAGATTTAACCCAGCTTATTCAAGCCAATGACCTGTACTGGGACTTTGGTAAATCCCAGCCAAAGACCCAGACCGAGTTGGAGGCGCAGCTTGAACTGGGCTGCAGTCAAATGGCCGACTATTTAGCGCTGATGGGCGATAGCAGCGACAATATTGCCGGTGTTCCCGGTGTCGGGGCCAAAACGGCAAAGCAGTTGCTGTCTCATTATGCCAGCGTCGATGTGATTATGGAGCACCTCGACCAGTTGCAAGACTTGCCGATTCGCGGGGCTAAAAAGCTTGCCGACAAGCTCGATGCCAGTCGTGAGCAATTATTTCTGTCGCGCCAACTGGCAACTATTGTCACCGATATAGAAGAAGCTCCAGGACTGGATGGTATCGGCTGGCAGGGTATCCATCAGGATGCGTTTGCCATATTCTGTGATGAAATGGGGTTTGCCAATGCGTTTGTCAGTCGCGCTGCCGGACTAAAGTCGCGGCAGTTCTAAAGGAGGTCATGGTGAAAATTGTCGCTGATCAAAATATGCCGCTAGCGCAGCAGCTGTTTGCACCATACGGGCAGGTATCTCTGCTGCCGGGGCGCGAGATTACTGCTGCAGATCTGGTGGATGCAGATATTCTTTTGGTGCGCTCAGTAACTCAGGTTAACCGCCAATTACTCGAGCACTCGAAGGTTGCATTTGTCGGTTCGGCGACCATAGGTACTGACCATATAGATACTGCTTATCTGCAGTCTGCAGGTATTGGATTCGCCCATGCACCGGGCTGTAATGCCGAGGCTGTGGTGCAGTACGATCTGTCGGTGATGTGTCGATTAATGCCAGATTGGCAAACTAAAACCGTGGGTATTGTCGGCTGTGGCAATGTCGGTGGCCGCTTGCATCAGCGGCTCTCTGATCTGGGTGTTAACTGTCGTGTCTACGACCCATTTCTGAAGGCTGGCTCAGCGGCTGGTCTCGGTTCATTTGAGCAGCTGTATGGCTGCGACATAATTTGCCTGCATACTCCAATTACGAGGGATACCGAGTTTCCTACTTATCATCTGTTTGATCTGGAAGTGTTGAGTAAACTTAGACCAGATGCGCTGTTAATTAATGCTGGTCGCGGCGCTGTGGTTGACAATAAGGCCTTGCTAGCCTTCCTGCAGGCCGGTTCGCGATTACAGGTCGCGCTGGATGTCTGGGAGCCAGAACCCCAGCTAAACCTCAATCTGCTGGCACTGGTGAGCCTGGCTACACCGCATATTGCCGGATACAGCCTCGAGGGCAAGACAAATGGCACCCAGATGGTGTTTGATGCCTTTTTACATGCACAGGGAAAGAGTCCGCTACAGAAGCCGGAGGCTGATATTAATTATCAGACTCTGGGTAACCCCAGCAGTTTGGAAGAGGCTATTTTATTGAGTTACGATGTCGCCGAGGATGATCAGCGAATGCGCGCTGCGCTGGCTGGTATTGACAATGCAGAAGCTGTGGGGATAGCGTTTGATCAGTTGCGCAAGGCCTATCCGGTACGTCGTGAATTTAGTTTTTACTCTGTATTGAGCGCGAATAAAAACTTTGCGCGTCTCGGATTTCGAGTTTAAAGACCGAGTTTTACTCGGTTTCTTTCGAGCCGTCGAGTTGATCGCAGGCGCTCTGAACCATTTCTTCGGTAATCGCAACTTCAACGCCATTTTCGTCGATAATAGCAGCGCCATTAAAGTCTGGGGCACTGGGATCAGCATTGTGATTGGTCGAAATACTCTGTTTCTCCCTGGCCATAATCTTGTCTATCTCCATCTGAGTTTAGGCGCGCAAGCGCTCGAGGAAATTGGCGAAGCGCCCGATCGCTTCGGTGAGCTTGTCTTGATCCGGTAAAAATACGATACGGAAATGCTGCCTGTCCTTGAGATTAAAAGCAGAACCCTGCACCAGTAGAACGCGCTCTTCCTTTAGCAGATTTAAGACCATTTCCTCATCATCGGCAATGGGATACAGCTGCGCATCCAATTTGGGAAAAAGGTACATCGCAGACTTTGGCTTTACGCAGCTGACGCCCGGAATATCGGTCACCAGTTTATGGGCCAGATCGCGTTGTTCGAGCAGACGCCCGCCGGGTAAAATAAGATCCTCAATACTCTGATAGCCGCCGAGAGCCGTCTGCACCGCCAGCATGGCGGGAGCGTTCGCACAGAGACGCATAGAGGCGAGCATCTCGAGGCCTTCGATATAACTTTTTGCTATGTCCTTGGCGCCGCTAATCAACATCCAGCCCGAGCGAAAACCAGCTAGCCGATAGGTCTTAGATAAACCATTGAAGGTCAGGCAGGGCACCTCTGTGACCATGCTGGCCAAGGGCTTGTGAACAGCGCCGTCATATAAAATTCGATCATAGATTTCATCGGCAAAGACCACAAGATTATGGCGCTCGGCGAGGTCGACAATCTGTTGCAGTACCGCTTCAGAGTAGACAGCACCTGTTGGGTTGTTAGGGTTAATAATAACAATACCGCGTGTATTGGCAGTAATCTTGGATTCGATATCAGCGACATCGGGCTGCCAGTCCTCGGCTTCATTGCATTGGTAATGGATTGGCGTGCCACCAGACATGGACACAGCCGCAGTCCACAACGGGTAGTCCGGGGAGGGGATAAGTATCTCATCGCCCTGATTCAATAGTGCCTGCATGGACATAACGATCAGTTCACTGACGCCATTGCCCATAATCACGTCCTCTACATCGAGCCCCTGTATACCCTGAGCCTGATAGCGCTGCATCACTGCTTTGCGCGCCGAGAACAGCCCTTTGCTGTGGCTGTAGCCCTGCGCTTCGCGCAGGTTGTGGATTACATCGTGAATAATTTCATCAGGCGCATCAAACCCAAAGGCTCCGGGATTGCCAATATTCAGCTTAATTATCTTTTGGCCCTGATCCTCAAGCCAGTTGGCATGGTTGAGCACAGGTCCACGAATTTCGTAGCACACACCGCCAAGCTTGTCAGATTGTAAAATTTTAGTCATTATGCAAATACGTATAAAATATCATCAATGTACGTCATTGTAGCCAAAATACAGAGCTCTATGGGTAAAGATAATGAAAATAATTAGTATCGCGGGGCAGGCTGCGTTACTCCTCCTCTGTTCTGTAGTCCTTGCATTTGAGCTGGAGCTGATTCAATTTAAGTTTAAGCTGCTGGTGGTTGTGATCGCCGTATTAGGCAGTGCATTGGCTGCCCTTATTGGCTCAGCTGTGCTGTTAATGCGCTATGTTCACAATGAATATGTGCCGACCGATCTGCCAATATTGATGGCTTCTTGCATTCTGCCAATGATATTGACACTTTCCAATCTCGGTAGCGAGGGTATTATGGCCCCAAATCTCTATGATGTAAGCACTGATGTCGAAGATCCCCCCAAGCTGGTGTACGCTCGCAAAATGCGTTCAGAGTATGACCGCAACCCAGATTACCCCATTGAGCGTGCGGCGCAGCAATTAGCTGCCTACCCAGATATCAAAAGCCAGCCTATCGCTGTATCTGCGCGAGATGCCTTTCAGCTTTCCATGTACGTCAGCTCACTACTCGGTTGGTCAATTGTTAATACCAATCCTGTGACGGGTCAGATAGAGTTGCGCAGCAAGAGTAAATTTATGGCGTTTAAGGCTGATATGGCGATTCGTATTACGCCGGTAGATGAGAATAACTGTATTATTGATATGCGATCAGCTGCGCGGAAGGCGGAGAGGGATTTTGCTTTAAATGCACGTCGGATCAGAACTTTTTTTGCTGGATTTAACGCTGAATTGAGAAAACGGCAAATGCACTGAAATTTAAGCGCCATTAGGGTTGACAGTCTACCTGTGGCTACTTAGAATGCGCGCCTCCTAGCCAGTCACGTCCCGTTCGTCTAGAGGCCTAGGACACCGCCCTTTCACAGCGGTAACAG
>JAQWUP010000058.1 GCA_029242085.1 Porticoccaceae bacterium
CGAGACCTTGAAAATATCGCCAGCAGTATCAAAAATAATTATGGAGGGCGGCAGCTCGCTGAATATTTTGGAGACTGCACTTAGTGAGGGATTTAGAACATTGCGAGTCTCTGCCTTGCGCAAGGCGGCGCAGGGACAAATTAGCATTGAAGAAGCAAATAGGATTACCAAAGACTAAGCTTTGGATAGCGTATTAGATAAGGGATTGATTTATGGCCACGACTGCCGACACATTGATGTTTACCTTTAAGGGCAAAAACCGCAAAGGCGAAAAAGTGGAGGGTGAACTGCGCTCCGATAATCTGGCTGGCGCCAAAAGCCAACTGCGGAAACAGGGCATTATTTCTGCCTCGATTAAAAAGAAAGCTAAACCTATGTTTAGCCGCGACAAAAAGATTGTCCCGGCTGATATTGCCGTCTTTACCCGCCAGCTCGCCACTATGATGAAGACTGGAGTGCCGCTGGTGCAGAGCTTTGAGATTGTGGCCGACGGCTCGGATAAACCCTTGATGCGCGATTTGATCTATGAAATTCGTGACAATGTCTCTGCCGGTGGTGGCTTTGCCGCGGCACTGCGCAAGCACCCAAGACAGTTTGATGATCTATTTTGTAGTCTGGTGGAGTCCGGTGAAACTGCTGGTGCGCTGGAGACTATGCTCGATAGAGTTGCTACCTATAAAGAGAAGACTGAGCAGCTTAAAGCTAAAATTAAAAAGGCGCTGACCTACCCTGTTGCGGTGATGGTGGTGGCGCTGGTGGTGACTGCAATTCTATTAATTAAAGTGGTGCCTATTTTTGCCGAGACCTTTAGCGGCTTTGGTGCTGATCTGCCGGCCTATACTCTTTTTGTATTGGGGCTTTCAGATGCGATGCGAGAGTCCTGGGTATTTTTATTATTCTGTATTGGCGCCGGGTTAATCGCTTTTCGTGAGGCTCGCTTTCGCTCTGAAAAATTTGCCTGTGCGGTCGATGGCGCCATGCTCAAAGTGCCTATAGTTGGGTTGATTGTTTACAACTCGATTATTGCCCGTTTTGCACGCACCCTGTCGACAACCTTTTCCGCTGGCGTGCCTATTGTCGATGCTCTGGAATCTGTGGCTGGCGCGGCGGGTAATCGGCTCTATGCCGATGCCATTATGAAGATTCGCGAAGAGGTGATGACCGGAATTCAGCTGCAGCAGGCCATTAAGAACCGCAATATGTTTCCCACGCTACTGCAGCAGATGGCGGCGATTGGTGAGGAGTCTGGCGCTCTGGATGAAATGCTGGAGAAGGCTGCCAGCCATTATGAAGAAGCGGTCGATAATTCTGTGGATAATTTAACCAGCCTGCTTGAACCCATGATTATGTCGGTGTTGGGTGTATTGGTAGGTGGCCTATTGATCGCCATGTACCTGCCTATCTTCCAGCTCGGCAATGTTGTTTAGGGAGCCACTTGCGTATACTCGCAACTATATTCTGGGCAACCACAGGGATTTGCAAAGATGATGATTGAGACAGGTTTATCACCAATGGTACTGGCTGCCGTGGGTTTGATTTTTGGCTTGCTGATTGGCAGCTTTTTAAATGTGGTTATTTTGCGTTTGCCGCAACAGCTCAACGATGGCTGGCAACGGGACTCCAGGGATTTTCTTGGCTTGGAGCCTGTTTCTACTGAGCCGGTAACCCTTGCTAAACCCGCCTCGCGCTGCCCCAGCTGTGGCGTAGCAATTAAGCCTCAGCATAATATTCCTGTGCTGAGTTATCTATTTTTGCGCGGTCGCTGCAGGGCCTGTGCCGCCCCTATTTCAATTCAGTATCCATTAGTCGAATTGCTGTCAGGTTTAATTGCCGCATTTTTTGTCTATCAGTACGGTCTCGGTGCCATCACCTTTTACAGTTTGATTCTGTCTTATTCTCTGCTTGTGCTCACCGGTATCGATCTGCATGAAAAACTATTGCCGGACCAGATTACTCTGCCGCTGCTGTGGATTGGCCTATTTGCTAATTTGAGCGGTACCTTTGTGCCGCTGACTGAGGCTGTGATTGGAGCTATTGCCGGCTACCTGTCGCTATGGCTGGTGTTCTGGGCATTTAAGATGATTACTGGCAAAGAGGGCATGGGCTACGGTGACTTTAAGCTGCTGGCTGCACTGGGTGCCTGGATGGGCTGGCAGATGCTGCCAATGGTGATTTTACTGTCGACGGCGGTGGGGGCTGTGGTCGGTATTGCCGGTATTATGTTTGCTGGACGCGGGCGTGAAACCACGATTGCCTTTGGGCCTTTTTTAGCTATGGCGGGTTGGATTGCGTTTGTCTGGGGTGATAAGATTCTGGCCGCTTACCTAGCGATTTTTAATCTTTAGGCGAGCGCCTTTTCTCAGCCTGAGTGCAGATCCGTGGTCGAAACCAGTTCTATAAATACCCCACTTATTGTCGGTCTTACTGGCGGTATTGGCAGTGGTAAAAGCACTGTTGCCAAGGCTTTTAAGGCGCTGGGTATCGACTCTGTAGATGCAGACTATGCTTCGCGCGCAGTGGTTGAGCCTGGTATGCCAGCATTAAAGGCGATTGAGGAACATTTTGGCCCCGAGCTAATTCTTGCTGATGGCGGCTTAGATCGTGCCGCACTTCGCAGTATTATTTTTGCCGATGCGCAGCAGAAAGTCTGGCTTGAGACTCTTCTTCACCCATTGATACGCGATTGGATATTAGCGCAGTTGCAGGCCTCGCTGGCCGACTGTCCCTATGTCATTCTGGAATCTCCTCTTCTGTTTGAAACTGACCAGCATCAGCTGGTGAGCACGGTGCTGCTGGTCGATGTGCCAGTTGCACTGCAGATTGAGCGCGCCACCGCGCGAGACGGCAATACGCCGGAGCAAATTCAACGTATTATTGATGCGCAGATGTCGCGTGAGGATAAACGCAGTAAAGCGGATTTTGTGTTTGATAATTCAATGGGTGAGGACAGCATTGCCAGCCGCGTGCTGCAGCTTCACCAACAGTTTTTAGCAGTGGCGGGCAAGTGATGAGTACAGAGCCAAAGGTTGCGATAGTGCAGTGCGGCACCTGTAAAACAGATGTTGAGTGGATTGAAGAGAATATCTACCGGCCTTTTTGTTCCAAGCGCTGCCAACAGATAGATTTTGGCGACTGGGCGACTGAGAGTTTCGCTATTGCCGGTGAGCCGGCGCTTGATTCTGAGGCAGTTATGCAGGGTTATGAGGTCGACTAGCGGCCAATTTTTGCAATATCGATTTATTGGCGTCGGGAAATTGATAGGCGCTAGATTCTCCCAGTAGCTCAGTTAGCGGCACCCAACGGCAGTCTTGACCCTCAACACCTCTGGGCTGTCCTGTAAAGGCGGTCACCTGCCAGATATCTAATAACACCTGCTTGTCGCTGTAGTCGTGAGATACCTGCATAAAGGGGGTTGCTGTGGTGACATTGATCGCCAACTCTTCGTTGAGTTCTCTCACCAGTCCCTGATAAGCGCTTTCGCCGGCTTCGACTTTGCCGCCCGGGAACTCCCACAATCCGCCCTGATGCAGGTGCTGTGGTCGTCGCGCAATTAGGATTTGCTCTGAGTCACCATAGATAACCGCGGCAACCACATGGATACGCTTTATCGATTGCATCGGCTACCTAGGTTCTGTACTCGGCATTAATCCGCACATATTCGTAGGTGAGATCGGTAGTCCAGACTGTCTCTTGAGCCTGACCGCGATTTAGCGCAACGCGTATTTCAATCTCTTCTGGCTGCATGGCAGCCTGTCCCGCCTCTTCGCTATAACTGGCGGCCCTGGCTCCGTTCTCAGCAATTAATACTGAATTTAAATGCACCTGCACGGCAGCGACATCGAGATGAGTTACCCCTGCCCTGCCAATGGCGGCAAGTATTCTGCCCCAGTTGGGGTCTGAGGCTGCCAGCGCTGTTTTAACCAGCGGTGATTCAGCAATGGTGTAGGCCACTGCCAGCGCTTCATCTGTATCTGAGGCGCGTTCTACCAGCACCGAAACAAACTTACTGGCGCCTTCACCATCGCGAATAATGGCCTGGGCCAATTGGATGAAAACAGTTTTCAGCTGGCTGACAAATTGATCGAAGGACTCTTCGTCAATGGTGACACCGCTGCTTCCTGTAGCAACCAAAATCACTGCATCATTGGTTGAGGTGTCGCTATCGACGGTAATGCGGTTAAAGGATTTTTCATTGGCCAGCCTGAGTGCGCGATGCAATAGCTCAGCATCCACAACCGCATCGGTGGCCACATAAGCCAGCATAGTGGCCATATTGGGCTTGATCATGCCCGACCCTTTGGTAATGCCGGTAATGCATACCACGCTGTCGGCGCCATATTGCAATGAAGCGCCCTTGGCTCTGGTATCTGTGGTTAATATGCCCTTGGCGGCATCGGCCCATCCATTTTCATTCAGCGCTGCGATCGCGGCGGGTAGGCCGCTGATCAACCTGTCCATTGGCATTGGCTCGCCAATCACGCCGGTAGAGAATGGCAGTATCTGTTCTCTATGTGCCGAAGTGGCTGCGGCCAGAGCATCACAGCTTTGCAGTGCATCGTTCATGCCCTGCTCGCCGGTACCGGCATTGGCATTGCCTGTGTTGACCAATAAATATTTCGGACTGGAGTTAGCAAGATGCTGTTTGGCAACAGTGACTGGCGCCGCGCAAAAGGCATTTTGGGTAAATAATCCAGCCACTGTGCTGCCTTCGGCAATTTCCATAACCACCAGATCTTTGCGCCCCGGTGTTTTAATACCTGCGCTCGCTGTGCCTAGCTTAAAGCCAGCAATGGGGTGCATGGTGGGTAGCTTTCCTTCGCCTGTTGCCATTGTTTATTGCCTTCTCTCTTAAATCTAAATTTTGCCGTGACAATGTTTGTATTTTTTACCTGACCCACAGGGACAGAGATCATTGCGCCCCACCTTGGGCCCGCGACGCTGTGGCAGAGGGGCCGCGGCGGCGGGTTGGCTGTCATCATCAATACCAGCGGCCTCGGCATGTTGATACTCTCGACCTTTCTGCTCTTCGCGACGCTGCTGCTCCAGCCGCGCCATATCGTCCCGAGTCGCTACTTCGATATGGCTGAGGTAGCGAATGGTCTCGTATTTAATATTGTCGAGCAAGCTTTCGAACAGGGCAAACGATTCGCGCTTATATTCCTGTTTGGGGTTTTTCTGGGCGTAGGCGCGCAGGCCGATGCCCTGTCGCAACTGATCCATACTGGCCAGATGCTCTTTCCACAGGTTATCTAACACCTGCAGCATTATCTGCCGCTCAACCTCACGCATCTGCTCGCCGACATGAGCATAGCGCGTGGCATAGTTGGCCTGCACCAAGTCGATAATGCGGTTGCGCAATGTTTCTTCGTCTAGGCGCGTGTCTTCATCGAGCCATGTCTGAACCGGTACTTCGGTGGTAAATTCATTGGTCAGGGCTTTTTCTAAGCCGCTGATATCCCACTGCTCTTCGAGGCTCTGCGGCGGTATATAGTTGCTGATGCAAGAGTCCATCACATCTTCGCGCACATTGGTAATCACATCGGAGATATCGCCATCTTGCAGGAGATCGTTACGCTGCTGATAGATTACCTGGCGTTGATCGTTGGCCACATCATCATATTCTAGGAGATGCTTACGAATATCAAAGTTACGGCCTTCGACTTTGCGCTGCGCCTTAACAATGGCATTGGTAACCATGCGATGCTCGATAGCCTCACCATGTTCCATGCCCATGGAGCGCATCAGATTTTTGACCCGATCTGAGGCAAACAGACGCATCAATGGATCTTCTAGTGAGAGATAGAAACGCGAGACACCGGGATCACCCTGACGCCCTGATCGGCCGCGCAACTGGTTATCAATACGGCGCGACTCGTGACGCTCTGTGGCGACAATATGCAGACCGCCAGCTTCGATAACCTTGGCATGGCGCTCTGTCCAGTCAGCCTTGATCTCGGCTACCTTCTTATCGCTGTCCTTGCCCTTCTCTTTGAGCTCCTTAAGTTCTGCTTCGATATTACCGCCCAACACAATATCGGTACCACGTCCGGCCATATTAGTGGCGATGGTAACCGCACCGGGTCGGCCGGCATTGACGATAATATTGGCTTCGAGTTCATGCTGCTTGGCGTTAAGCACGCTGTGTTTGATCTTGGCTTTTTTGAGCATGCCTGACAGCAGTTCGGATGTTTCTACCGACGCTGTGCCGACCAGCACTGGCGCGCCTTTTTCGACGATTTCATTAATATCGTCAATAACTGCCTCAAATTTCTCTTCCTGACTGAGAAATACCAGGTCATTGAGATCTATGCGCAGAACATCGACATTGGTTGGTATCACCATCACCTGCAGACCATAGATCTGCTGAAATTCATAGGCTTCGGTATCCGCTGTGCCAGTCATACCAGCGAGCTTTTGATAGATGCGGAAGTAATTCTGGAATGTGGTCGAGGCCAGAGTCTGGCTCTCCTGCTGTATCTCCAGTCCCTCTTTGGCTTCAATCGCCTGATGCAGGCCTTCCGATAGACGCCGGCCAGCCATGGTGCGGCCAGTGTGCTCATCAATTAGCACTGCCTGCCCACCCTGCACGATATATTCGACATCTTTTTGGAACAGGTGCTGGGCTCTAAGGGCCGAGTGCACATGATGTAACAGACCGAGATTACTGGCCATATACAGGCTTTCGTCCTGCTCAAGCAGGCCTTCGCCGATTAAAATTTCTTCCACTTTCTGATGACCGCTCTCGGTCAACTCGACACCGCGAGTCTTTTCATCAACCACAAAGTCGCCGAGAATTTGCTCTGCTTCGGTATCAGCTTCAGGATCTGCGATATCCTCGGCGTCAATCTGTGCCCTGAGCTTGAGCGTCAATGCATTTATTGTTTGGTAGAGTGCTGAGCTATCCTGAGCTGCTCCGGAAATGACTAGGGGCGTTCTGGCCTCATCGATAAGGATTGAATCCACCTCATCGATAATGGCAAAGGCGAGACCGCGCTGGGACTTATCTTCCAGACGCAGGGCCATATTGTCACGCAGATAGTCAAAACCAAATTCATTGTTGGTGCCATAGGTGATATCGGCTGCATAGGCGTCCTGTCGACTGCTGGGCTGCAGTTCGCTGCCATCCTTTGGGTTGAGGCGGAAGGAGTTAGGACTATCTGGGCCCTGAAAGGACTGCACCACACCCACGGACAAACCCAGCGCCTGATAAAGCGGTGCCATCCACTGGGCATCGCGTCGCGCCAGATAATCATTGACAGTAATAACATGGACGCCGGCGGCTGGCAGAGCATTGAGATAAGCTGCCAGGGTGGCGACCAGAGTTTTACCCTCACCGGTACGCATCTCGGCGATCTTGCCACTGTGCAAGGTAATACCACCAATCATTTGCACGTCAAAATGACGCATGCCCATCACGCGGCTGGCTGTTTCACGCACCACCGCAAAGGCATCTGGTAGCACTTGATCCAGGGTTTCACCCTGCGCCAATCGCTCTCTCAGGAGGCCTGTTTGCGCTCTGAGATCTGCATCATTTAATGCTTTGAGGCCTTCTTCGAGGGCATTTATTTTGCTGACGGTTTTGCGCATGCTGCGCAGTTCACGGTCATTGCTAGTGCCGAACACTTTTTTAAGGATGTTGCCAAACATTGTGCTTTTCCATAGGTATAAACGAAAGAAACAGAGAGCTATCCCGCTCCCCAGACAAACAGATAGATTTCGATCGAGGTTTAGCGGCTGGTGCGTTTGATATAGGAGGCTGGGTCGACTGTGCGACCGTTTTTGTAGACTTCAAAGTGGACATGGGGACCCGTAGAGCGTCCTGAACTGCCCATAGTGGCGATAAGTTCGCCTTTTTTAACAATGGCACCCAATTTAGCGACATTCTTTTCATTGTGCGCATAACGGGTTACAAAGCCGTCGCTGTGGTTGATTTCAACCATTTTACCGTATCCGCTGCGATCGCCGGACCAGGTCACAACACCTGAGGCGACGGCAATAACCTCTGCACCGCGCCGACCGGCGAAATCAACTCCGGCGTGCCAGCGTTTTTCACCGTGGAAGGGGTCGGTGCGCATACCGTATTCTGAGGACATCCAGCCTTTGACGATAGGACGTCCGGCCACCATGCGCTCACTTTTTATACGATTGTCAGCCAGCATAGACTGCAGGACCTGCAGCTGGGATTCGCGGCTATCTAGATTGCTGTCGAGTCGCGCAAACAATGTTGCCAACTCCTCTTGGATATCGATTGCACTGGCCGTCTCTTTGACCAACTGGGTGTCGGGGCCACCTAGACCTGGGGCCACAGAAAAGTCGAATTCTCCGTCCTCAAGGCTGGCGATCTGGGTAAGTTGCTCACCCAGCGCGTCCAATCGAACCAGTCGGGAGCGCATCTGAGCTAATTTGACTGTCATTGCGGAGAGCGAACTGGCTACTTGATCGCGACCAGCATCCACTTCCTCTTGTTGGATAACCAACTGGTGCTGCATTTCACCGATACTATTGTCGAACAGCAGTTCCCAGCGTCCATCAGCAATCTTAACGCCCAGCAACGTACCAGCAGCCACTGGTATACCCAGTAGCAGCACGGACAATATGCCTTTGGCCCAGCTGTTAAGGCTAATTGTTCTAACCTTTTCCGCTCGACTGCTGATAAGAATGATTTTCACTGGAGTTTAATGCCCTATCTCACTCAAAAACTATTAAAAAATTAATTCGGTTGAATGTACGATATCGGCACATCTTCCGGATTATCAATAAAAGTGACTACTTCCCAGGCATCCGTATCTGCGATTAATGCGCGTAATGACGCATTATTGAGTCCATGCCCAGATTTATGCGCATCAAACTCCCCTATCAGGCTGTTTCCCAGCAAGTAGAGGTCGCCGATGGCGTCCAGGATCTTATGTTTGACGAATTCATCGTCGTAACGCAAGCCGTCTTCGTTCAAAATTTGAAACTCATCAACAACTATGGCGTTCTCTAAACTGCCGCCCCGCGCCAAACCCTTTGAGCGCAGATATTCAAATTCTTGCATAAAGCCAAAGGTTCTGGCTCTGCTGACTTCTTTAACAAATGAGGTACTAGAAAAATCGATGGTCGCATTTAGGGCCTGATGTTTGAACACTGGGTGATCAAAGTCAATAGCAAAATTGACTTTAAACCCCTCGAAAGGCCTAAATGTAGCGCTTTTATCGTCCTGTTTTACGGTGACGGGGCGCTTGATACGAATAAATTTCTTCGGTGCATCCTGCTCGAAGATTCCTGCGGATTGCAGTAAAAACACGAATGGGCCAGCGCTGCCATCCATAATGGGGATCTCCGGGGCCGACACATCAATAACAATATTGTCGATGCCGAGACCGGCCAGAGCAGATAGCAAATGTTCAATGGTGGAGACGCGAACATCACCATTGACGAGGGTTGTAGAGAGAGTCGTGTCGCCAACATTCTCCGCTGTGGCGGCAATTTCGACCATCGGATCGAGGTCGGTGCGACGGAAAACTATGCCGCTATCAGGCTCAGCGGGGTGGAGAGTCAGGTAGACTTTTTCACCGGTGTGTAATCCCACGCCAGTAGCACGTATTACATTTTTTAACGTGCGCTGCCTAATCATGGCTACACCTTAGCAGAATAAGGTGCAAATTCTAACAGACAAGCCCTCTATCACCAAGATTTTATAATCTGAGGCGAGGCGATAGAGGGCCCTACTACCATTGACTAACAGGGGAATTAGTCAGCTTGCTTGCGCAAGAATGCTGGTACATCCAAATAATCCATCTCTGGATCAGCATTGATATCCATTTTACGTGCCGTTGAGCCATCGGCCGCAGTTGTATTGCGACGGTTGATGGTCGGTTTATCCAGACGACCGTAATCGATATCACCACTGGCTGTTCTGCGCGCCGGTTGATTGTCAACGACTACGCCGCGGGGGCCAGTCTTGGCGGCAACACCACGCAGACCTGTGGCTACCACGGTGACGCGCAGCTGATCTTCTAGCTCTGGTTCAAATACGCTGCCGACAATAATGGTGGCATCTTCGTCAGCAAAACTGCGAATGGTATCGCCCACATCTTCAAACTCACCCAGCGTGAGGTCGTAACCACTGGTGATATTAACCAGAATGCCTTTGGCGCCCTGAAGGTTTATGTCTTCCAACAGAGGACACTTAATAGCGCCTTCGGCGGCCACTTTGGCACGGTCTGCACCACTGGCTTCACCAGTGCCCATCATGGCCATACCCATCTCTGCCATAACCGTGCGCACATCGGCGAAATCGACATTGATCAGGCCGTCGAGCATTATCAGATCGGTAATACCCTGAACAGCGCCAAACAGCACATCATTGGCCTGTTTAAAGGCGTTGATTACGGTCATTTCTTTGCCCAGCACCTGCATCAGCTTTTCATTGGGCACAATTATCAATGAGTCGACGCGCTCTTTAAGAGCGGCAATACCCTCATCGGCAATTGCCATACGCTTGCGGCCTTCAAAAGAGAACGGACGCGTCACTACGCCAACAGTCAAAATACCCATCTGCTTGGCAACTTCAGCAATCACTGGAGCGCCACCTGTGCCTGTACCACCACCCATACCGGCAGTAATAAATACCATATCTGCGCCTTCGAGAACCTGAGCAATGCGCTCTTTGTCTTCCAGAGCGGCCTGACGACCCACTTCTGGATTGGCTCCGGCACCAAGACCTTTGGTCAAGGTGCCGCCAAGCTGCAATACAGTGGCATTTTCTAAGTCATTGAGTGACTGAGCATCGGTGTTGGCACAGATAAAGTGCACCCCATCGATATTGCTCGCCATCATGTGGCGAACAGCATTGCCGCCGCCCCCACCAACACCAACTACTTTGATTTCTGCATTCTTTGGAATGCTGTCTACTAGTTCGAACATAGGTAACCCCTTATTTGCGCCTCACAATTAAATTTCATAGCCACGTTATGTGACCCTTACAGTCCACCCTGGAAAAACCCTTTGACTCTATCCCAGACACTGTCCGTGTTTGCCTTGCCCGTATCGCCAAGACCTTCCCTGCGCTGCTCCT
Source organism: Porticoccaceae bacterium (assembly GCA_029242085.1). GTDB lineage: Bacteria > Pseudomonadota > Gammaproteobacteria > Pseudomonadales > Porticoccaceae > HTCC2207. Next base: position 11,060 of record JAQWUP010000058.1, read on the forward strand.
GAACACCGAAGTGCAACAGACCAACTCCCGTCGAATAAATTGGATTATTAACAATATCCGACAGGCCTTTTACATTGACCGGCGTACCGATTCGCACTGGCATATGGAAGATTTCTTCCGCCAGTTCGGTAACTCCTTCCATTTTTGATGTGCCACCGGTGAGTACTACACCAGCAGCTATTAACTCTTCAAAACCACTGCGGCGAAGCTCTGCCTGAACCAGAGTAAACAACTCGTCATAGCGCGGTTCGACCACTTCGGCCAACAACTGGCGCGACATATCTCGCGCTTCGCGATCACCAACACTGGGCACCTTGACCGTCTCCTCTGGGCGGGCAAGTTTGGCTAGTGCGCAGGCGTATTTGATCTTTAGCTCTTCGGCATGTGGCGTGGGTGTGCGCAGTGCCATAGCGATGTCATTGGTGACCTGATCACCGGCGATAGGAATCACACCTGTATGGCGAATGGCGCCCTCGGTAAAGATGGCGATATCTGTGGTGCCACCCCCTATATCAACCAGCGCCACACCGAGCTGCTTTTCATCTTCAGTGAGTACCGCATAGCTGGATGCCAGTTGCTCTAAAACAACTTCATCTACATCCAGACCACAGCGGCGGATGGACTTTTTAATATTCTGTGCAGCATTGGCGGCACAGGTAACGAGGTGGACCTTGGCTTCAAGTCGCACGCCGGACATGCCAACTGGCTCATGAACCCCTTCCTGATCGTCAATAATGTATTCCTGAGGCAGCACATGGAGAATTTCCTGATCGGCGGGAATGGCTACGGCACGGGCGGCATCGATAACCCGCTCAACATCGAGCTGCTGCACTTCGCGATCGCGGATAGCAACAATACCGTGGGAGTTAAGGCTGCGAATATGGCTGCCGGCAATGCCTGCATAGACGGAGTGAATTGAACAGCCAGCCATCAGCTCAGCCTCTTCAACCGCACGCTGAATTGAGGTGACCGTTGCCTCGATATTGACCACCACACCCTTCTTCAGACCGGAGGATTCATGCATCCCGGTACCAACTATTTCCAGATCGCCATTGGCGCCTACTGCACCCACAATTGCCACCACCTTTGAGGTGCCAATATCCAGCGCGACGATCATGTTCTCTTCATTTGTATTAGCCATAATTTTTCCTCAGAAGCGCCTGCTTAACCCTGCACAGATTGAGCTGTATTTGCCTCAGTGTCGTGCTGCGCGCCAATCAATACGCCGTCTTTCCAAGCCACGGCTAATCCATTGGGGTAACGCAGATCTATAGTTTTAATACTGGTTAATTGTTGATTCAGTCCGGATTTCCACACCAGAGCAAATCGTCTGATTTTTTCTGCAATCTGGTCGCGCCCCAATACCAGGCGCATGCCTGATGCGGTATCTACTCGCCAGGCACCGAGACTGTCGCGCTGCAACTCAACCAGCTTTACGCCAGTCGGAAGCAACAGCTCTGCCATCAATTGATACTCCTGCATCATCTCTTGCGAGGTACCATACTTGGCGCGCAGCACTGGCAGTGCGTCCAGTTTGCTGTTGTCTGCAATCACCAGCTCTTCACCGAGTCGATTTAGAAACCCCTCTGCACCCCAACGCGCTATAGGTACTTCCTCTAATACCTCCACCTTTAGAGTGGATGGCCACTGACGCCTAATACTGACCTGATCAACCCATGGATGAGCCTCGAGCACCTGACTTAAATCGGTTAGGTTGACGCTCAAGAAACCACCATCGATCTGGTTGTCAACCAATACTGTCAGCTCCTGCTGTTGCAGATAATTAAAATCGCCACCGATCATTATCTGTGTCAGTGGCTTGTCGACCTGCTGGTAGATCAGGCTGCCACCGTAGATCACCAGGGCAAATAACATTGCCATCAGTAAGCGTGAAAGATTTTCCATCCAGCTACTGCCTGCGCTCTGAACAGCGCTGTTCCCAGAGTTCTGTTTGCGGTTGGCACCGCGTCGATTCTGTGTCGCCATTAGAGAGACTCCTCTAATATCGCGAGCACCAACTGTTGAAAATCCAGACCAGCAGCTTTGGCCGCCATGGGTACCAGGCTATGACTGGTCATACCGGGGGAGGTGTTGACTTCCAACAGCTGAAATTGCTGGTTGCTGTCCATCATCAGATCGACCCGGCCCCAGCCGCTGCAACCCACTGAGTTAAATGCATCCATAGACAACTTGAGTATTTCAGCCTCGCGCTCTGGAGAGAGGTCGCTGGGGCATTGATACTGGGTGTCATCTGAAAAATACTTGGCCTGATAGTCGTAAAAAACTTCGTCGGTACGAATGCGAATAGAAGGCAGTGCCCGATCGCCCAAAATAGCGACGGTGTACTCCGCGCCCTCTAGCAGGGGTTCGGCAATCACGGTCATATCAAACTCAGCAGCATGCTGCCAAGCCTGTTGCAACTGTGCGGGATTTTCAGCGCGGCTCATACCTATGCTCGAACCTTCACAGGCTGGCTTGACCATGGCTCTACCACCCAGCGACTGCACAATGCCGGCCCAGTCAGAATGCTTATCAAGAACGGCAAAATCAGCAGTGGCCAAACCAATGCCCTGCCACATTTGCTTGCAGCGCAATTTGTCCATTGCCAAAGCAGAAGCCAACACGCCGCTGCCGGTATAGGGCAGACCTAAATATTCCAGTGCACCCTGCAAGGTGCCGTCTTCACCACCGGGGCCGTGCAGGGCGATAAATACCCGGTCGAGGTTGTAGCTGGGTAATGTCTGCAACAGATCATCCTCCGCATCAATAGCCACCACATCGACACCCAGATCCTGTAGTGCCTGATGTACCGCGGCGCCACTCATCAATGACACCTCGCGTTCGGAGGATGTACCGCCGTAGAGCAACCCGACACGGCCAAGCTGTCTTATCGTTGAGGCATTCATTGCTCTACCTCCGGATGGCGCTGGAGTTTGCTCTCAGCCAGCATCGCCACCAGCTTACTGACACTGCCAGCACCCTGAGTCATAACCAGGTCGTCGCCCCGAACCAGCTCACCGAGCAGCTGTGGAACCTCTTCAATGGACTCCACATAAATGGGATCTATGCCGCCGCGCTGGCGGATGCTGCCGCAAATATTTTTGCTGCCTGCACCGGGAATCGCCTCTTCACCTGCCGTATACACATCCAACACTAACAGCACATCGACCTCGGACAGCACCTGCACAAAATCTTCGTACAGATCTCGGGTTCTGGTGTATCTATGGGGCTGGAAAACCATTACCAGCCGCTTTTCAGGCCAGCCATCGCGGACTGCCTGAATAGTCGCCTTCACTTCCGTGGGGTGATGGCCATAGTCATCTACCAGCATGGCGTTACCGCCCTCTACGGGGTAATCACCAATCACTTCAAAGCGCCGACCCACGCCACCAAATTTAGACAGACCATCAATAATAGCCTGATCAGGAATCCCTTCATCGCTGGCCACAGCAATCGCTGCCGCTGCATTTAAAGCATTGTGTCGACCGGGGATATCTAAACTGATATTCAGTGATGACAGACCATCTGGGCGATCAATCACAAAGTGACATTGACGCTTTTCGGCACGCAGGTCACTGATACGATAGGCCGCATCATCGCTAAAGCCATAGGTCAGCAATGGCCGCGCCACATCGACCAGCAAGCCGCGGATAACCTCATCGTCGATACACATCACCGCCAGCCCGTAAAAGGGCAGATTATGTAAAAATTCGATATAGGTCTTTTTCATCACCTCAAAGTCAAAGCCATAGGTTTCCATATGGTCTGCTTCGATATTGGTCACCACTGATACCATCGGCTGCAAATGCAGGAATGAGGCATCGCTCTCATCGGCTTCAGCGACTAAATAGCGGCTTCCACCCAACTTTGCATTGGTGCCAACACTATTCACTCGACCGCCGACAACAAAGGTCGGATCGCGGCCAGCCTCGGCCAATATAGCGGTGATTAAACTGGTGGTTGTAGTCTTGCCATGGGTGCCGGCTATGGCAATGCCATGGCGATAGCGCATCAGCTCGGCGAGCATCTCAGCGCGACGCACCACTGGAATACCACGGTCTCGGGCGCTGGCAATCTCTGGGTTTTCGAGAGTGACCGCGGAGGATTTAACCACCACATCTGCACCATCGATATTAGATTCACTGTGGCCAATAAATACGATTGCGCCCGCATTGGTAAGGCGTCTGACACTAGCATTGGCGCTGATATCAGAACCGGAAATTTCATAGCCCTGATTTAACAGTACCTCGGCGATACCGCACATGCCGCTGCCACCGATACCGACAAAGTGGATCCGGCGAATACGTCGCATCTCTGGCGGCTGGAAGTTAACACTATTGACCATTGGCCACCTCCAGACAAACTTTAGCCACTGTTTGAGCTGCATCATTTTTGGCCAGTTCACGGGCACACATAGCCATATTGAGTCGCTGCTCAGGTCGGTTACAAATACTATTGATCTCGTTGGCCAGTATTTCTGGCGTGAGCTGGGATTGCTGCAACATTGACGCTGCACCCTGATCGACCAAAAGCTGGCCATTGGAGGTCTGGTGGTCGTCGATAGCAAAGGGAAATGGAATCAACAATGACCCCAGACCTGCCGAAGTCAGTTCAGCCACCGTTAGTGCACCGGCGCGACAGATAACGAAGTCGGCCCAGTCATAGGCATCTTCCATAGCATCGATAAAGGCGACCACATTGATCTTGCCGTTTTTCACGTTCAGACCGAGGTTTTGGTAGTCATCGATTGTGGCTTGCAAATGAGCCCTACCTGTTTGATGAATCACCTCTGGGCGGACGCTGCTATCGATGCGAGCCAGTGCCTTTGGCAGCATGCTGTTAATGGCCAGTGCGCCGCGACTGCCGCCTAAAATCAACAGTTTGGTGGCGCCTTTGCGCTCGGCAAAGCGCTGTTGCGGTGGCGCAAGATTGGCAATTGCCGGACGTACTGGATTACCGCACCACTCACCGCCTCTCAATGTATCTGGAAATCCTTGCATAACTCTTGTGGCAATGCGGGCAGACAGTCGATTAGTGGTGCCAGCCACCGAGTTTTGCTCGTGAATAACAATCGGAATGCCCTTAAGTCTGGCCGCAACAGCGCCCGGTCCTGAGGCAAAACCACCCATACCCAGAACCACCTGCGGCCTAAACTCGGCGAGTATAGACAGTGCCTGACGAATAGAGCGCCACAATAGAATCGGCGCTTTCAAAAGTGCGCCCACACCGCGTCCACGGATGCCTTCGATATCCATATAATTAATATCGATACCATGGTTTGGTACCAACTCGGACTCAATGCCGCGGCGTGTGCCCAACCAGGAAACTCTGGTATTTGCCGTGCGCAACTGATCGGCAACAGCCAGCGCCGGAAACACATGTCCTCCGGTACCGCCGGCCATAATCATTACGCGCAGGTTATCGCTCATAGCGAGGCCTCCGCACTGGTGGACTACCGGTGTGAAGTTCGTGACTGATGCGCAGCATCATGCCGACCATGGCGCAACACACCATAAGGCTGCTGCCACCGTAGCTGACAAAGGGCAGAGTCAATCCTTTGGTAGGCAGTAAGCCAGCGTTAACGCCCAGATTAATAAAGGTTTGACCACTAATCAGTAAGCCAAAGCCCAGTAGAATAAAGGCGCCGTACCAGTATTTTTCGCCGATCGCTATTTTACTCAGCTGCAAAATTCTCAGTACCATCAGCACGTAGAGACCGAGCAGCGCAATCACACCGATAAAACCAAACTCTTCGGCATAGATAGCAAATACAAAGTCAGTATGAGCTTCCGGCAGGTACATCATTTTCTGTACCGACTGGCCCAGACCTACGCCAAGCCATTCACCGCGACCAAAGGCAATCAATGACTGGGTGAGCTGGTACCCAGAGTTAAATTGATCCGACCAGGGATCCAGATAGGTGGTGAGACGCGCCACACGATAAGGTGCCGCTTCAGCCATCCAGTACAGCAGGGCCGCAGCCACCATTATCACCAGCATATACTGGCGCAGGTTGGTGCCGCCCAAAAATAGCATCGCCATAAAGGTGGCGGCTAAGACAACTACAGAACCAAAGTCGGGCTCTAAAATAAGCAGTATCGAGAGCAGTGCAATAACGGCCAGTAGCTTGGCAAACTCTTGCCAATTATCAGCCAGGGTATCGCGATGCTGCTGTAAGTGGGCGGCAAGAAAAACCACCGTGGCAACTTTAACCAGCTCCGATACCTGCAATGTAAAACCGCCAACATTTAACCAGCGTCGAGCGCCATTAACTTCACGGCCGATACCCGGCACTAAGACCAGAACTAACAGCAGCACTGAGAGCAGAATCCACAGGCGCCCATACTGGGCCCAGATTGCCGGTGGGACAAAAAAGCCGACGCAGAGTGCACCAGTCCCAACCACCATATAGGCGAGATGACGGGCGACAAAATAAAACTCATTGTTGTAGCGGTAATCGGCAAAACTAAATGAGGCTGAGGCGATCATAATCAGGCCGATTGATATAAGTGCCAGCACTGGCAGCAGCAGTGGCATATCGATATACCATTGTCTGCGCTTGACCGGCAAATATTGCAGTGGCAGGCTAATATTCATCGCTGCACTCCAATCGATGTACGGCTTTCTGAAAATAGCGACCGCGCTCTTCAAAGCCAGTAAACATATCGAAGCTGGCACAGGCCGGTGACAGCAGCACAATATCCCCCGCCGCCGCCAACTGATGAGCCTGCTCCACCGCCGCATCAAGGGATTCAACAGTGCGTGTATCCACAACGGTATTTAATGTTTCGGCAATCTGCGCCGCATCCTGACCAAATAAAATACTGTGTTTTACAAAGTCGCTGGCCGCAGCTTGCAGCCCGGAGAAGTCCTGACCCTTGCTCTGACCACCAGCGATTAAAATCAAGTTTCTGCGACCTGCCTCACCAAAGCCTCTTATCGCTGCAAGCGTTGCACCGACATTGGTGCCTTTGGAATCGTCGATATACAGCGCACCATTGATCTCGGCAATATTTTCACAGCGATGGGGCAGGCCTTTATAGGTTTTTAAGGTATCCAGCATCACTTGCATAGGAAGCTCGGCCGAATGTCCCAGCGCCAGTGCCGCCAGCGCATTGGCTAAATTATGGGTACCTTTGAGGGCGACATCTGCAATCGCCATCAAACGCTGAGCGCCCATGGCCAAATAGCCATTAACCGGCCCCTGTAGCAAGCCAAAGTCACCCAGATCTGGTTGGTTGAGACCAAAACTGACCATTGCGGTTTTGCTCGGCAATAGAGGTCGGGTCAATGGGTCTTCGCGATTGATAACAACCTTGCCTGCACCACGGAAAATACGGTGTTTTGCCGCATGGTATTGCTGCAACCCTGCATAGCGGTCCATATGATCAGGGCTGATATTGAGTAATGTAGTGATCGCTCCGCGTGCGTCATTGAGCAGTTCCAGCTGGAAGCTGGACAGTTCAAGTACATAGAGTTGATGCTGATCATTGAGCAGATCTAACATCGGCGTGCCCAGATTACCGCCAATGCCGACACTGAGTCCAGTGGCGGTGGCCATCTCGCCGAGCAGAGTCGTCACGGTGCTCTTGCCATTGGAACCGGTAATGGCAATAACCGGCGCCTTGGCATGTTCAAGGAACAACTCAATATCGCCAATCAGGCTAACACCGGCTTCACGAGCCGCAACTAGCGCTGGCTCCTGCAGAGAGATGCCAGGACTTACAACCACCTGATCTAGATTGGCAAATAGCTGCTCATCAAAGGCACCCAGTACCAGCGGAGTATCTGGATACTTTTCTATCACTTCCTGCAGGCGCGGCGGCTCAGCGCGGCTGTCGGCAAAGACAAATGACTTGCCAATCGACGATAAAAAGCGCGCCACAGAGAGTCCCGTGGCACCCATGCCAAGGATCGCTGTGTTGCGGTTAGTCGCGATTACATCTGTCATTGCTGCTTCCATATTATTTAGCGCAGTTTTAGTGTTGCCAGGCCTATCAGCACCAGCACAACGGTAATAATCCAGAAACGCACGATCACGCGCGGCTCTGGCCAGCCTTTTAATTCGTAATGATGATGCAGTGGCGCCATGCGAAAGATGCGCTTGCCGGTCAATTTAAATGACGCGACCTGCAAAATGACTGACAGAGTCTCGATAACAAACACGCCACCCATAATGAATAGAACTATCTCCTGACGCACAATCACGGCGACCACGCCCAGCGCTGCACCCAGAGCCAGCGCGCCGACATCGCCCATAAAGACCATGGCGGGATAGGTGTTAAACCACAAGAAGCCCAAACCGGCGCCGCACAGAGCAGCGGTGAAAATTAGTAATTCCCCTGCACCGCTTATGTAGGGAATATTTAAATAGCTGGCAAACTGAATATTGCCCGTGAGATAAGCAAATATGCCGAGTGCGCCACTGACGAGTACAGTGGGCAGAATGGCTAGACCATCGAGGCCATCGGTAAGATTGACTGCATTGCTGGTACCGACAATAACCAGATAGGTAAAGAGGATATAAAACGGCCCCATATTGAGAGCGAAGTCTTTAAAGAATGGAAGTATCAACTCTGTTTCAGCTGGACTCTGCGCCGTCGCGTAAAGTGCAGCTGCAGCGGCAAAACCAAATACCGATTGCCATAGATACTTCCATCGCGCCGGCAGTCCGCGCGGGTTTTTCTCAACCACTTTGCGATAGTCATCGACCCAACCCACTAGACCAAAGGTGAATGTGGTGCCCAAAACAACCCATACATAGCGATTATCCAGATCACCCCAGAGTAGTGTACTGACAAAAATAGACAGCAATATCAGTGCGCCACCCATGGTTGGTGTGCCTGCCTTGCTGAGATGGCTCTGCGGCCCGTCACTGCGAATGGCCTGCCCCATCTGCAAACGATTGAGCTGACGAATAACCACTGGCCCCGCAACCCAGGAGATAACCAATGAGGTTATTACCGCGAGAATGCCGCGCAGTGTCAGATATTGAAAGACCGCAAACGGGCTATAAAACTGGCTCAAATAATCTGCTAGCCATACCAACATTAGGCGTTTCCTCTAGTGAGTAACATATCAACGGTTTGTTCCATATGGGCGCTGCGCGACCCCTTTACTAAAAAGGTCACTGGCGCGGACTGCAGCTCTTGAGTCAGGGCCTCAGTCAATAGATCGCGATCTTCAAAATGGCTGCCGCCAAATGCTTCACTGGCACTGGCACTTAAATCACCCAGGCTGTAGAGCGCATCGATAGCGGCCCGCTGAGCATAGCCGCCGACTCGGCGATGAAGACTGGCAGCATCATCACCCAGCTCAGCCATATCACCCATCACCAGCACACGGCGGCCGGGGTATTTGGCCAGTACATCGATAGCAACCTCAAAAGAACTGGGGCTGGCGTTGTAACTGTCATCAATCACGACTGAGCCATCAGCGGCGGTTTTGATTTCTAAACGACCGGCAACCGCGCTTACATTGACCAGACCTGCGGCAATCTGCTGCCCATTGGCACCAGCTGCTATAGCGCAGGCGGCTGCGGCAAGGGCATTATTTACCTGATGTGCTCCGGGAACAGATAGCTCAACCTGCTGCTTATAGGGCGGCTGATCGACCATAGCCCCAACACAGAGCACAAACTGATAACAGCCATTGCCGAGTAGCTGGATATCACTGGCAGACACATCTGCAGCGCTATCCTTAACTGAGTAGGTTATTAGGCTTTTATCGCCGATAAGGGCTCGCCACTGCTCACACCATGACTGGTCGAGATTGAGTATTGCCGTACCTGAGGACTGGAGGCCGCTGTATATCTCGCCTTTGGCGGAGGCGATACCCTCAACGCTGCCGAAACCCTCAATATGAGAATTTTGTACATTGTTGATCAGGGCAATATCTGGCTTGGCAATATCACATAGGTAAGCAATTTCGCCACCGCCACTGGCACCCATTTCAATCACCGCCAGATCGGCTTCACTGTCCATAGATAACAGCGTCAGCGGCACACCGATATGGTTATTGAGGTTGCCCGCGGTGGCATGAACAGGGCCACAGTGACGCAAAATAGAGGCGATCGCTTCTTTGACTGAGGTCTTACCTGTGCTGCCAGTAACCGCAATCAGCTTGCCAGTAAAATCGTCGCGACGTAATTTTGCCAGATCAGCAAGCGCCCGGGTTGTATCTGCAACAACCCATTGCGGCAGTGGCAGAGTCTTATCAGGCTTTGAGACTACGAGGCCTGAAGCTTTTTCTGCGACATCTTTTAAAAACACATGGGCATCAAAACGCTCGCCTGTCAGGGCGACAAATAGGTCACCTTCACCAATAGTGCGGCTATCAATAGTCACCGTATCGAAATGGCAGTCTGGATTGATCAGCGTGCCACCGAAACGCACGGCGGCATCGGTGAGGCGCAGCTGAGGTATCATAGCAACTCCCCCTTTAACGCCAGCGCTTCTCGCGCGCGCAGTGCTAATCTCGCTTCGCCCTGATCACTAAAGGGCAGACGCTGCGCAGCTAAAATCTGGTAATCCTCGTGGCCCTTCCCTGCTATTAACACCACGTCATTTTTATCCGCCTCAAGAATCGCCTGACGAATAGCCGCGCGCCGGTCTGACTCGACGATTACCTCGCGACTGGTACCCTGAATAATATGGTCAATAATCTGTTGCGGATCTTCGCTGCGCGGGTTGTCACTGGTGACAACCACCTGATCAGCGCAGGCCTCAGCAATAGCGCCCATCTCGGCGCGCTTGCCAATATCGCGCTCGCCGCCACAGCCAAACACCGCCCACAATTTACCCTGACAGTGCACGCGCAGTGCCTGCAGCGCTTTCTCAAGTGCATCCGGGGTATGGGCGTAATCAACAACAACAGAGGGCGTGGCACTAGCATCCACCAGCTCCATGCGGCCGGGCACGGCGCGCAACTCTGGGACGACCTGCAAAATATCCGCCAGCGCAAAGCCCTGAGCGATAGCGGCACCAATAACGGCGAGCAAGTTGGCAAGATTAAACTTGCCCAGCAGCGGCGATCTCAGCTCGCCATCGCCCCAAGGGGTGTGGATCGCAGCCCGCAGACCTTCTGGAGAGAGGCCTATGGTGCGGCAGTCGATATCAGCGGCGCGGCCATTACCCTGACCTTCAATACTGTAGGTAATGGCTTGAATCTGTGGATCCAGATTGGCCAGTATCATGCGGCCAACAGAATCATCAATATTGATAACGGCATTTTTAAGGCCGGTCATGGCGAATAATCGTGATTTGGCCGCGGCGTAACTGGCCAAATCGCCATGGTAGTCGAGGTGGTCTCGACTGAGATTGGTAAATACCGCGGTATCGACTTGCAGGCCAGCTACTCTGCGCTGCACCAGACTGTGGGAGGAGACCTCTAAGGCGACAGTGCCCGCACCTCTGCTTTCAAGTTCGGCGAGAATACGCTGCATAGCAATGGCATCTGGCGTGGTCAATCCAGTTGCCCCCAGCGCCGGAATATCAGAACCAGCCTGTGCACCGGCCATGCCGTAACCCAAAGTACCGATAAACGCCGCGGGACTATTACTTAACTTTTCCACCAACTCTGCATAGAGGCGCGAGCAGGTGGTTTTACCATTGGTGCCCGTTATGGCCGTAAGGGCCATTTGACGTGAGGGATGCCCATAAAAAACACCGGCAATATCTGATATATATTCAGATAGATTTTCAACACCAACAACTGGCACCAGGCTTTTGTTTGAGCAGTCTGCAGCCTGATCTTTTTCAGTCAGAATAGCCGCGGCTCCGCGCTCCACCGCCTGGGGAATAAAGGCTATACCATCAGTCTCAGCACCTTTGACAGCGATAAACAGATCACCGGCTTGAACCAGACGGCTATCCAGCGCAATACCTGTGATATTTACAGCCGGGCAGTCAGCCACCTCACCAAAGTCTGCAATCAACGTCGACAGGCTGATAGAACATTGTTGCGACAGGCTCATCATGAGTCCCCTCGCTTTTTCGACGCTCGCAGCAAACTGGCTACTGTGCGGTTGCTGTCGAGCTGATCTGGCGTGACCTGCAGTAGACGCAGAGCATTGCCGGTGACCTCTGAGAATACCGGCGCAGCCACTAAGCCACCAAAATAGTCACCGTCGCGGGGCTCATCGATCACCACAATGGTGACTAGACGGGGATTTTCTATAGGAGACAGTCCGGCAAAGGCAGACATATAACGATTTTGATCATAGCCTCCACCAGCCTTGACCTTATGCAAGGTTCCGGTTTTGCCACCCACCGAGTAACCGTCAATCATGGCTCGCTTGCCGGTACCCTGATCACTACTGGCCGCCTGCAGCATATTGCGCACGGTCTCAACCATACTCGGATCCATGACCTTGACGCCCTCGGGCTGCCCATCAAGAGCGACCAGAGAGACCTCTTTACGGTAGCCATTATTCGCTAATACGGCATAGGCTCGAGCCAATTGCAGTGAGGACACACTTAGCCCATAACCAAAGGCAAACGTGGCCTGGGTTACTGGATCCCAGTTACGATGGCCCGGCAGATTACCCAGTGTCTCGCCGGGGAAACCACTGCCCACGGGCTCTCCAAAGCCCATGCGCTCAAATACTTGGCGGGTAGCATCTGGATTTAATGCCAGTGCTAATTTAGTGGTGCCAACCTGACTGGATTTCTGCAGAACACCCGCCAAATCCAAGACACCATAATTGGAAGGATCGACAAATGTTTTATAAGAGACCTTGAGATAACCCGGGTTGGTATCAACCAGCGTGTCCGGCTGAAACTTACCGCTTTCTAGAGCAGCCAATATAGTAAAAGGTTTTACCGTGGAGCCAGGCTCCATCATGTCAGTGATAGCGCGATTGCGAACTGCCCCCGCCTGTAAATTGCTGCGGTCATTGGGATTAAACGAAGGCTGATTAGCCATGGCCAGCACTTCGCCCGACTCCACATCTAGCACGACGACCGAACCCGACTTGGCCTGATGTTTTTGCACTGAAGCCTTAAGCGCGCGATAGGCCGCGTACTGCACGCGCAGATCAATACTCAAACGCAACGAATCGCCCGCATGGGCAGGCTTGACCAGTGCAATATCTTTAATCACTCGACCGGCCAGATCTTTAACGACTTTTTTGGCCCCCGGCTCGCCGGTCAGCCAGGCATTGTAGGCCAGCTCCATTCCTTCCTGGCCATCGTCATTAATATCAGTAAAGCCAACTAACTGTGCCGTTACCTCACCGGCAGGATAGAAACGCTTGTACTCTTGCCGTCCGCTGACGCCGGGGATTTGCAGACTGAGAATAGCTTCTGCCTCTGCCGTGGGCAGCTGACGCGCCAGATGCATAAACGATTTATTGCGGTAGCGTTTAAGGCGCGCTTTAAGCTGAGCCTCTGAGATATTCAGCGCCTGAGCCAGCTGCAAAATCTGCTGTGGCTTGGCAAACTGTTTTATATGCTGAGGGTTGGCAATCAGTGTGGTGACTGGTGTACTCACCGCTAATGGCTCGCCATTTCTATCGGTGATCAGTCCGCGGTAGGCTGGAATGGCCTCCTGACGGATGGCCCGAGCATCGCCTTGGGTTTGCAGAAAATCGACCCCATGCTCTTCGTCGGGCATGATTTGCAGCTGCGCTATTTTGGCTAAAACCACAATCGGCAGAGAGACCAAAGCAAGCATTACAAAATAGTAACGCCAGCGCGGTATAACTGTCTGTAGCGATTTTTTGGCCACGTTTGTGCCTTACCCTTTAATTCTGTTGAGAGCCCTGCAGGCTCTATCCATTCCCTTTATAACAACTTCCGATCCAGCGACTACTGACGCTTAATCATTAAAATTTCTTCTGGCTGCGGACTGCGCATCTGCAAATTGTTAGCGGCCATATTTTCAATTCTCTGCAATGACCCCCAGGCGCTCTGCTCAAGAAGGTATTTGCCATAATCCACCTGCAACTGGTTGGCCTCGCGCTCCATGGCTGTCAGCTGCGAGTACTTTTCTCGACACAGGTGACTCACAAATGCCACGGCCAATGCACTGACCACGACCACAACCCACAACAACCCGATTCGCAGCGAACCCGCCACCTAGGCAACCCGTTCAGCAATACGCATGACCGCACTTCGAGATCTAACATTGCCATCAACTTCGCTGCCCGCCGGCTTAATCGCTTTGCCCACCTTGATCAGTCTGACACCGCGATCAATATCTCTAACGGGCAGATTCTTTGGCAGCTTAATGCCCTGATCCTGATCACGGATAAAGCGTTTAACGCGACGATCTTCCAATGAGTGGAAGCTGATAATCACCAGCCGACCACCCACCTTTAACGTATCTATAATCTGCGCCAACAAGGCCTCTAGATCATCCAGCTCGCGATTGATAAAGATGCGAATCGCCTGAAATGCCTTGGTTGCCGGATGCTTACCGCGCTCCCATGCCGGGTGCGCCGCAGCTAAAATTCCCGCCAGCTGCACGGTGCGCGTTATCGGCGTTTTGGCCCGCTCTGTAACCACCGCACTGGCCATACGTCGAGCAAACCGCTCTTCGCCATACTCTTTGATAACCCGTGCAATTTCCTGCTCATCAGCACTGGCAATCCAGTCGGCGGCCGACAGTCCCTTACTCGTATCCATGCGCATATCCAGCGGCCCATCGCGCATAAAACTAAATCCTCTCTCAGCCTGATCCAACTGCGGGGAGGACACCCCCAGATCAAGCAGCACACCGGAGAGGTCCCCAGACTTTCCCATCTGCGCCACAATCTCGCTGAGATCTGCAAAACTGCCGTGTACCAGTTGCAGTCGTGAATCTTCACTAAACCGTCGCTCGCCCTCGGCAATCGCCTGGGGATCTTTATCAATCGCAACCACTGATGCCTCGGTCGACAGCTTTGATAGCAACTCGGCAGTGTGGCCGCCGCGGCCAAAGGTGCCATCGATATAGAAGCCATCTGGATCGACAACCAGTGCATCCACTGCTTCATGCAGCAGTACCGTTGTATGCTCTGTCGTCGCTTCAGTCATCGCTGCCATTGCCCTCAATTACCCTCGACTACCACGAGAGATTTTTTAAAGCGTCTGACATGCTGTCTTTATCCATCAGCATGCCGCGATAATTTTCCTGGGATTTCTCTCGCTCAGCGTTCCAGTTATCTTCAGACCAGATTTCCAGACGCTGGGTGCGGCCTACCAAGACTAGTTTCTTCTCTAGCTCAGCGTAACCGCGCAATTCAGTGGGAATAAGAATTCGCCCGCTGCCATCGACCTGCAGATCTTTAGCCTGCCCGACAACAAAACGACTGAGCATTTCGCCCAACTCATCCATGGCCGGCAATGCAGCGACTTTTTCTTCGAATTTTTTCCATTCGGGGAGCGGTGACAACGTCAAACAGGTAGACTTCATATCGATGGTTATCACGAGGTCATTCGAGCAAATATCTTCGAGCAGGGGGCGGTAGCGAGCTGGAATTGCCATCCGGCCCTTTGCGTCCATATTGATTGGATCACTACCTCTAAACACTTTTATCCCTTTTTCGTTATAAGTGGATTCAAAATTGCCAAAATTAACCACTTTTCGCCACTTTTACCCATCCGTGCAGACTATTGCTCGCACAGATCAAAGTCAAGCGCGATAAAGGGAAAAAAAGTTAATAAAATCAGTAAGTTCCGTGATTGTTACGAGAATGGTTCGGGGGCCGCTAATAGCGAGAAATATTTAACAATATAAAACAGAGAGCTAACGCCACAAGTTAAAGTAACTTCTAGCTTTATGACCTTTTAAGAACAATTATATTTAAATTTTTATTTTTTTAGATCAAAACGCGATAAAAAAAGGGCCAGTGATCTCTCACTAGCCCTTTCCTTTTACTGCTGCAAAAAGTTGAGTTGACCGATAAGCCGGGTTCTGTCGTGGACAGTCATTCATCTGGGACAAACGTCGCCGTTTGCCTCAAGCAACCTACCCGTCCCCAACGCGGGTCGCGCCATATGGGAACCTATTTGGTCT
>JAQWUP010000004.1 GCA_029242085.1 Porticoccaceae bacterium
CAATATCCTTGCGGAAAATAATCTCCACCGCACCCTTGGGGCCCATCACCGCAATCTCTGCTGTGGGCCAAGCCAAATTCACATCACCGCGCAAATGCTTAGACGCCATCACATCATAGGCACCGCCATAAGCCTTGCGAGTAATCAACGTCACCTTGGGCACCGTGCATTCCGCGTAGGCATATAACAGCTTGGCACCATGCTTAATAATGCCGCCATACTCCTGACTGGTACCGGGCATAAAGCCCGGCACATCCACCAGTGTTAACACCGGAATATTAAAAGCATCGCAGAAACGGATAAATCGCGCCGCCTTGCGCGAGGCATCAATATCCAGACAGCCAGCCATTACCATTGGCTGGTTAGCCACCACACCGACGGTTGACCCTTCAATACGAATAAAGCCGGTAATAATATTTTTTGCATAGCTGACCTGGAGCTCAAAAAACTCCCCTTCATCAGCCACTTTTAAAATCAGCTCTTTCATATCGTAAGGCTTGTTCGGGTCACTGGGCACCAGCGTATCCAGCGACATCTCAACCCGATCAGCCTCATCTTCCGTGGGCCAGACCGGTGGCTTCTCACGATTATTGGCCGGTAAATAATTTATAAAGCGACGCAACTTATGCAACGCATCCACATCATTATCAAAGGCCAGATCGGCGACACCAGATTTGCTGGAATGAGTATTGGCACCGCCCAACTCTTCCGCCGTCACCGTTTCATGGGTCACGGTTTTTACCACATCCGGGCCGGTGACAAACATATAGCTGCTGTCCTGAACCATAAAAATAAAATCGGTAATAGCGGGGGAATAGACTGCACCGCCAGCGCAGGGGCCCATCACCATACTGATTTGAGGGATCACACCACTAGCCATCACATTGCGTTGAAACACCTCGGCATAGCCACCCAACGAAGCAACACCCTCCTGAATACGAGCACCACCAGAATCATTGAGACCAATTACCGGCGCGCCCACCTTCATGGCCTGATCCATCAGCTTGCAGATTTTCTCTGCGTGGGCCTCAGAGAGTGCTCCGCCAAAAACGGTAAAGTCTTGGCTAAATACAAACACTAAACGGCCATTAATGGTGCCGTAACCAATCACTACGCCATCGCCCGGTACGTGCTGCTGATCCATATCAAAGTCAGTGCAGCGGTGCTCAACAAACATATCCCATTCTTCAAAGCTGCCTTCGTCTAATAGTAGATCCAGACGCTCTCGCGCGGTCAGCTTGCCTTTGGCATGCTGGGCATCAATACGTTTTTGACCTCCGCCTAACCGGGCCGCCGTTCTCTTCGCTTCAAGTTCTGCAAGAATGTCGTGCATTTGTCTTTCCTTTAATATTTGTTGGTTGGTGCTGGTTTAGATCCTTCGTTGCACTCAGGATGACTCGGTATGGTCGTCCTGGTAGCCCTCGCTATCCTGTCATCCTGGTAGCCCTCGCCATCCTGTCATCCTGAGCAAAGCGAAGGATCTCTCTGCCGATTCATGAGATCTTTCACATGCGTTCAAGATGACAGGATGGGTCGTCCCTATAATTTGTTATCCCGACAGAGCGCAGCGACGAGGGATCTCTAAATCAACCCCAACACCTCTTCAGCAGCCACAGGGATATTAGTCCCGGGCCCAAAAATAGCCGCCACACCATCAGCTCTAAGCTGATCATAATCTTTAGGCGGAATCACACCCCCACAGATCACCACAATGTCCTCAGCACCCTGCTCTTTAAGGCTGGCAATCAACTGCGGCACCAATGTTTTATGCCCCGCCGCCTGAGACGATACACCCACAATATGTACATCATTTTCAATCGCCTGCTGGGCCGCCTCTTCCGGAGTCTGGAACATGGGCCCCACATCCACATCAAAACCCAGATCCGCAAACGCCGTGGCAATTACTTTTGCCCCGCGGTCATGGCCATCCTGACCCATCTTCACCACCAGCATCCGCGGGCGGCGGCCATGGTTATCGGCAAAGGCTTCAACCTTATTTTTAATACTCATAAAACCCTCATCATCTTGATAAGCAGAACTGTAGACACCACTGATAGAGCGCTGGGTCGCCTTATGCCGGCCCCACTCAGATTCCAGCGCATCCGAAATCTCACCCACAGTTGCGCGGGCGCGGGCAGCATTCACCGCCAGTGCCAATAAATTACCTTCACCGCTTTTAGCCGCTTCGGTTAATGCTCCCAGTGCCTGCTCACAGGCAGCGGCATCTCGAGCACTGCGCACCTGCTCCAAGCGAGCCACCTGAGCTTCACGCACCGCGCTGTTATCAATGTCCAACACATCAACCTCAGGTTCGACCTCAAGCTGGTATTTATTGACCCCAACAATCACCTCTTCACCGCGATCGATCCGCGCCTGACGCAAGGCCGCTGCCTCTTCAATGCGCAGCTTGGGCATACCGGTCTCAACCGCCTTGGTCATGCCGCCCAGCTCTTCCACTTCATGAATAATCTCGCGGGCCGCTCTAACCAATTCATCGGTCAGGGATTCCACATAATAGGAACCTGCCAAGGGGTCCACCACATTGGTAATGCCCGTCTCCTCCTGAATCACCAGCTGGGTATTGCGGGCTATTCGAGCGGAGAATTCTGTGGGCAGCGCCAGAGCTTCATCAAAGGAATTGGTATGCAGCGACTGAGTACCACCCAACACCGCAGACATAGCTTCGATGGTGGTGCGCATTACATTGTTATAAGGGTCTTTACTGGTCAGACTCACACCAGAGGTCTGGCAATGGGTGCGCAGCACCAATGAGCGATCATCTTTGGGAGCAAACTTCTCTTCCATTAAAGTAGCCCATAAAATCCGCGCCGCCCGCAACTTGGCAATCTCCATGAAGAAGTTCATACCAATGGCAAAAAAGAACGACAGCCGCGGGGCAAACTTATCCACATCCATACCGCTATCAATCGCGGTGCGCACATACTCAATACCATCGGCAATGGTGTAGGCCAACTCCTGAACATTGGTCGCGCCGGCTTCCTGCATATG
>JAQWUP010000036.1 GCA_029242085.1 Porticoccaceae bacterium
CAAACCCTGCTACCAAGTCTGATAATTGGAAAGCTTCTTCTGCATATGTATGGCAAGGCGGTAAGGAACTAGTAGACGTAAACGTTCAGACAAATGCTGGGTTTAGGATTCCTTTAGCAACACGAATTTTGTTCTTTGCATTACCATCAATGCCAATTGCTAATTTCTCTACCGGTTTGGCTAAATCATTGAACTTACAAAGTCGTCCAGAAGCTGCAATTCACTACTACTTCCAAATCTTCCACACGTGTATGGCTAGTAACAGCAGTCAGCTTTCTAAATACGAATTACCACAGAGTAACGGCTTAGTAAATGACATGATTTATAAAGAAGTTAAAAATTCTGACTGGTGGCAAAGACGAGTATTGGATATTGCGCTCCTGCTTCACTTCAATGTCACAACAGTCGCAGCACCGTTTCCAGCTGTTCCGTAGTCAATAGTTCTGGCAAGTTAACTCTCTGATCTTGCTATCATCGGTGAATGAATACACATAAGCGTCACCGTTTTCCTCGAGACAACATTTCTTCAAGCAGTAATACTCCGAAAATCACCTAAAGGTTTCGTGTTTTCATGTGGTCGCAATCAACATCTGGAGGAAAAGTTGCGAAACCCACCTTGGCTTGAAACGATATGCCGTCGGCAACCTTGGGTAATGATGTGGCGACTAGTCGTAGCCTTCTGCAGCAAATTGCGTCCAAGGTTCGTTTTCACCAATACCGAATCCGTTAAGTAAACCGTCTCTGATCCATTTCTTAAAATCAGGAAAGGGGTCTAGCGCCTCCATGCGCTCTAGCGCTGCTAACCAGCCAGACGGGTCATAGGTGACCTGACGCGGAGAGTATTGTTCGCCCTCGAACACGCCGTAGCAGGCATGGAGTTTTCCACAGCGGGGTTGTCCGACACTGCCAGGGTTGATGTACGTCGTTTTTCCAACCTCGCGGGTGAACTGAATATGCGTGTGCCCAAACATCACGATCGGGCTTCCGCTGTGGTTGTCTAATGTGCCTAAAACATCATCGGTAGCATTTGGCAGCGCGGCATGTGAGCCGCTATCGGTTTTACCATGGTGTAAATACATCTCAAGTGACCCCAGTTTATATTGGCCCGACGGTAGGTAGTCGTTAAAAGGTTGTATGGCATCGGGAGTCAGGCTGTCGATGATCGCGTTATTAAATGCGACCCATTCCGCCGGCCACTCTGCATAAATAGACGGGTCGAGCAACTCCTCGTCGTGGTTCCCCATGATACAGATATCCGGGTCAAGCTCATGCAGGAGTTCAGCGGTTTCCTGCGCTTGCGGCCCTGAAAGCAGTGCGTCACCGAGAAAAATTGATTGATCCACGTTTTTTTCTTTGTTGATCACGGCGCGAAGTGCATCGGCGTTGCCGTGGATATCACTAATGACCAAGGTTTTGAGTTTTTTTGCCATAGGGGTGAATTCTCTATAAATGGATAAATTGAATGATGTTTTGAAATTTAGGCATCAAATCTTCTAGCGCCAGAATGCGTTAACCGAAATGTCTAGTAAAGGTGTTAAAGAAGGCACAGCGGCAGGAATCACCCATTTTATCCTTTTGGGTGGCGATTTTGTCTGGCCCAGGCCGAAAAAGCGACATCAGTGCAAAAAAGCATAATGAGTGAAAATATCAATACGGAAATGTTATGTTGGACTTTGATCTCTAGGATCAAGTGATGATTATAGGCGCCCCGCATAGAGCGCCAGTCGAGGCGCAGAGTACTAAGGGCCTGCCAAAAGCATTGTTTCCGCATCTACGTAGGTTTCGTTAAAGCTCTGGAATCCGCAGGTAGATCCGACGCGTCAAGTAGTTTCGCGCCATAAGCTGCACAAGCTTCACACTGATCAATAAGAAGAGAAAAGCCTTAGATTGGAAAACTGACACCATATCTCCAATAACAACACAGGTAGCAAGTAACGTCACTATTACCGAGGCTAAATTTTTTTATTAGTGTTTAACCTCATCTCATGTTATCGAATCAAAGCGTCTAAAAATGGGTGATATTGAGCCTTTTTTAACTTGATCTTACACTTCTATCGGAAGATAGTTAGGAAAATATCTAAAGGAGTTTACGAATGTTTACGATTGACATGGATATGATTAAGCCTGTAGGCGAATTCGGATCTAAGCCATGGTGTGAAGCCTGTGCTAGGTATGGTGTAGAAATGCTCAGAGCATACGATCTGCCATCTGATTTGGAATGGGGATTCAGCGAAATTTATACGGCTCCACCCGCTCGCCTTGTAAGTGAGGACTGGCCCCAATCGGGTTACCACTTCATGGTCAAAGATGGGGTGGTTTCGGGTGGCGCGACGGTGCCGGATGAGTGTCTTGCTATACCTGGGTTTCATGTCAATATGCGCTGGGGTTTTATCTGTCATCAGTCTGCGACCAAATATGGGGCTGCAGGCCAGCGACAGCGTGGCGCAGACGAAGCTGAGCTGATTCGCGAAATCTCTGATTACCTTGGTTATCAGGCAAATCTTGGCGGTTGGGAAAATCCGGTTTGGCCGCAGCCTATTATTGATGCGCTGAGCGTTGGTGTTGAGGAGGGAGCGGGTCTGCACAATATTGCTGCCAGTTTGCAAATGACTTCGCCCGAATATGCTGGATTGCCCATGACCGACCTTGGCGTGCCGGTTTTTAAACGTATGAGTGATGCTCAAAAAGCTGAATTTTTAACTTTGTGCGGTATTTCAATCCGTTGAGGAGTGGCAAATGGCGTCAAAAAAATGGGTGGAAGTTAGTGATAGTGATTGTGCTACAGCCTGTGAAGCAGTGTCGAGTGAGTCGAGTTATGATGGCAATAAGGTGTCAGTAGATAAATTTGCCAAGCTGTTGTGTTCTGAACAGTTGGGCCCTGATTTAGGGCGTGTGGGCTTTAAGTTTATCCGCGATATGATGGTCGGCATTGACCGGGCACAGTCAGTCAACCTGACTGATATCACTAAGGCCTTGTGCGAGGGCATTCGCCCCCATGCGACGCACAAGCGTTTGTCTCGCAATCTCTGCAATCCTGAGTTATCCGAGAGTTTGTCCGATCGGTTGTTAAAACTCGGCGCGGCTCAAGTTAAAAAAGATACGCGTTTGATCGTGCACATGTACGAGCTCAATAAAAAGTATGCGCGCAAGGTGGAATATCTCCCCACATCGGAACATGATGAAAGCGCCGGATTCAAGGTTTGCGGCGTCATTGCCAATGATCTCGGCTTGCGAAGGTATTTTCCATTGGTGGCGTCAGTTTGGTCGGAAGACGTACCGGGTTACGTCAGCGATATCACAGAGATAAAGAAAGTACTGCACCGAGTGGCAGAGGCAACCGGCAACCGGGGTATGTTTTACTTTGATGACAAATCTATGGATGATGATCTCCTTTTGCCCATTCTAGAAGAGCGCAGTTTGAATATTGTTATGTTTCAGCGCTCGGGTGCAAGCGTCCGATATCGCCAGAAAATTTGCTCGCTAAAAGAGGTGGCAGAAGGGGTCGAAACAGCGTACGGGAAGATGATGTTTAAGTTGGTACCCAAGGGAGCATCTGGTATGTCAAACTTGACAGATATTGATCTCTTTGTACACGCCGGAGTAACCGCTATCAAGTCCAAGGAAGCAGGCAGAAATCTCAGGCTGATTGCGCTCAAGTCGAAGAATCGACTTATGGGAGAGATTTCAGTGCCAATGATCACTACGGCGGAAGGTCTTCGTTCTAGAAAGGCCTTAATGGGCTTAGTCGAGTCATTTTTAACCATTCAAGATACATTGACTGCACATCACGCTCTGATTAAACGTTTTCATCCAGCGAGCTTTCGAGTTTTAACCTACAGCCGTCTTCAGTTCCTGATGACCCTTCTACAGGCGGTTATGTATCACCAGGTTTCTGTCGCTGGTAAAGTTGTTATTGACGGCCACTATATGTCGTCCAATCCGCATGATGGAGATCTGGATCGTACTTATTATCTACCCGAGGATAAGAGTGCTTCGTAAATGCGCAATGGTGAATCGCTGTCACGAGACCCTGCAGCTCATTTTAAGGCTCCATAAGTAGTCTCTGAATGGTTGACCAAAGCGGCTGTCGGTTTTGCAATAGTTATCAGATATCGAGTTGGTGGATTACTCAATTCAAGTCAGTGACTCATCAGCGATTTTCTGGGGGAAAGGGTGTGGTCATGAGTTGTTCGCTTGGTTTTAACATTGGTACTCTCTTGGCACGATGCCTTAGATAAAGAGAGGTTGTGATGAAAGACGCTATTGATATAAAGGCGCTGAAAGAAAACTTCAATCGCGATGGATTTATCGTTTTGCGTGATTACTTAAGCTCCTTGGAGGTTAGTGAACTCAGAGACCACGCTATACCATTGGTTGAGCGTTTAATACAGAGTAGGCAAAATACAGACCATTCCACAAATTTACTCAAATCACTGCACCGTCATGATAATTGGTTGCAGAGCCAGCTCGACAACGGCAGACATGTGCCACTTGTGCAACAGTTAGCAGAGATGGAATTGAGGGGTTGCTCGGTTGCTTGGTTTGATCGTTCAGATGGTGAAATTACTGGAGTGCCCCCACATTTTGATGTTCTGCGTGGGCAGGGCAGTATCAATGCAGGTGTGACTGTGTGGGTGGCGCTTGATTTAGTTAATAAGAACAATGGCTGCTTGCATTATCTGCGCGGCTCACATAAAGAAATTTACCCTGATCAAATTTTTGTTGAGGGTGTTGAAATCGATGCTGAAGATGTCAGTCAGGTAGAAGTGAAGCCGGGAGATGTCATTATCCATAACGCACTGACTCTGCATTGGTCGGGCGGTAATACCAGTGGAATGCCCAGACGTGCGGTCTCCTATTTTTATCGAAACTTTTAAACTTAACGCAGGTCGCAACTGGTGAGGATGAATCGAACGATGAACATAACGACGAATACAGGCGAACAACAAAGCAGGGAAGATCTAGTAAGTGCCTATCACCAATTGGTAGAAATGGGGTTAATGGATCAGGCGTCTG
Organism: Porticoccaceae bacterium; assembly: GCA_029242085.1. Classification (GTDB taxonomy): domain Bacteria; phylum Pseudomonadota; class Gammaproteobacteria; order Pseudomonadales; family Porticoccaceae; genus HTCC2207. Next base: position 5,017 of record JAQWUP010000036.1, read on the forward strand.
GCAATATCAGCTGTCGTGTTAATGATGGTATGCTGGTTTCCTGTTCTGGCGCCACCGCCAAGAACCTGACACCGCAGCGTGTGGTAAAAGTCCGCGACGATGGCAGTTATGAGGGTGAAACCAAGCCATCATCGGAATGGCGAATGCATCAGGGTATCTATCAACGCAACCAAACAGCCAATGCGGTGGTGCATACCCATTCTGACTATTGCGTTGCGATGGCCTGTAATAATTTAGCCCTGCCTGGGTTTCATTATATGGTGGGTACTTTCGGTGGCCCAGACGTGCCATGCGTGCCGTATTCGACGTTTGGTACCGAGTCACTGGCCAATGATGCCGCCGATGCATTGGATGGGCGCGCTGCCTGCTTATTGGGGAATCACGGAATGATCTGTCGCGGTAGTAATTTTGATATCGCCATTGGTCATGCTGAGAGAATGGAGATTTTGTGTAAGCACTATGTGCTCGCGAGGCAACTTGGCGAACCAGATCTTTTGACAGACGATCAATGGGATGAGTTTTTTGGCCGAGCCAAGAAAGTGGCCTACAGCACGTTTATCTGAGGGTATTTGGGGCTCATCAACAGACAGAATTTTTTTGAATGATCCTTAATCGCTCACATGATACTGGCAACGATCTAATGGCCAGAGATCAGCTTTAGCGAGGCCCACTAGCTCCCAGCTGAAATTAGAGAGCGGGCAGATTGAGAAACGACCATCAAGCCTGACGAATGAGATCGCGTGCAATAATTGTCTGTTGGATTTGGCTGGTGCCCTCGTAGATTCGCAGTAGGCGAACATCACGATAAAAGCGTGAGACGGCATACTCCTCAATGTAACCGGCACCCCCATGGATCTGCACCGCGCGATCCGCCACTCTGCCAACCATTTCGGTGGCAAATAGTTTGCAACACGATGCGATCATTTTGACTGATTCGCCATTATCACGCCGTCGAGCCGCATCCAGCACCATGCACTTGGCCGCGTAGCACTCCGCCTGACTATCTGCGAGCATCGCTTGCACAAGCTGAAAATCGGCGATCGGTTTACCAAATTGCTTGCGCTCGACCGCATAGCTCAGCGACAAGTCAATTAATCTTTTTGCGCAGCCCACTGCGAGGGCAGAAATATGAATTCTACCGCGGTCCAGGGTTTTCATCGCGGTCTGAAAACCAAGGTGAAGCTTATCGGGACCACCGATAATATTTGCCTCGGGTACGCGGCAGTCTTCAAAAATAACATCACAGACATGCGCGCCTTGCTGGCCCATTTTTTTGTATGGCTTTGATAGTGAGATACCCGGAGAATCTGCGTCGACTAAAAAAGCACTCACCCCGCGGGATCCCGCCTCGTTTTGATCCGTTCGCGCAAATACCGTGAACAGCTGTGCGCAATTTGCGTTGGTAATATAGCGTTTGGTGCCGTTCAGCACATAGTCGTCACCGTCTTTGACCGCTCTGGTCTGCACAGCGGCCGAATCTGAGCCGGCGTCCGGTTCAGTCAGTGCGAAGGAACCAATAATCTCTCCTGTTGCCAGTTTAGGTAGGTAGTGGCGCTTCTGTTCCTCGGTACCATCCATAACTAGCCCTTGGCTGCCAATACCATTGTTGGTGCCAATAATAGAGCGAAATGCGGGTGATGTATAACCGATTTCAAGAATGACTTGACACTCCTCCTCGGTATTCAAACCAAGACCGCCATAGGCTTCAGGAATTGTCAAACCAAATAGACCGAGCTCACGCATCTCGCTTATGACATCATCTGGGATACAGTCATCTTCTGCAACCTGTGCCTCGAGCGGTATAAGTCGGTTCTCGACGAAACGACGCACCGTTTCGATAAGATGATTCAGCGTATCTGAGTCTACTGCCATTATATGTATCTCCAATATTGCGGGTATCCGGTATGACGAGTCTTTCACCAATTCACGAGAGTAGATTCAAAGCCTGCGAATAGCAGATATGCTTTTTGAGAATTAGTATCTAATTCTATTTTGACGGCTGACCCGCGGTTGCACAACATTGATCGGTTTTTCTACCTGAGAATATCCCCCGAAATTTGGGTGCATTTTAAATCTGCTCAAGTCACAGATTCTTTAAAACATAATATACTTGGCCCTCAAAGGTTTGGCTCCAGACGTATGGCGTAGTGCCAATAATTAAATAATAAGGTGAACTAATGAAATCACGCGCAGCCGTTCTGTTCGAGCCCGGTAAGCCACTTGAGGTATGTTATGTTGATGTTCAGGATCCAAAAGCCGGTGAAGTGAGAATTGAAATAAAGGCTGCCGGGGTTTGCCATACCGATCTCAGTGTGATGACCGGCAGTCTCAAGGCCCCCGTACCCGCAATTCTCGGTCATGAAGGGGCGGGTATCGTCGTCGATGTTGGCCCCGGAGTTACCGCCGTAAAACCAGGCGACCACGTGATTCCGCTGTGGCGGCTGTCCTGTGGTGAGTGCGAATACTGTAGTGACCGGCGGCCGGCTCTCTGTGGAGAGGGCACTGAAATTCGATCGACAGGGCGGTTACTGGATGGCACCAGTCGCTTTGGTATCGATGGCACTGAGATCTTACATTTCGCTGGCGTCTCATCGTTTTCAAATTACACCGTTTTACCCGAGGGTGCCGTGCTTAAAATCCCCAAGGAGCTGTCATTTGAGCAAGCGGCACTGATGGGCTGCTCGGTCATCACCGGAGTAGGCGCCGTCATTAATGCTGCAAAAGTTAAACCGGGACACACTGTTGCAGTATTTGGCGCAGGCGGGGTGGGTGTCAATGTGGTTCAGGGGGCCGTGCTGTCTGGGGCAAAAGCTATAGTTGCTGTTGATCGCCATCCGAGCCGACTGGATGACGCGATGACCTTTGGCGCAACGCATACCATCAATGCCTCAGACACGGATCCGGTCGCCGCAATTCGCGACCTGACCGGCGGGCGTGGTGTGGATTACGCGTTTGAAGCGGTCGGCTTATCCGCGACCATTCAGCAGGCCTACGACTGCCTTGCTAAGCGCGGTATTGCGATGACGCTGGGTATTGCATCTACCACCACTAAAGTGACTATTTCACCGGTTGGTCTGGTCTATGAAGAGCGTGTGCTCACGGGATCACTATACGGCTCTGCGGCACCTAAAACAGATATCCCGATGATAATCGACCTCTATACCAATGGCCGTTTAAAGCTGGATGCGCTGCTCAGTCGCACCTACGCCATCGAAGAAATTAACCAGGCCTTTGACGCTATGCAGTCAGGGGAGACCCTGCGCAGTGTGATCAAGTTCTAGGTGCGACACTACAACTACTTTGACAACGTCTGCAAATAATTTGGAGTTTATGCTATGAAGTATCTTTACTTATATTTTTTCTTAACAGTTTCTTGGAGTTTAAATTTGTTGGCTCTTCCTCTAGATATTGAAAATATGAAACTTTTCGAACCTCAAAGTCAGGGAATGAAAAACACAATGAGCAGTGAGCTCGATGAGGTCATAACACAATTTATAGAGGATGAAAAAATACAAGGTGCCGTTGTAGCAGTAAGCCGCTTTGGTAACCCGATATATTTTTCAGCACATGGATTAGCCGATGTTCCAAAAAAAATTGCGATGGAAAAGGATTCAATGTTTCAAATGTGGTCCTCCACCAAACCAGTTCTTGGAGTAGCTGCGATGATTGCCGTTGAACGTGGTCTTTTTAGTCCAGAGGATGAGGTGGGGAAGTATCTTCCAAATTTTAACGGTATTGAAGTTGCTGTATTGGATGATCCAAAAGACAAAGATATTTCACCCTTGGGAGTTTACGCCCAGATGGGTGGTGAGACTGGTTTTTTTTCAAGCTTATATTGGAGAGTGTGGTCGTGGTTCTCTGATGGATACTACATTGGTTATATTCCAGAACGTCGGTTAGTTAAATCCAACAAACCAATTACCATTCATCACTTGCTAACTCATACAGCAGGACTAGGAACCAATGGGCTTGGCCAGGCTATTGCCCCTTGGAATGCCAAACTTACGTCTAGTAAGGATGGAGGTACAAAAGAAGAAAATGCATTTCTCAATGACGTCACTATAGGATCTTTGACCGACATGATTTCCGAGGGCCCTTTGGACTTTCAGCCGGGTTCAAGATTTTCCTATAGTGGATTCATGGGATTAGATGTTGTTGCTCACATAATTGAAATTACATCTGGACAACCTTTTGATGAGTTCGTTAAAACTAATATTTTTGATCCACTATATATGCACGATACCTACTGGAACGTGCCTAGTGAAAAATTCAATCGAATTGTGAGTATAAGCGGTGGTGGTAAGGATGGAAGTAAACCCGCTGGAGAAACAAAATTTTTCTCAGGTTCTGTTGGTTTGATTAGTACCGCAAAGGACTATCTCCATTTTGAGAATATGTTGCTTAATAAAGGTGAGTTTTTGGGTCAACGAATACTGTCAGAAGCTGCCGTTAATTTAATGTCAACTAATCAAATAGGTGATTTATTCTCAAAACAAAACCCGAAGGTGAAAGAGGGTTCAGAAGGGTTTGGATATACAGTCTCTGTTACGCTTGATCCGGAAAAAGCTTCACTAAAACGAGGCAAAGGTTCATTTGGCTGGGCTGGTGCTGCAGGGACTATATCTTGGACAGATCCAGAAAATGATATAAATGTTGTTATAATGGTGCAACAGCCTACCAAGGAGTTTCCGGAGGCTATAGCGAGGGTGGTCTTCAATTCGGTGAACAGAGAGATAAAAATAATACAATAAAAACACCAAAAGACTGGTTCGGAGTGAATGTCATTGCTAGACAAGCACAGCTTCTACCAGTCTGGGACCTGGACTGCTGATGGCGTCCTTCAGTGCCGAAGAAAACTCATCTGTCGTTGTTGCACTGGATGCGGGAACACCCATTCCCGTTGACAGTGATACCCAGTCGAGCGTCGGGTTGGTCAGGTCAAGCAGCGACAGTGCTTTGTTACTCGGATCCTCAACGCCAACCCGTCCTAATTCAATATTGAGAATACCGTAACTATTATTTTTCAGTATGATAATAGTTACATCGAGATTTTCCCTCGCCATCGTCCAAAGTGCCTGCAGGGTATACATTCCAGAGCCATCTGCCTGCAGTGCAATGACCTTCCTATCCGGGCAGGCCACTGCTGCACCCGTGGCAAGCGGAAGACCTTGTCCGATAGACCCACCGGTGATAACTAGCCAGTCGTGTTTGGGCGCGGTAGACGCGTGATTATAGAAAGGCATACCATTAGTGCCCGCCTCATCTGAAACAATGGCATTTTGTGGCATCAGTGCGGCCGTGATTATGCCGGCTGATTGACGGGTCAGTTTGCCCTTTTCGAATGCCGGTGGAGGGGTGTGTTTCACAAGCTTCGGAGATGCAGGTGCTACCAGCTCGTCAGCGAGACAACGCAAGGTCCCTTCTGCATCAATATTAGAATGATCAAACTCAAATAAAGATGCGGATTCGGGGGACAGCCAACTCGGCTTGCCTGGATACGCGAAGAAGGCGACCGGCGGCTTGGAGCCGATAAACACCATCTGTTCGATACCCGAAAGAAGTTCAGTTGCCATTTCTGCAAAGTAGGGCAGTCGTTCTACCTCTACCCGACCAGCCCCTCGCTGCAGGCGCGCAGGCAGAGTCTCGCAAATAAGTCGCGCACCGGTAGCGGCGGCAATCCGACCGGCGTGAAACAGGGCAGTTTCACGCAGCGCTCTTCCACCCAAAAATAGAGCCCCTTGACCACTGCTCTTTAGTAAAGCGGCAGCTTCTTTGATCTCCGCACTGCTTGGCTGTGCGGTTTCAGGTGCCGCTATGCTTGCAGACACCTCCGCGCCATCTGTCCAAGCATGGTCACCTGGGGCGATCAGGGTGCAAATTTGCCCAGGATAGGTAAGTGCTGAAGCGACAGATTCAGCGCCAGCAACCGCGAGATCTGAGGGCGATGTAGAGGTCCTCACCCAGTCAGACATGGGTGTAGCAACCCCGACTATATTAGAGGTCAACGGAGCGTCATACTTCAAATGATCAGCTGCATGATCACCAACAATATTGATAATCGGTGTCCGGGCACGCTTAGCATTGTGTAGGTTGGCCAGACCATTTGCTAGACCGGGACCCAAGTGAAGCAGCGTCGCCGCTGGTTTGTCGGCCATACGCCCGTACCCATCTGCAGCGCCGGTCACCACACCCTCAAATAATCCAAGAATAGCGCGCATGCCCTCTTGCTCACCGATTGCTGCAACGAGTTGCATTTCTGACGTACCAGGATTGGCAAAACAAACGTCGACACCGTTGTTATACAGGGTCTGGATCAGCGCTTCAGCTCCATTCATTTTCATTGTTTCCTACATCTATTTTTAGTTGTGTATTTGCGAAAAGCGCCACTGTCAGGCAACATTTCCCTGCAAGCAAGACTGCAGCGATTGGCGACTTTATAGGATAACGTAATGTTTCTGGTGAGGGTAAAAACAAATTTATCGCTACAGACAAATTCACCCAAATCAGATGCTGGTTAGGATGGCCGTTTAAATAGTTACTTAGCCCGGAAAATAATTCAGTCCCAGTTGATAGTTACACCTATTTAGGGAAAATAAAGGCGGATGTTTAGCGTTAGAAACAGTCCGAAATGGACATCGAGCACTTTTTTCTAAAACAGAAAATGCTGTTAATGGGTCAATTTCAGCTTACCCTATTTGGAGTTGTACCTGAGTTAATTTAACCTGACTTAAAGCTGAGATGCGGTTCAAATGTTCTTTTAAAAAATTTTGACCTGCCTTCCAGTTCTTTGAGTAGTCAGTTCAGGAAACCATTAAGTTGGTCAGTCAGGTCTGCATCGATAGTTGCCACGGCTGACCTCACAGTTTTGCCAAATAATTGTACAGTGAGACGGCATAAGGAAAACGCTGAGCGCGGCGCAATGAGGAGTTAACGTTAAAATTCTTATAATCAGTGATACCCATGACAACGCCATGGTATTACGCGCCGTGATCGATTCAGAGTAATACGCGGACCACTCTATATATCTCGGTGATGTTCTCTTATCGAGACCACAGGCAAACGAAACTGCAGAACTCTTGAGTTCGATGAATATTTATATTTCTATTCTGGACAATCACGATGATGAGTTGTCTGATCCCTCGAGATTTCCACACTGGCTAGTCGAGTAGATTCCTCTAAAAAGCCCTCAGCTCGCTGGATGCTATGATATAGCCGGTACAAAGATGTTCCTTCAGCACGATAAAATCGACAAACAGATACCTATTCTTCTTCCGAATGCTTCCAGTGAAAGTTTCGCCACGCTGGATGGCGACAGTGTTTGTCTACTAATCCTGTTTGGCTAAACGTATGTGCAGCTCTCTCGGAAAATAGGCAGTGAGACGTGCATCAATGAGGCAGTGTCGTGCTACCTCGATGTTGTAAGTGGCATGCTTGTTACGGCCTGTTTGAAGATGGTTTGTATTACCTACGCTAGGTCACCTATGACCCAGCATAGTGGCTGGAAGTGCCGGAAAAGACCATCGCACTTGAGCCCTTTCAAGAATTCCACTAATGGTTAGCCGATGGCTCCTCTTATGGCTACGGTATTGGCGAGCGCGAGCCTTGGACAGATTTTACGGTTCGGGGGTTTAATTGTTTAGGGACAATGGGGGATGTCATTTCCTATTTAAAGAGGCTTTAAATAGGCACCACAAATGGGTGAAGTTGTGATCAGCAAATTTGGACTCATTGGGGTTTAGATATAGTCTTAAAAAAACTATGAGGCAAAAAAATGTTTTCACTTGAAGGATACCGAGAAATTGACTTGAGTCCCCGTGTCAAAGCTCGAATTCATAGAGCTGACGGCTCTATCGAGGAAGGTAACAGGGACCCCTACGGAAAACCCTGGGTGATGAAAGAAGGCGTGTTTCCCGGTGATAATTCTCTCTTTACATTGTACTGGGCGCCACCGGGTGACGAAGTCTGGCATCAAGAGCGTATGACATCACACCATGGTTCACATGTTCAGGGAGGTAAGGGTCATATCAGTCATTGGGCTGGCATGCCCGCCGATATGCATGGGCTTTGGGAAATGCCTCTTGAAACCTTTATCGGTGAGGCTGCGGTTTGTAATTTAACCGATTTGGCCCCGCGGGAAATTACTGATCCCAATGAGTATCCTCGTGGCGAGGGCTGGAATATGAAGAGCAAATCCGGTGACCTGCGCGGGCAAGAGATTCTGCCGGACCATCTGGACAGCATTCAAAAAGGCGATATTGTACTGATGACCAGCCCATTCAATGGTTTGGAAAGTCCATGGCTGTCGCAGCGCACCGCAGAATGGCTAATCAATGACCGGCAGATCAAAATGCTCGGTTTAGGTGCACTGGGTATCGAGTGGCAATATGACTTAAAGGTTCCCTCCCCACATAATTCACCGCTGCGACGGATGTTTCTCGGCGCCAATATTCCCATCGCACACCCCCTGGTCAACATTGAGCGGATCCGCTCACAGCGAGTGATCTACTTTGGTCTTCCGCTCAACTTCAAAAAATTTGAGGCCAGTTTTATTCGAGCGGTCGCATTCGAAGCGCCGGAGGCCAGCTTATGATCAGTTTCAAGAACCGAAAGATTATAGATTTGACCGCCGAGCTTGTGTCGCGAGTCACGCGGCTTGACGGCTCCGTCGAAGAGGGGACAAAGGATGTTTACGATATGCCGTGGATCGTCGAAGAGACGGTTAATGAAAGAGATAACACAATCGAGCATTTGGTTGGATCAAACCGGGCCACGATTCCTGAGTGGCCTATCGGTCCGCTGAGCGGCCATATGGGGACTCATATCCAATTAGGTGTGGGTCACAATGATAATTGGAAAGACCTCCCACCGGGTATGTTGGGAATATGGGATATGCCATTGCCCACCTATTACGGTGAAGCTGTAATTTGCGACCTTGACCATCTCAAGGGAAAACCTATTCTTCAAGAACACCTGTCGAACATTCGCGAGGGCGATATTGTATTGATGCGCAGCAGTCATTCGGGAGATGACCAACCCTGGATTGAGGGCGATACCGCCTATTGGCTAGCTGAGCAAAAGAAAATCAAGATGCTTGGTGTTGGTGTTCCGGGAATTTCCTGGGAGACAAAAACACAGGTTGCTGAGCCCGAGAATAGTCCTACTCATAGGGCTATGACAGGTAACAATATTCCCATTGTCTATCCACTCTCTAACTTATATGACATAAAAAGAGAACGGGTATTTTTCTTGAGCTTACCGCTGAATGTTGAGCGAATGGAGGGTACATGGGTTAGAGCAGTTGCTATTGAAGACTGTGATTAAAAAATGGGGGGATTGCACTAGGTCTAAGTTTGAGTGAGGCAAGGCTTTAGGCTTAAAGTCTTGCTTGGAGAAAAAAATAATCCCAAGTAAGAAAAAACTAAAATAGATAAATGGAGAAGATCGTGAAGAAAAATTTAATATCAAATACGATAAAGAGTACCTTTTGTTCACCGGTGTCGACCTTTGTTCTTGCTCAGGGTGCAGGGGCGAAACAGAGATTTCTTGGAGAGATTATGAAAAAAAGAAAGATAAGAGACTTGGTGATCATCAGTATTGTTCTTCCTGGTTCGATGTGGGCAAGTGCTCAATCGAGTGATGCATCAGAAGTAGCCATGGAAGAGGTGACCGTAATGGCCACTGGCCGTGAAGAGTCGGTGATGGAGGTACCGCAATCGGTTCAAGTAATATCTCGAGAAATGCTCGAGCAGCCCATCTACAGTAATGTTCGCGATGTTTACAATCTAGTCCCCGGCGCCACTATAGGCATTACTCAGGGTGGTAAGGGTCCCGTGTCAGAGGGGATTATGCTCAGGGGTAGCGGATTAACACAAACCAACGCCGGTGCTAGCATGCAACCGGTCGGTTACTATATTGATGACATCCCCTACATCGACATTGGTGGACTGACCCCGCCTCCGCTAGGCACTTATGACTTCGCATCGATTGAGGTGCTGCGGGGACCTCAGGGCACAACCTACGGGCAAGACTCTTCGGCGGGCAGCGTAATCATGAGAACGAGCCCGGTCGACCTCGAGAATTTTGGTTACCGAGTAAGTGCGGGCACGATGACTTACGCCAAGGGCAGCTACGGCAATGAGTACAGTGGGGTTATCAATGTGCCCATCGTGCAGGACTCGTTAGGCTTGAGGCTTGGCTTCGAATCTCAAGAGGATCCCGGGTATGGGGTTGTTCGTGGAAGGCCCGATGTTGAAGAGCCATTCAATACTGAGCGAGATACGCTTCGTGCAAAACTGACCTGGCTACCCGCCGAGGGATCAGAAGTCACCCTGTCCCATAGTCGGTGGAACACACGCTACAGGTTCATCCCCGGTTCGAACATTATCGATTCATCAAACGGTGTGATGGAGGTCATCCCACTTTCCTGGGATTTTGGTCTAGAGGAGTTCCCTAGCGGAATCCCTGTCAATAATTATGACGTCGAGTGGACCAGTGCAAAGATCCAAGTAGATCTCGGATTCGCGTCTATGACCTACTCTGGGGGTAAAGTAGATGTATCCGATAGGGATTACAACGATGAAAACATTGCCTATGGTATTGTTAGTTTAACCAACATGCCAGCAGAGACAACGACTCACGAGATCAGGTTGGTGTCTTCAGGTGATGGCCCAATCGGATGGATTTTAGGATATCTTGACATGGAAGGGGAGAGCCAGACGGATTTATTTTATAACTACGCATCCTACGGCGAGTACTCTGAACTGACCTCGGTCGATCTCGACGCGACTGCAATATATGGCGAGGTTACCTATCGCTTCAGTGAACAGGTGTCCGTGTTCGGTGGTCTGCGCAAGCAGGACGAGGATCGGAAAGAAGTTGTCGGCGGAGTGCTGCGTGCGGCAGGCGATCCCGCAAGTGGCCCATGGACTGGCTTTGCTTACACGGATAGCGATAGTAGTTACAGTTACGACAATATTAGCTATCGCGTTGGTGTAAGGGTAAACCCGCGGGAAAATGGCATCGTTTACCTGACTCGATCAAGTGCCGCACGTGCGCCACTCCTACAGACACCTGAGGGCCGCATCCAATTTCGCGCGCAGGGACTTCCCATAAGTGATTCCAACGCGTCTGAGGTCGTGAGCACTGAGTTAGGAACAAAGTGGACCTTAATGGATGGAGCCATGAACCTAGAGCTCGTGTATGCCCTATCAGAGTGGGAGGATATCCCGCTTTACGCTGGTAGCGTATCAATTGGGGGAACAGATGCAGACGTGAAAAGCTTGGAGGCTATGGTCTCCTGGCAGCTAACAGATAACTTTTCCCTTTCCTACGCAGGCGCATACACGGACAGCGAGGTGACAGGAGTGCCCGCGGTTGACAGCATCGAAGGTGTCACATACCCATCAGCCATCACCCGGGGAGGAGAGCTCTATAACTACTCGCCGATGACCCACTCCTTAACTGCCAATTACTCTATGATGCTTGAATCTGGGTGGCAGGGATACGCGGGTGGAACATTTGCCAGAAGAGAGGCGCCCGACGGGTTCAGCTCGGTACTTACGCCCAGCGGTTATATCACAGCACCAAGCGACTACGAGGTGCTCAACCTCAGCGCAGGTGTCAGAAAAGATCAATGGGATATCAACTTTTCTATACAAAATGCGACAGATTACGATGAGCAGTACACACCGGATTATTCGGGTGTTAACCAGTCGATACTGATGTTCCCGCGCTCATTCCATGTAAGGGTTAGTTACAGTACTTTTTAGGTGTATTCCAATCGAGCGGCTCCGTAAAAAGGGTCGCTCGATCACCTAACGTTTCCTACTTCAATGCTTTACGGCTTCATTTAGGCGCTTGAGTGCTTTTATCAGGCAAAAAGTCTACCAGCCGGAGCATTCTTCTTATCTTACTTTTGACTTAAGTGCTAGTCTCTGATGAGCTCTCCTTTCCTGTTTTATGGGTGAAAGAGACCGGCCCTAAAGTGTTATCTTCATGTTAACCATGCTACCTTTTCAAGACTTTTAAAAGGTATGGAGGACTGTGATGGGTGACGCTATTGATGATATAAAGCGGATTATCGGTACCGCATATCGCCTGCTAATTATCACGTTTAGCCTAGTTGGCTTCATCTCCATCACTGGGTGTAATGAAGCGCCTTCCCGACCCAATGATGCCCCCAAACGTCCCCATGTGATATTGGTCATGGCCGATGATATGGGCTGGGCTCAGACCAGCTTTTATGGCCACCCACTCATAAAAACTCCCAACCTGGATACTATGGCAGAAAGTGGGCTGCGAATGGATCGTTTCTATGCGGGTTCACCGAGTTGTACGCCCACTCGAGCGACTGTACTTACGGGCCGAACAAACGACCGGACGGGGGCATTTCGTGTTGGAAGTTATCTAAACAAACAAGAGAAGGTGATTTCAACGGCGTTCAAAGAGGCGGGCTATAAGACTGGCCACTTTGGTAAATGGCACCTCAATCGGGTGGGCACGGAAGAAGCGCTCAAGCATCATCCCCTCCCCGCCGATGATCCGCATAATCCAGGCGAGTTCGGTTTTGACTATTGGCTAAGCAAAACCTCTGGTTGGGATTTAGACCCCGAACTCAGCCGCAATGGGGATCGAGAGCAGTTTGAAGGTGAAGGTTCAGTGGTCATTGTCGACGAGGCACTGAAATTTATCGCCCGTGAGGCATCCGATAACACGCCTGTCTTTGTTGTCATATGGTACTCGGCTCCGCACGGGCCGTGGGCGGCGTCGGACGAAGATATAGCCCCGTTTTTGGGTAAAGTCGATCGCACCTCAGCTCACGCTCATGGAGAGATTGTTGCCATAGATCGGTCCATCGGAAATCTAAGACAAGGCCTCAAAGATCTGGGTATTGCAGATGATACATTGATCTGGTTTACCAGCGATAACGGCGGATCGCCCAACCTCGATGTTCGGGTATGGGCCTCTGAAGACCCATTTGGGGGCGCTGGGGGACATGGTATGGAATTAGAATACCCATCTAACTGCAGTGATCAAATCGATCCCGATCTAACAAGTTTTGAGGCCCGAGAACTGCACGGTTGCATTAGGGGTTTAGACCCAGACAGTACCGGCCACCTGCGCGGATTCAAGAAAGATTTCTATGAAGGCGGGCTGCGCGTTCCTACGATTATTGAGTGGCCAGCAAACATTGCTCCCAGAGTGACAAATTTTCCATCGGGTACGGTAGATATCTTCCCGACATTGATCGATGTCGCGGGACTCGACCCCAATTCAATTAACAAAGTCCATGATGGAATCTCCTTATCTGGGGTGTTTCAGAAAGAGTCAGGAAAGCGCGAACAACCCTTGGGGTTTAGGGCTAATGGGGGGCTGGCGTGGCTGGACAACGATTGGAAACTGTTAAGAAACGTCGATTATGACGGTAAAAAGTTTATTACCACCCCCTATGAGCTGTATAACCTAATCGGTGATCCCAGTGAGGAAAATAACCTAATCTATTTGCACCCCGATATCGCTGAGCGCATGAAAAATGAGTATGCGGCGTGGAGCCTGTCAGTCAGCAGAAGTGCGTTTGGCGAGGATTATCCAGAGGGTGAGGTACTCCCATCAGGACGCGAACTGACCCCGAGAATTGAGAGGGATCGCGAGAAGAATCAAATGGTGTGGCGCGAGGAAATAAAGCGATCAGAAATAACGGTGTTACCCTAATGAGTCAAGATGTTGTCGGTAACTATGCATTTGGGGACTCAGAGCGGCTGCCGCTGAAGCTAGGTTCACCAGTGCTATGTAACCTGTTATTCTGTTTCAGCGGGTTGTAGTCAATTGCCACTCACGGGACGAATCATACTCTCCCGCGGTGAGGCAAGCATATCCCAACAATCTTTATTGGGGCGATATCCATCTACGCACGTACCTGTCCTCGGACGCCTACCCAATGTGCACCCCAATCATACTGGACGGGACATATAGGTTCGCCAGTAGCGAAAAAATTCACTCCGAAGGCTAATATGCCCAACTATCGGTGTCGCTTGATCTCATCAAGGTGGCTGATCACGCCGAAAATATGGGCGTATTCCCTAAAATTGCCGCCGGAGATCCCGCGTTAATCAAAACAGACGCGGGTAAACCGGTTCTCGCTTCAATAAAGCAGCTTCCTTTAGTCGAGGAAGCGCGCGTGTCTCCGACAGAAGCCAAATATCAGATCGCCAGCGATAAACTGCTAGGCGGCAAAGCACTCAAAAGTACCCGTTTTTCTCTAAGCGAGGACTTTTAAAAGGATACCTGGCACGACGTCATAGACAGCGCTGAAAGGCACAATAATCCGTGGCACTTCACAACCTTTGCCGGCTACGAATACAGCAGTGGCAACCTGCTTCGTAACGTTCTTTTTCTTGGCGGACCGAACTATACCGAATAGATCATTCCCTTTTCGGCTTTCGACAGTGGCAATCCCGAAGATCTGTGGACTTTTTTAGAAATATATCGCAAAACCACCGGAAGCGATGTCATTTCAATACCACACAACAGCAATCTCAGCCGCAGTAATATGTATAAAACCACAACATTTAATGGTTGAAAAATAACCACTCAATACGCAAAAATTCAGGCCTCGATTGAGCCTGTGACGGAACTAACGCAGATTAAAGGCGACAGCGAAGCGCACCCCTCTATTTTTCCAGAGGACGATTTTTTACGGCATGAAAAAGTTTGGTGGGACATAATAATGAAGTTTTCAAAGGACAAAAATGGTCTCCAAGAAATAGATCAAGCTAAACAATCATTCGCTCGCAGTGCGCTTAAAGCAGGCCTCGCACTTGAGGCATAAGTGCGAGGCCAACTCGTTCAAGTTTGGTATGCTCGGTTCGACTGATTCACACATAGACTTAACGATCGCAACTGAATCGAATTTCTGTGGCAAGGTGGCTATGGATCGGCCTAATCCCCATCGCGCAAACCGGTCTGCAATTTATTCCGCCGCAGGTTACGCGGCGGTTTGGGCGAGCGAAAACACGGGAGGTTATTTTTGCAGTCTTTAAACTCTGGTAGGTCAATGCCACGACGGGCCCGCGCATTAGGCAGCGGTTTTTTGGCGGCTGTTTTTTTGTTTCGGCTCGCGACTTTATTTAACTAAAAAACATCTATCAAATAATATGATACTCACATTCGCCCAAAATATATGCGGTTGCAACAGCCGATGTCCATGCTGTTTATGTATCATTTTAAGTTTTGGGTGATAGTTCAAAAGTGTGATCAAACTGCTAAGTGACAGCCAGAATAAAAAGGGCATAATTGTCATTCAAGTAATGATAAGAGAAATAGTGGTGTCGAGATTTGATCTTCAAGATAGGGTAATTATAGTCACCGGTGCCTCGGGTGGTATCGGGACAGAAATCTCACGGGAGTGTGCCAGCGCGGGTGCCAAAGTGGTGTTGGCAGGACGCACGGAAAAAACACTAGTTGCCTTATCCAATGATCTTAATGGCGCGGACAGTTTTGTTGTAAGTACCGACGTAACTGATCCTGAATCAGTCAAGAATTTGATCGTATCGACTGTGAAAAAATTTGGCCGCGTTGATGTCATCATCAACAATGTAGGTGGCAGCGCTACCATGTGTGAGCCTGAGGAGACGCCTTATGATGTGTGGTCACGAATGATTGATGTCAATCTAAGTTCAACATTTTACTGCTGCATTGAAGCGGGTAAGCAGATGATCAAACAAAAGTCGGGCAAGATTATCAATATTTCGTCGACCGCCGGTACTAAGGGAAATCCCGGCATGTTGCACTATTCTGCAGCAAAAGCAGGTGTCTTGAGTCTGACTAATAATCTTGCCTTCAAGTGGGCTGAGCACAATATCAATGTGAATGCCGTCGTTCCCGGGCTTATAGCGACACCTAATATGATTAAGTGGGGAGTTATACCGGCTGACGTCGATGAAGATGGCAACCATGTGCCCCGATTAACCCGTCCTCCAGGGCCTGCTGATGTAGCGCATCTCTGCCGATTTCTGGCCTCTGAGGCCGCTGATCTGATTACAGGCGAGGCAATTCCTGTTCGCTCTTGGGAAAAAGCTGATCGTTTCTGGATTTAGCAGAGCATTTCTAAGGTTAAAGAGTAGACCCTCACAAAACAACAAAGGATATACCGTGTACATAAGCAACATTAAAACAACTGATGATTCTCTAGAGCGCATTGGTGGGAAAGGCCGCTCTCTGGCGCGAATGACTTGTGCCAGGTTTAATGTGCCAGGAGGATTTTTGGTGACCGCCGATGCCTACAGAACATTTATTGCCGAGAATAACCTTCTCTCAACCATTGTCGATAGAGCTCAGCCCACTCTTAAGGAAGACTATCCTGTCTTCGACACCTGTGCAGAGCAAATTTCCGCACTAATTTTGAGCGCGCCGATGAGTGGCACTATTGTCGAACAAATCAAAGCAGCCTACAGTGGCTTAGAGGATGCTAGTCTTCCGGTTGCTGTCCGATCTTCAGCAAACGCAGAGGATCTTCCAGACTTTTCATTTGCTGGACAACAGGAGACCTACCTCAATGTTCGCGGCGAGGATGCGGTTGTCAGGGCGGTTCAAAAATGCTGGGCTTCTCTGTGGACAGCCCAAGCAATCAGTTATCGCCATAATAATGGTATAGCGCAAGACAAGGTCGCTATGGCGGTAGTGGTCCAAACGATGGTGCCTTCTGAAGTATCTGGCATTCTGTTTACGGCAAATCCAACCTCTGGTGAGCGATCGGAAATAATTATTAATGCCAGTTATGGGCTTGGAGAGGCAGTTGTTAGCGGTCAAGTGACGCCGGACACATATATCGTCCAACGACCTGATCTCAGTGTTAAAGAGTCTGTGTTGGGGCCTAAGGAGCAGAAAATTGTTTACGATGGGGAGCAGGGTATTCGCATTGAAGACGTGTCAGAAAATGAACGGCACCATTCATCGTTGAGTGACACAATGATCAAGGAATTGTGTAAAACCGCCATTGAGATAGAAGGCTTATACAATGGGTTGCCGCAAGATATAGAGTGGGCTTTTTGCGATGGGAAATTACATTTACTCCAATCGCGTCCAATCACTAACCTGCCTGTCCAACCCATTGATGTTGAGTGGGCGCCGACATTACCTGCCAAATGTGTTAGCCGCCGGCAAATTGCAGAGAATATGCCGGATCCAATTTCGCCGTTATTTGAAGATCTTTATCTGACTCAGGGGCTAGAGGCACCGCGTGAGAAAAGTCTTATGGTGGGTGGAGGGGCGATGTTTGTTACTGTGAATGGCTATGCTTATCAGCGATTTGACTGGCCAGCTATCCACAGCAACCTGGAAGCTCGACGAGAGCGAAATAAAGATCCGCAGGCCGTATCGGAACAAGACATAGAAGCCGCAGAGTATGCGGCATTCAAAGGTGATTTACTTAAACTAAAAGATAGCTTGGCGGATGCGGCTGCGGGGGATGTTGATCTACTTCGCAATGATATGACTGAGACCGATCGCGTTGTCTTTGACCAGTGGTATGGTGAACAAACGGACGCGAACATCAACTCTCGTATCTCTATGCCAGAAAGTGAAAATCCCACCTATGTCGCATTCAGTAACACTAAACAAAACGATGCGCAGTTAAAGTATTGGTATGAAAAAACTTTACCAAGACTCGAGAACGTTGCAGATAAATGGCTAAAATTAGACGTTGCCAGTGCCTCCGATGAAGAGTTGTTTGACGGCATTTGCGAGCTGGCGATCGAGGAAGGTCGTTATTGGTCGGATGACTCTAGTCATACCTTTGGTGTCGCCAAGTCGACTGATGATCAACTCCAGTGTTTTTTGCAAGAGACGCTGCCAGACCACAATTTTATCAGTGGTCAGTTTCTCACTGGTATTGAATCAAAAACTATGCAGTCCAATGCAGACCTTTTTAAAATCGCAGAGATGTTGCGGTCAGATAAAAACTTGATGTACACAGTATTAGTCGTACCCTCGGCCTACCTGTTGCAAGCACTAAAAGATCACGAAAAAGGCGCAGATGTGGTTGCTGCTATTGAGCAATATCTCAAGCAGTACGGACATCAGGGTTACAGTATGGACTTTATCGAGCCAACACAGATTGAGGATCCATCGGCACTATTCGCTTCATTAAAAGGAATGGTTCGGGATAGAAATTACCATCCTAAAAATCAAGGGAAAAAAACTGCGGAGATTCGTGCTGCCAAGTATGAGGAAGTTTCACAATTACTCTCAGGTATTGAATACTGGCAGTTCCGGTTTAGATTGTGGTTAGCGCGCAAGTATAACTTTATTCGTGAGGAAGTCGCGTTTCGATTTGGTTATACCTGGTCAATCTTGCGCCCGATGGCCTATGAGCTCAATCGACGCCTGATGGAAGCAGAAATACTGGCCGACAAGAATGATATTTTTTTCCTCACTAGTGCTGAGATTAAGCGGGCGATAGAGGCCAAGGCAAGCAACCAAAAGCCAGACAACTTCCGCGAGCTTGCCGCACAACGGTACCAACTGCGCGAGGCGAGAAAACGCCATCATCCACCGGGTACATTGCCCGCAGAGGTTGCCAGCATAGGAGCGGTTTCGTTTAAAGAAACTCAGATTAAAAACGACGAATCGAGCAATATTATGCAAGGTTTCGCAGTGAGTTCTGGGGTTGTGACCGCCAAGGCAAGTGTGATCTTAGGTCCTTCAGAATTCGATAAAATGGTGCCCGGAGGCATTCTTGTCAGTCCACTGACAACCCCAGCCTGGACCCAGCTTTTTGCGAATTGTGCTGGCTTGGTCACCGATGTCGGCAGCATTCTTGCGCACGGATCCATTGTGGCGCGCGAATACGGCATACCCGCGGTTTTGGGTGTGGGCAATGGCACCAAGCGTATCCGCCACGGGCAGACAATAACAATTAATGGTGATCTGGGGACGGTTTTTATCCACGAGGATGAATAATTCGTCAGTGTAAATCAGCCACTTTCCAACAGAAGATGGCTGTACTTTTAGCCTTTGAAAAAGGATCTTTATATCTATTTGCCGCTCTCATTTTAGTGGTGAAGCCCGGTATCCAGTGCATTGAAAAGCATTGAAGGCATTAGAGTAGGTGCCTCACACTAACAGTTAACTAGGAGAGAATAATGTCAGTTTTCGGGAAGGATGAGTTGGCCATGCGAAAATTCGCTTCGAGCATGCCCTTACCAGAATTCGAAGAAACGCACTTCGTTATACCGAAGCCACTAAGTCAGGCGAAGGTGGCGATAGTCACAACCGCCGGTCTCCATAGACAAGGCACGTCAGGATTTGAAATCGGTGACAGCGATTTTCATTATGAAACCTTGGCGAGGCATACCAGAGATCTGCAACTCGGACATCACAGTGTCAATTTTGATCGAGGCGGTTTTGCCGCCGATCTCAATGTTGTATACCCCATTGATCGCCTTGAGGAACTTGCTACAGCCGGCGTCATTGGTGAAGTGGCGGGAAATCACTATGCCTTTGCCGGAAACCAGTCAGCAACGGTCTCTGAGATTCGCCTGGACTCAGGGCCGCATTGTGCTAAAGAAATGCTCGCCGAGAATGTGGAAGTTGTGATTATCACTGGTACCTGTCCTCTTTGCCCGCGCACTGTTTGCACCCTCGCACATGTTTTTGAGGCCGCAGGCCTTGCTACTATCGTCATCACCCGAGCGAGAGAGGTTGCTGAGCGCATGAGAGTTCCGCGGGCCCTCCACACTGTTTTCCCACCAGGTCTGTCACTGGGCAAGCCAAGGGACAAAGCATTTCAGATCGAGGTTTTAACAGCCGCCTTCAAATTATTGGAAGCGCCGCAAGGCCCAGTGATTAACGAATTTCCTATTAGTATTAGCGCTACGGACAGCGAACCACTGACCTGTCCTCTTCCACCGCAAATGAATCCGAAACTGCACCCTGCCGTTGATGAAGCTGAAGCCCTTAGATCTGCCTATTACCGTGCTTACGAGCGCACTAAAAGAACGTCTGTGGGCATGCAAATTAGTGCTGAGGAAATACCGCAAGCGTTAGAGAAGTTTGCAAAAATAGCGGCAGGCGAGCACTGGGCGGAGGTCGGATTTCTCAATGAGTCAATCGCTGAAGTTATGTATGGAACCGTTCACGATATACGGACTTATTACGAGGAATTGGCCTGTGAACTCGCAGATGGCCCCATTGGTCCCTGGACCACGGAGCAATGGTTTTACGATAACACCAAAGCCGGTCAAACCATTCTGCAGGCCAGACGTGTCATGCGAGATAGCGAAGCCGATCAATCCCTGTGGTTTGGATTGGCCACAGCAGGCAGAGAATAAAAAATTGGAGGGTCAGATGAAATTTTTTCTGTTAACTGGGATCAGATCGATCCCTTTCAGTTTAACGGACACTTTAATTAGTGGGTAATACAGAGCCTTGTCCAATACGAGGTCGGTCTGGTGAGTGATGTCGGCAGTATTCTTGCACAAGAGTCGTTTTGTATCTGAATGTTTGAGTAAAGGTCAGTGAAATGTTTAGAGTGATAAAAAGTCGTGCCGAGGCCATCGCTACAGTCTGTGCGCAGGGGCAGCCCTACGAATTGCAGGAATTAGCTGTCATCGGATATCGTCATAGAGTCTTTGTGAACGCACCGCAAACGCTGCTCGATCTGTATCGGGACAACCTCAGTGATATGGACTTTATTGTCTACGAAGAGCAACGCTTGAGCTTTAACGAAGTCTACCTGCAGGCCAGTATGCTGGCGGCTGCCATGGTTACTGATTTAGGCATTGAAAAAGGGGACCGGGTTGCAATCAGTATGCGCAACTATCCCGAGTGGATTATCGCCTTCTATGCGGCGACCTCGATTGGCGCCATCGCCGTCGCCTTCAATGCCCTGTGGAGTAGCGGCGACCTAGCCGATGGCATTCTAGATGCCACACCAAAACTTATCATTGTCGATCAGGAGAGACTCGACTGTCTGGGTCAGTGCGAGGGGTTGCCGGCTGCGCTACAAATAATGAGAACCCGGGCTGTGCCAAATGTTCAGATCACCTCTCTGGACTGGAGCGATGTCTTACGGGAACAGAGGGGCGCTGCGATGCCCACAGTTGATGTGGATCCGGATGATCATGCAACGATTCTCTATACCTCGGGATCGACGGGATCTCCCAAAGGTGTATTGTCCTCTCATCGCGCGATTATAAACGCTCTGTTATCCTGGGAACTGGATGAATGCCTGCTCGCCGAAATGGGTATTCACAGCCCCGTTAAGTTAGATTTTCAGAAGGGAATGTTGCTTGCCATTCCACTGTTCCATGTGTCGGGGCTGTTGGTCAGTTGCCTGATGTCTCTGCGTGCCCAGCGAAAACTTGGCTGTCTTTACAAATGGGACACGGAGGCCGCACTGGCCTTAATCGAGCGAGAGCGTTTGACCGTTTGTTCAGCCCCTTCGGCGATCACTGGCGATATTATCTCGGCCGGTCTTCGCAGCGCGCGCGATTTATCTAGCTTGCGGATTATCGGTGGTGGCGGAATGCATCGCGCACCGGAGCAGGTAAAAGCCATTGGCGGGTTCAGCGATCTTCTACAGCCACATACCGGATGGGGTATGACAGAGACCAATGGGCTGGGTGTAGGTATATTTGGTAATGATTACCTGACGCGCCCGGAAAGCAGTGGGCGGTGCTCTGCGGTGCTGGATATTCGCGTTGTCGATAAGGCGGGAGACGAACTTCCGTACGGTGAAAAAGGTGAGTTGCAAATTCGTGGGACCACTCTGTTTAGCGGCTACTGGAATCAAACTGAGGCGACGATCCAAGCATTTGACGGCGAATGGTTTAGAACCGGTGACAGAGCGACTATCGATGAAGAGGGCTTTGTCTATATCAATGGTCGATTTAAAGAGCTTATTATCCGTGGCGGTGAGAACATTGGTTGCGGCACTGTAGAGGACGCAATCCTCGAACACCCAGACGTTATCGAAGCCTCAGCATACGGCGTGCCAGACGGTCGACTCGGCGAGGAAGTAGGCGTCACGCTCTATGTGGACAAAGAGATTAGCGGCGATCAGTTACGTGAATTTCTCAGCGACAAGCTGGCCGTGTTTGAAGTGCCTCGCTATATACTGCAGCAACATATGCCGTTGATCCGTGGCGATACCGAAAAGATTCAACGACGACAAATCAAACTAGAAGCCCTGGAGTTACTGGGGTTTAGCGCAGCACAAGATGATTGAGGAGCAGGCTATTTCTGATACTACCCCCAATGCACGTCCCCTCGAGGGCATGAAGATACTTGAACTCGGTCAGATTCTGGCGGGGGCGTTTACCACTACCATGCTGGGGTATTTTGGTGCCGAAGTGATCAAGGTCGAGCCACCGGGCGAGGGCGATCCGATCCGCAATTGGCGTACCGTCAAAGATGGGACGTCACTCTGGTGGTGGAGTCTTGCCCGCAATAAGCAATCCATCACCATCAATCTCAAGTTGCGAGAGGGCCAGCAGTTGGTCCGACAGCTGTGTGAACAGTGCGATGTTTTAATTGAAAACTTCCGTCCGGGCCAGATGGAAAAATGGGGTTTGGGCCCGGCAGAAATAAAACAGATAAATCCCAGCCTGATCTACACCCGCATCTCCGGGTATGGCCAAACCGGTCCCTATTCGAGCTACCCCGGCTTTGCCTCAGTCTGTGAGGGCTTTGGTGGCTTTCGCTATGTCAATGGCGAGCCCGGTGAGATTCCGGTTCGACCCAACCTCAGTCTGGGCGATACGCTGGCCGGTCTTCACGCTGCACTGGGAGTGTGCATGGCCTATATTCGCTGTTTGCAGCAGGGTCAGGGCAAGGGTCAGGTGGTCGACGTCTCGATATTTGAATCTGTGTTTAATATGCTCGAAGCGGTGGTGCCGGAATATTCGGGTGTCGGTAAAGTGCGTGAGCCCTCGGGGAGCACCATCAAGGGAATCGTTCCGTCAAATACTTATCGCTGTGAGGATGAAAAACTCATTATTATCGGTGCCAATACCAAAGGCATGTTTGAACGGCTGATGCGCTTGGTCGGGCGAGATGATTTTGCCGATGACCCGCGTCTGGCGACTAATTCTGGGCGGGTTACCCATGAAGAGGCAATCGATAAGGCGATAGCCGATTGGGCTGCGACAGTGCCGTTAAAAGACGCACTGGCGATGTTGCAAGAGCAAGCGGTTGCCGCTGGACCGATTTTAAATGTGGAGGATATGTTTGCTGATCCACACTATCAGGCGCGAGGTGCCTTTGAGGAAGTTTCGGTAAATGGCGAAATATTGCATATACCTTCTATTGCCCCCAGGCTGGAGGAGACCCCGGGGCGAACTGATAGGCCCGGTCCGCAACTCGGTGAGCATACTGATCAGATATTCAAAGCCCTGTTGGGCCTGGACGATAAAGCCTTGGCGCGATTGCGGGATTTGGGCGCCATCTAGGCTGGCTAGCATAAGGCAAGAGATATAACCGACAATCCTTAAACAAGAGGAGGCAAATGTTGTCAGTAGAGAGCACCCAGCGCGCTTTATTTAGCAGAACGGTAGATGCCGATCCACTACGTCAGTAATTCGACTGCCGCTTTGGAAGTGGCCGCCATTGCAGAAAAACGGGGAGTTCAAGCCCGGATCTACAAAGCTGATATCGGTGATCAGAAGCAGTGCTATAGACTCGCAGATGAGGTTGTTAGAGAGTTCGAGCAGCTAGATATTTTGATTAACAACGCCGGACTCGGTTCAACGTCAATTCAACGACCTTCCATCAGCGATGCGACTGATGCACAGTGGGATCAACTGATGTCAGTCAACTTCTGGGGCCCGGTTTGGCTGTGTCGTGTTCTGGTACCTCATATGCGTCGCGCACCACGCAGTGACGTCATCGTGATGTCAAGCATCGCAACCAAGGTGCTGTCATCGGGTTTTGGTGTCTATGCGGTCAGCAAAACTGCACTGGAGGCCATGGCGCATACCCTGGCCCGTGAAGAAAAGCCCAATGGTATGCGCGTCAATATTATTGCCCCTGGCTTGGTCGACACCGATATGGGGCAGTCAGTGGTAGCGGCCACCGGCCGCGGCAGCAATCTGCGCGATGCAGATGCAAATTCGCCATTTGGTTTCGTCTGCACGCCCGCTGATATTGCTGCGACGGCCCTATACCTATGTTCAGAGGATGGGCGTTATATTACAAATCAGAGAATCCAAGTATCGGGTGACTAGCAAATAGGATAACCGGAGCGTGGCCCTGGGCCAGAGGAAATAATAGGGAGAGGGAACAGGGACCAGGGACCAAGTCAATAATGATGCATGGTGAATAATGGTTGCTCACAGTAACGTTTGTTGACGCCATTTACCCCAGCGATAATAGGTAAAGGTGAGCAGTGCAGCGCTTAATGTGGCGACTGGAAAGCTCCACCAAATCGCAGCGGCACCAAGTTTGGTCTGCATAAAATAGGCGAAGGGAAGCCTCACTCCCCACATTGTCAGGGCAAAAATAATCACCGATGGCAGCATCACGCCATTGGCGCGAATAATACCGAACAACCCATAGGATATCGCAATCATTGGCCAAGCCCACAGTACGACAGCATTAACGTCCAACGCTGCCTGGAGTGCCTCGCTACCCTCTTGCAGAAATAGTGTAAGCAGCAGCTTGCCAGATGAATAAACCACAACCGCCATAGAGGTTGTGCTTAAAACGGCCAACATACACCCCTGGAGTGCAATTCTATCGATGCGACCCCACTGATTAGCGCCAATATTTTGGGCGGCCATTGTTGACATAGAGCCCGCAATAGCAAAGGTGGGTAGCATTACATAGCCCCATAGTTGAGCGGCCGCCGCGAAGCCGGAGGCGATGATTACTCCCTGGGCATTAACGATTGATAACAGCACGAAATAGGCGCCGTGAATAGCCCAAGTCTCCGCACCAGAGGGAATCGCGCGTTTCGCTAACTGCCACAGCAGCGATTTGTTGGGACGCAGATAGTGCAAACTCTCTCTGCGCAATGCCAGAGGTAAATTCTTCCGATAGATGTAGATGTACATAGCAACCAAAGCCACGGTATTGGCAATCCAACCACTCATTGCCGCCCCAGCGATACCAAAGCGTGGTAGGCCGAATACACCGGTGAGCAGCAACGGTGTAAGTGCAAAGCCGAGAACAATCCATATGATTGAGAAAATAAAGGGCGTCCTAGCGTCGCCCGCGCTGCGGAGCAGCATCGTAGAGAAGATAAATACAAATAGTGTGGGCAATGAAAGGGAGAAAATCTGAAAGTAGATAATCGCATTTTCTCGTATTTCTTCGGGCATCTGCAGAAAGTCAATGACGGATTCAACGAAGAGGAAGCATACGATTGTGGTAAGCATACCCGCGGCGATGGCAAAGCTGATGGCGGAGCCGACGACTTTGCGTGCAGTTTCTATATCGGCAGCGCCAATTGCCTGACCTACAAAAATGCCGGCGGCAATACCAAAGCCTGACACAAAGGCCATGAATATTCCCAACAGAACATTGGCATTGACCACAGCGACTAATTCGCTAGGACCCAATACCAGGCTCACCCATGCGGCATTCCATGAGCCGGTAATATTGTGCAGTGTGAGTGTGACTAAAAGTGGCCAGGAAAAGCGCAATAGCGTAACAGCAATCGGGCCTTGAGTTAGGCCGTTATCAGAATTTTTTACTACTTCATTTATCATCTGAGCTCTCTTGTTATCAGGGAATGGAGTTTTCTGAAAAGCGCGCTATGAGAGTATCCTGATTATGGTACTTTTACTTATATCTGTCTTCAGGTTCAGATCAGCGTACTGCCTTTCGACAGTTTTACTGACCAGTCTCTCTGGCGGCGTGTATTTGTTTGAGCAATAACAGCGTATTCAGTGATTTATCCATAACAAATTGAGGACACTGGCTAAGTCCTGCTACCACGCAACGATGAACTGCCCCATCTCCGAAATCAAATAGCGCGCCGCCGGTTGTGGTACCCATTGCCGCGGCAGCGCTCATCGCTGAAAGGGTCTGGGGCTTCTTTTTAGTGCCAAAACTGAGGGTCACAGCCTGTGTGGTATACAGGGGGTTTAAATCGGATTGCACCATAACAACGTCGCCGATGGCGCCCGTACCTATGAGCATTTGGGTATATTCAACTGCGGGAAAGAAGCGAGTCCAGACAGCGGCCTGAAGCATCAGCTTATGTTTTTTTGCGGTGGCGTACATTTCCTCGGCATCAGTGACGCTCTGTGCGAGTTCTTTTTCGCATAGAAGATGTTTTCCGACATTTAACGCCAGCACGCAGTGCTCTTTATGTAGATTATCGGGTGTGGCAATATAAACAATATTGATATCCAAGCTTGCAAACATCTCTGGTTAGTTATTATAAAATTTCTCAATCCTATGTAGCCGAGTAAAGTCATTGGCCTTTTTCATAGAGCGGGAGGTAACGGCTGCGAGTGTCGCGCCTTGACAGACGTTTAAGACCTCAACCCACTGTCGCGAAATAGTACCTGTTCCGAAGATTCCCTAGCGCAGGAGAAACGAACTGTCCTCCGCTTTGGTTAAACTCAGACGGATATCTCGCGGGGTTTGTGGCAGTAGGTTGGCGTTATTGTTCATTATTATTTTCTCAAAGCCTTACACTAAATGGTTTTTGGCCATCTGCTCGGCAACCCGCCAGAGTTTTTTGCCCATTGCACGGTCATTTACAAATTTTAAATGAGTGGTATCGATGGGATTGCATACTTCGAAAAAGACGCCACTCATATCCCCGACATCAGGGCTGGTTGCAACATAGACCTGTGTTGCAGCTCCCTGCGCTGTCGTCAATAAGTTCTCGGAATAATCCTTGATGGACTGCCTGACCTCATCGGGTGCGGCATGAGCAATGTTGCTAAAAACACTACCGGGATGTACGGCGTTTGATGTCAATCCGGTTCCCATTAGTCGATCTGCAAGCTCAAAGGCAAACAAGACATTTGCCAATTTTGAGCGACCGTAGGCTGCAGGAGCATCATAGTGCCCCTCGCCGCGCAGGTTATCGAAGTCAATGCCCTCCGGTGGCGGCCCCTTTTGCTCTTTATAGGCACTGTTGCTAGCCACGTGCACGATACGTGCACTGTTTTTTTGTAGCATCGATGGCAGTAAATTGTTTACCAAAACAAAGTGGCCGAGAAAATTGGTAAAAAATACCGTCTCGATCCCGGATACTAATTCAAGGTCGCCAAAATGATCTCTGCCAGCATTGAGAATAACGATATCTGGCGAGAGACCCAGTGCATTGACGCTCGATGCACAGCGGTTGACCGACGCCAAGTCAGTCAACTCGAGAGCCAACGGCGTAATCTGCCCCTGTATGCCGCGACTGGCATTTTCGACTTTGGCCACCGTGCGTCCAGTCGCTAACACGTGAGCACCTCGCTGCGCTAGGACACGCATGGTTTCGCTACCAATACCATTGGTACAGCCAGTGACCAGCGCGACTCTACCGGAGAGATCCAGCCCTTCAGTCACCTCATGAGCCGTGGTATGTTTGCTGTAATGGTTTAGTTTATGTATACGGCTTTTATTTATAGGATTGCTGTGCTCTTTGGGCTACAAGCCCCATAGTTGGCGATGTTGCTGATCTGGGTCAGAGATTATTTTTAATGTCTGATCGATCATCAGACAGTCGCGCGATGCTGTATTATAAACTGGCCAGTGTTCAAACCCGTTGCCATTGGGTTGGCCGGCTTTACAAAATTGAATAATTCTCGATACCCACTGCTCGGCCACTTTCTTGACTATGGGATCATGGGGGTCGTGGAAGGTGAGCGCATGGCTGTCTGGTGCGGCAATCGTATTAAAGGTAAACGCCATCTCCGATGCGTGGGATGCACCGTAATTTTTAAACCGGGGCAGGTTGGCTGGTAGATCGAATCGGTAGAGCCATCCTCCGGGCCCTGCGATGGTTGTCAGCTCCGCCGCTTTAAGCACGCTGCGCCTGAACATATCGTTCCAGACCAGCTCATGAAACCTGCCAGGAGACGCCTGTGGATAGCTCTGTCGCAGCGCGGCAAGGTAATCATCGGGTGTGCCGCCACACAGCATTTCACCGGCGAGCGAGCAATTGAACGCTGCATAGTGATCTTGCGCGATATCCAGACCCCGAGTATATAAGGTGCCCTCATTTAGATTGCTTCCGGTTAGCAGTGGTACGCCGTGGTTGCCGCGGTATTGGATGGCGTCAAATGTCGGACGAGTAACAACCGTGCCATCCACGGTGATTCGGTATCGCAGTCCGAGATCAACGATCTCCTGTGCAGTCATAGTCAGTAGAGTTGGCATTACATCAGCGCGCTTGACGGCCAGTTTCTCGGCGAGCTTTTCGCTCTGATCCCGAGCTGGAAAGTAGGCGCAGGTAGCACTGTTAGCTATTGCCTTGTGAAACAGGCCGTCTGCACTCGGGGCACCCAATAAAGCGAGTACTTTTGTCGCACCGGAGGACTGCCCAGCCAGAGTGATATTTTGCGGATCACCACCGTATTCATCAATATTATTACGCACCCACTGTAGAGCGAGAATAATATCGCGAAGCCCGTTGCAGGCAGAGCCATGATAGGCTTCACCATGGCTTGAAAGATCCAAAAATCCTAGCGTTCCAACCCGAAAGTTGAGGGACACGACGACCATATCACCCTGCCTGGAAAGTACCCGGGTATCGTATTCGTTGGCAGAGCCCCCGACAAAACCACCGCCGTGAATCCAGACCATCACCGGCCTTAGCGACCCTGTTAGCGCAGGAGTGGTGATATTAAGAAACAGGCAATCCTCATTCGGCTCACCGGGTACATAACTGCGAAGCGAGAGTGCCCCTGAATTTTGCATAGAGCGGTTTGGGTAGTGAACCGCATCAAAAACGTCCTGCCATCCACAGGCTTTGACAGGCGCTAGAAATCGCTGTGAGCCAGTTGGTGGCGCGCCGTATCGCAGGCCAAGAAACGATTTAACCCCCTCGCTCTCTAAGCCGCGTATCCTTCCAAGACGAGTCGTTATGGCACGCATCCGCTAACCCCTGCTAGACCGTGGGGCAAAGTTGACAGACCTGACAGCTGAGAGCGGCATAGGCACCAAGACAGCCACCATAACAGCGAACGCATTGATTGAGATCTGGCGAAGCGAAGCATTCATAGTAAGTATACTGCCACTGACCGTGTCGCAGGGACAGCCAGTAATCTGTTTGGCGTCCATCAGCGAACCATCATTCACCCAAAAAAGTCGGCCAAACAGCGGTGACAAGCACCATTTGTGGCGATACAGGTTGTCTTGTCAGATGGGTTTTTAAGTGAGCACCCGTCTAGTATCAGTCGAGCATTAGCGCCGCGTCAGATCACTGAAAAGCAGGTAATCCGCTACCCATATGAGCATAAAGAGCGATGGTGAGAACTGTTGGCTAGATTTGATCTGCCTGCCTGTTTTTATATATTTCACCACAACCAATGGCGTCAATTCTACTACAATAGTCGCGCTAGTTCCTGCAAGTTGTTTATTGTAGTGTTTCCTAGCGTGAAAAATATGAGAGGTGTTTTGTGATTAAATTGGGAATTTTGGCCGACGATTTGACTGGCGGTATGATGGTGGCGAGTCTACTCGAACGCGAGGGCGTTGAATGTCCGTTAGTCAGTTCAGTTGATGCCCTAGCCGATATCTCGCCGACTGCCACTGCGGTGGTGGTGGCCCGCAAAGTACGGTTGGTCGATGCCTCCACCGCCGTTGAGGAGGCACAGCAAACAGTATCGGCACTCCTACAACTGGGCTGCAAGCGGTTTTATTATAAATATTGCGCCACCTTTGACTCCACTGAAAAGGGTAATATCGGGCCGATTGCCGAAGCAATGTCAGAGGCGCTTGGCGCCAGTCGGACCTTGTTTTGTCCGGCCTTTCCGGAGCATACCGTAACAGTATTTCAGGGCATGATGTTTATTGGTAGCACACCACTGGGCCAATCATTTAAGCAATTCGATCCCGTTACGCCCATGCTAAACTCCAATCTTGTCGATGTACTGCAGTCTCAGACCGACGACTCAGTAGGTTTGTTGTCACACAATCTCCTGCAGCGCGGAAGGGAAGCATTTGAGTCATATATTACGCAACCCAGTGCTGCAAAATTCTACATTGCAGATGCAGCTGATGATAATGATCTCGAACGCATCGCAGAGTACGTTAAAGACTGGCCGCTCACCACTGGTGCAGATGCACTGCCGATTTTTCTTGCTCGGGCTTGGCAAGCAGAAAAACAGTCTAGAACAAGACGCAAGCCCAAAAGCCTGTTACCAGCAAGCCCCGGATTTGAGGCCTTTATTGCGGGTAGTTGTGCTAGTGCAACACTCAAGCAATTAGAGCAATTTGAGATTCGTCATCCGGTGTTTAAGATTGATCTGCTCGCCGCTGTTAAAGACCCAGATTATGTTGCCAGTGTTTTGCGCTGGGCCAAGCAGGAGCTATGCAATCAGCCGATAGCCATTACATCCTCTGCAGATGCTGAGGAACTAAAGCGCAGCCAAAGCGTGCTCGGTCGAGAGGGCGCTTCCGATTTGGCCGATTGCCTTTTGGGTCAGGTCGCTGAGGGCCTTTTTGATCTCGGGGTACGCAAATTTGTTGTGGCAGGGGGTGAGACCTCAGGTCAGGTGATCAATGCCTTGGGAATCAAAAAAGTCGAGGTATCTAGGTTTGATGAGCTCGGCGGTGGCTACTGCCATCAGGGCGGTGAGGATCCTGTCTCGTTTGTCTTAAAAGCGGGAATGCTGGGGCGCCCAGATTTTTGTTTTACGGCGTTCGAACGCATGCGTCTTGCCGAGACAAGCAGTTAAAGCTTCTGTTGAATGATGTTATGAAACGATTTTACAAAATAACACTTTGGTTGATGATAAGAGTAACTGTTTTGCTGGGTATGATTACACTGGTTGGCTCAAAAATTTTTAGCACTATGTTCTCTCCCGAGCATTGGTTTGGAGATAAGCCTGTGCTAGCGGCCCCAGATTACAACCTCAGAGCGCACTGGGCGGCCTGACCGGATAGTGCCAGCCCTGCAGAGCGACTGCCCGAAGGCGTCATCTCAGTTGAGCCGTCTCAACGCAAGGCCGCAGCATTTTTCTTGCACCCGATGACCTTCGGCAGCAAGGAGCATTTGGTACACCCGATGGATGATCAGCGAGCTGCAGAAACATATTGGCGCCCTGCCAAACACCACCGAGGCCGGTGCACAATTAGATCGTTCTATGGGTGATTTGATTGACGACACCGTCCGCACGTTCTGTCAAAATTTGGGTGACAGAAACTGGCTAATAGTCAATGGTGACCGCGGCGAAAGATTAAAAAATAAGGGATTCTGGTCGGTATTTTTACGGAATCTACACGGTAGTGACTACAGTTTGTTCTGGGCAAATATCCGTCAGAATGCCATGGGCCGCACTGAGGTCTTGATCAATGCGTCGCAGTAGATTGACAGAGTGGCGGTATGGTGGGCAAGGAGAGAGCGAACAAACAGCAAGCATACAAACGGAGAGCCAACCAAGAACGAGCACCTTGGCTTTTTATTCTCGAATATTCTGAATCTTTGCAGAGACAAAGCGCTGGGTTAGACAGTCACTAAGCCACCTAATAGGCACTAATTTTAACGGCTAATTGTGGCTAAAAACTTTCACTAAACACGTTTTGCTAGGAGACAGGTACGTCTGTTACCCACACCTCCGGTGAAGAAAGCCACGTTTTATCCTTGGCGGTGCGGCCATCCCAACCACCGGCCACATACAGTCGGCCATCAATGATACGTGATGCGGGTGATGAAATGGGTTTGGGGAGCTTGCAGGTGTACTCCCATTCGCCACCTTCAGTCAGCGTTAAAATATGTGAGCAGAAAGTCTTCGTACCACCGTCGGGAGTCCAGTGCCCACCCACCATCCAGATTCTGTCCTGATGAACAAAGGTGGCTCCCTCTGAGTGTGAATGGGCTATCGGTAAATCGGGGCCGTTGCGCCAGCTATCGGTTACCGGATCATAAATATCGGTACGTCGTTGATCGAGTTGTTGCGAATCGTGATTAAATTGGCCACCGATGGCATAAATTTGATTGTTAAGTACCGCAACGGATAGTTGATTACGACCCACCTTAAGCGGTGCCCTGTGGGTCCATTCTGCCTTACCGGTCTTATCCCAGGCATCAAGATCAAAAGCCCAATGATCCGTTGAGTCGGTGTCACGGTCTTCCTCCAGCCCGGAAATATAGTGCAGATTATTGCCGATCCTGGCGAGGCCGCCACCCGCTCGCTTGCTCGGTAGTAGTGGCGCCGCAGTGTAGCGGTCTTGTTTGGGGTCGAAGTGCCAGACTTCGGCGATGATATGCTCGCTCACCGTTTGCCCGTCACCGGGCCTATCTTTCATTCCCCCAGCAAACCAGAAGCCGCTGGAACCCGCGACCAAATTGACATGTGAAATCTTACTCGGCAGGTTCTGCAGCACCGTCCATGATTGATCGTTGGGGTCGAACATCTGTAATCGATCACTGGATTTGACCGTATCTAAATAACCACCCAGAACATACAGTTTACCTTCTAGTTTCACGCTGGCAGGTTCCCAGCTACCATAGGGCATATCGGCTAGCTGTTGCCAGGTTACATCATGCACGGGTTGGTTCACGTGATATTCCTTAAAATTGTCGATCGAGCGCCGCCAATAGGTCAGCGCAGCGTTGCTCAAGCATCTTGCGAGTATGGGTACCGTCGCAAAAGATATAAAATTCATCGGTTAATATGGCATTCATCACCTGTTGCCCGACTGTATCGGCCGGCACTGCCATATCAGCGATCAGGGTACTGATTTTTTCATCAACTTTTTGTTGCAGGTTCTGAATAATCGGGGTGTCGACAACATGGGGACACAGCACAGAGACACCAATATGAGTGCCAGCCAGATCATTGCGTAAATATTCAGACAGGCCAACCAGGGCGAATTTACTGCTACCGTAAGCCGATTGATGTCCATGACCCTGGATCCCGCTAAATGACGAGGTGTTGACGATATGCCCCGCTTCACCATGCTCGAGCATACCGGGCAGGAACTGATTGATACCGTTGAGGGGGCCGTAGAAGTTGACTTCCATAACACCGCGCCACTTTTTGTCCGTGGTATCGAGAATCTTATCACCGCCGCCGATGCCGGCATTGTTGCAAAGTACATGTAGTGCACCGAAAGATTGTTCAATGCGCGCTGCGGCCTGTTTTAGCGAGTCGCGATTGGTTGAGTCGATCGCTAAGGCTATTACATTGTCGGTGATCGCCCTGAGCTCGGCCTCTGCGACTGGCAGCTGGTGTTTTTGTATATCGCTGATGACTACGTTCATACCGGCTTTTGCGAATGTTCTCGCCATGCCGAGACCGATACCGCCCGCGGCACCGGTGATAAAGGCCGTTTTGTTCTTTAAAGTCTCCATCAAATATCAGTCACTTTGTTATGTTCAATAAGGTCGAAGTCGATTTCATAACCCAGCCCGGGACTTGTTGGCGCATGCACCATGCCATGTTTATCCACCTTGATATCCTCGATCAGGCCATGCTTTTGCGCGGTGTCCGGCAGCAGCACTTCAAACAGCTCTGAATTGGGCAGGGCCATCAGCAAGTTCAGGTTGGCGACATTGTTGAGCGAGTTTCCACCGTGGTGAATCTCATAATTCATTTGAAAGGTCTCGGCGGTGTGGGCGGTTTTTAGACAGGAGGTGAGGCCACCTTTGAGCGCCGGGTCACCGCGCAGATAGTCGGTAGCTCTGTGCAGCAACCATGGCGCATAGGTGGTGGGGCCATTAGCTGGCAATTCGGTTGCCATCAGAGGGATTTTAAGTACCTGTTTTAGTTTTTCGTAACCGTAGATATCATCCCACTTAAGGGGATCCTCAAACCAGTAAAAACCAAGTTCCTCTATTACCTGACCGACCCGAAGCGCATCGGGATAGTCGTAGGACCAAGTGGAATCGAGCATTAAGCGAAAGTCATCGCCGACTGCTTCTCTTACCGCTTTACAAATACTGATATCCTCAGCTGCTATGCCGGGGGGGTGCATTTTATAGGCGTGCCAGCCAGCCTCTTTGTACTTGAGCGCGTATTCGACGTACTCCTCGGCAGAGCCTAAAATCTGAGAGCTCGCGTAGGCGGGAGCCGACTCTCGAAAGGTACCCATGATTTTATGCACCGGGACACCTGCCGCTTTGCCAGCCAAATCCCAGAGTGCAACATCAACTGCGCCAATCACTCTCATGCTGCCGCCGGAAGCCCATCTGGCCATTTTTTGCCAGATCAATTCGCGGTCAAACGGGTCTCTACCTACAAGTAGTGGCTTATATCGCTCTACAAGCGTTGCGCCATCTCTGCCGATAGGGCTATAGGCAGAACCGAGAAATGCGTGCCCCTCAATACCTTCATCAGTCAGGATCCTGACTAATCCCATCTGAGAGTTGTGAGCTTTATCGGCTTTGAAGTCGCGCAAGTATTGAACTGGAGGGATATCCTTCCAGTTCCAGATCGTGATTTTGACATCTGTTATTTTCAACGTTGTTCCCTCTGTTGGATTAATAATTTCATGATAAGCATTTTTTATGCGTTTAATAACAACGACCAGATGTTCCTTTTGATGCGTAAAATTACCTTCACTGAGAGTAATCTCAGGTTCAAAATTGGTCAATAAAGATAGAATACCTTTCACCCATAAAGAGGGGTTTAAATTTATGGGTGAAAAGGAGCGTACCAGATCTATTCTGGGTCGCTTGATTAGTGTTAACTTATACAAAAAGTAACGAGAGGAATCAGTCGCAATATAAATTCTTAAGAGGGCTACCAATTATTTGTGGCGACTGCGATAGATTGCCTCAGGAAATGAGTATTATGAATCATCAGGAATCAGAGGCAACCAAGCTAGACGATGCGCAGATACGCCGTTTTATTTGTGATGGCATATTAGTGCTCGACAGTGCCGTAGACGGTGCTATCCATCAAACGATCCGCCACAAACTTGAATGGGTCAACAAGAACGACAGGCGCATCGAGGGCAATATTATGCCCCGGGTACCTGAGCTTCAAACAGTGCTGGATTCTCCAGTCATAAAGGGCGCTCTGCAAAGTCTGCTCGGCGATGATTTCTTTTTTCATCCCCATAGGATGATGGTGCCGAGCGAGCCGCTGCCCCCAGAGCAACGCGATATGGAGTTGCGAGGTAACGAGGATGGACCGCCTATGGGCGAGGGGTCGATGGCCTATTCCTACTGGCATAAAGATACCTATATTCCTCTGGGGCAGGCGCGATACCATGCGCCGTACCGTCTGTTTCTGTTCTATTTTCCTCAGGACACCCCGGTCGAAATGGGTCCGACAAGGGTCATTCCTGGCTCCCAATATCAGGATGATATCAGTGTCGAGGATCACGCCTATGGCATCGTGCCAGAGGGCATAAAAGCGGGAAGTTGTATGCTCGCCGCTTTTGATATCAATCACGCCGGCATGAGTAATCTTGCCGATCAGACGCGCTATATGGTCAAGTTTAACTTTTTGCGCACAAGTCTTCCTGAGCAGCCCTCCTGGAATGGCGGATCGGGCGCATGGCAAACCCCCAGTGAGCTATTAGGCCGCTATTCACATCCGCAGTTGTGGTCGACGATGTGGGATTGGATGCGCGGTCATCCCCGCTTAGATATACTACCTGCCAAGGATATCGCGCTGCATATTTCACACTTGAATAGTCCCGATCAGCCTCTGCGATTGGACGCGATCTATTCGCTCGCAGCGATGGGCCAAGCGGCGCTTACACCGCTCCTGGAAAGTCTCGCGAGTACACAGGGGCAGGGTAGAATCGATCCCCCCTACACACAAAATGAAGACGGTTCCTACTCCGCCAATACGGCGAACTCATCAGAGAGGCGATGGACCGAGGGCGGCTATACCTTTCAAGATGAAGCTTACGCGCTGGGGTGTTTGGGCGAGCTCGCGATTGATCCCCTGCGCCAGCTACTCACTTCCGAAGACCCCTGGATAGTTATCAACGCCGCATTTGCTCTCGGCCAAATAGGTCATCAAGCAGCCCGGGCAGTAGAAGATCTTGCCGCGCTGCTAGACAGTGATGATCACAGAGTTGTGCGGGCTCTTTTGGAATCGATTTCCTGCATTGGTAGGAACACCAAAGCGGCGTTACCGGGAATCGAAAAAATATTACGAACCGACCGAGAAATCTGGCGGCAGGATTTTGATCTACCTTATCTTGTCGGTGACCAGATACACTTCAATGCTGTATTTGCCTTGCTCTCATCAGATCTACCGATTACAGCGATGGAAGGCCTTCTGCTGGAGTTGTTAGCGCCACCGGCCAAGCGAAATTTTGTGCAGGCAATAGCACTTGAGATATTGCTACGTCACGATAGCGTAGCGGGCCTGCGTGGCGCGCTTGGATACCTTCAGGCACATTGTTGGGATGATACCGAGATGCCGGCCTAATACTTTCCGTTAAAAAGCATCTTAGGACCAAGAGTATTTTTACAGGTGCCGGTGCCACGGCGATTCAAGCGCTGGCTGCGCTTCTCTATTAGCACCTCTCTAGCATCGTTTTTTATCAGCGCTGTCTGCCGGCTTTCTTGGAAAGGGCAATAGATTATTTATCCGTTCCCAGCAGAAATTCCAATGGAATGTGCAGTCGATCCCGCCATGCACTGGGTAGGTGGGATGCCCCCGGAAATTTACGGGTTACCCAGTCAATATCCTCTTGGTAACCCTTTGACTGCATGATCTTATCCATAACTTGCTGATAGGGTTCATAGCCGGCATCCAGGGATTCAGTACCAAAATCGAAATAGAGACGGTTAGAACCCGCCTCTGGCCAGTGATTTTGGTACCACTCAAGTACCGCACCCTGCGCGTCGCCCCAGTGAGTCGACATGCAGGCTGCACCGCCAAAAACATCAGAGTATTCAGAGATCGCGTAGGAAGAGATCAAGCCGCCCATACTGGAGCCCATCATAAACGTGTTCTCTTGCTCCGGTCTGGTTTGATAGGTTTTGTCAATATAGGGCTTAAGCTCCTCGACAATAAACTTAAGGTAATTGTCAGAATTAAGGCGCTCGTATTTCAAGTCTGAGTTGTTGGCTTCTAGAAGCCGGCCCACTTCCTCGGTGATGGGCTTTTGCGGCATATATTCATTTCTTCGCCGGCCTTTATTGGGCAGCATCCAGGGTGCGACGACGATCGCGGCTCTGATGTTTTGCTCCCGAATCATGCGTGGCATAATGAGATCGACATTCCAATTCCACGGCGTCCATTTGTACCAAGAGTGAGACCCTAAAAATAAAAATTGGCCATCGTTCATGTACACAACCGGATAACGTTCTGATGATAAGGGGTCGTAACCTTCGGGAAGCCACACTTCAACCGGGCGGGGTACAACAAACTCAGATGGAAAATCATCATAGTGAACGACGGAGCCAGTCCCACCATGATGGAGGACTTTCCTGGCGATGATTACAGATGCAATGACTGCTACAAAAAATAGCAGCGCTACTCCTGATGTTATCATTATAAAAATGTCCTCAACCGCGGATACTCTTGAGTGTGATGAATCCACTTTAAGCCGTCAACCAAACTGCGCTCACGCTTGGGTCTATTCACCCATTATTGCTGGTGTTAAAGGCCTGTTGCCTAACTATAAATTAGGCCTAATCAAGCTTAGCAGAGCCTTAAGAAAGCGCAGCGATGCGAAAAATTTGGGTGGCTTTTGATGATCAAAGCTGACCGACATAACTGACTTCTTATATAATCGCATTGTGCGTTTGATGGCTTAGGTGGCAGTTGTGGCAGTGAGGTCTGGCGACTTGTGGATTGGCTGTTCTTTTCGCGGGAAAAAATCTATCTGCACTGGTAGGGCGCGCAATTGAAAAAAACATCATGGTTGGATCGATTATGGTAGACAATTTTTTTAACCCCAGACAGGTTTTCACAACAAAAGATGAAACTCCGCCACGGGTGCTGAATGCGCCGCAGAAATATATTCAGGGAGCCGGCGTTCTCAACCATGTTGGACACTATATTGACAGTCTTATGCAGGTAGAACGCGCGGCCATTTTTGCCACGCGGCGCGGGCTTGCGACTCAGGGCGCTCAAATCGCCCAAAGCCTGCGGGCTCAATCCACCGATGTGGTTAGTGCGCAGTTCAATGGAGAGTGCTCACAAGCTGAAATCGCGGCGCATTTTGGCGCGCTTGCCGATAAGCAACTCGATTGCCTTATCGCGGTAGGCGGTGGAAAACTGGTCGATGCTGGTAAGTGTATCGCCCATCGGCTCAATGTGCCGGTCATCGTTGTACCGACACTGGCCAGCACCGATGCACCCACCTCGGCACTGTCAGTTGTCTACAAACCGGAGGGTACCGCAGAGTCTGTGGAATTTTTCCCACAGAACCCGACCATGGTGATTGTTGATACCGATGTGATCGTCAGTGCGCCCGAACGTTATTTTGTCGCGGGAATGGGCGATGCGATGGCGACCTGGTATGAGACTAAAGTGTGTCTCAACAACCCCGCTGCTCGCAACTCTATGGGTGCCCTGCCTACTCTGGCTTCCTGTGCAGTGGCAGAGATGTGTGCCCAAACACTTTTTGAATTCGGCGAGACGGCAGCGGCGTCGGTGCTGGTGAACCAGAACAATGCCGCGGTGGACAAAGTCGTCGAGGCTAATACGCTGCTCAGCGGTATTGGCTTTGAGAGTGGCGGCCTTGCTCTGGCCCATGCGATCGCGCTTGCCTATCCAGAGATAGATATTATCCATGATCGCTATCTGCATGGAGAGATGGTGGCAATGGGCACCTTGGCGCAGCTCGCCATGGAGGATTCAGTCGATGCTGAACGCGTCACTCGATTTTTTGCTCGGGTTGGGCTGCCAGTACACTTCGGCCAAATTTCCCTCGAAGCCGATAAAGGTAACGTTATGAATACACTAATCGAGGCGACTCTGGCAAGACCAATTGCTCACAATATGCCGATGTCAGTCACCGGTTCTTCCCTGCGCGAGGCGTTATTTAAGGCGCATAAACTGGGGCTGGAAGTTTCGGTTGATGAAGGCGATAAGGCCTACGCCAGACTGCATACTTAATCACTGATCAATACGCTCGGTCATTGGGGGGATTTGGGTGTGCTTAGATTTACAGGCGCTTATGAGCGCCAGCTCCCAGACACCTTCTGATACACCCTAAGGGTCCGCTCTGCTAGTTCCGTCATGCTAATTTCTTGAAAGCCGATGACGCTGGGCCTGACTGTGTCATTGAGCGGTGTCACAAGGCTGGAATGTAGGGAGGCAGACCCACACATTGCACCGACAATGGACCCGCAGGTAGCGCCATTGCAGTCCGTGTCCCAACCGCCCTCAACGGAATGACAAATCGACTGATGAAAGTCCATATTGCCAAAGATCATTGAGCCGATAACGACGAGCGCATTGTTGACTGTGTGGACACCGTTTAAATCGCCGTAGTGCACTTCCAACCAATCCATATAAGCTTCAAAATCATCGCAATGACTGGCCTGAGCCACTGCTGCCAGAGACGCTTCTGCCAGTTTACAATTCACGGGTATCTCCGACAACCCGATATGGACTAACTCGATGGCATCCGTGACAACAAAGGATGCCGCAATAATCGCCGCAAACATCATCTCGCCATAAATTCCATTGCCAGTATGGGTCCAGCAGGCATCGCGGTAGGCAAACTCCGCCGCCAGTTCGGGATTTCCTGCACAGGCGTAGCCCCAACCATCCGCGCGAATTTGCGCGCCGATCCATTCGCGATAGGGGTTTCTATTGGTGCGAGTATATTCGGGTGTCACCCAATCGGATGCCGCGATCCTGGGCACCGCATTGTTGTAGTTGAGAATGGCTTGCGTTTCGGCCGTACAGATTGCATTGTAGGGGAGGCAGGCGTTCCAAGTTGCGGCCACGTTGCGCCACTTAAAATCGGGGCCGTATTCTTCGAGGACGCGTAGCGCGATCAGCGTGTAGTGGATATCGTCATCAGGCTCCATAAAGGAGATTTGTTCGCGTTGCGACAGCGGACAGCTCAACTGCAGGTCATCACCCGCATCGACACCACTAAAATAGTCGTTTAGCGGCCAGTCATTGCGATTTTGCAGATAGGTTCTAATCGCCTTGCGCCCAATCATTCCCTGCTGACCGCGAATACCCATGTTTTCCACGGGTTTGCCCAGGGCACAGCCCGCTGCACGACCGATCCATGCACCATGGAATTTGTCGAGTAAATCAGACTCAGTCGGTGTGCCGAGTTGTCGTGGTCCCGCCGGGCGAGCCACGCGAATGCCATGCAGATCATTGGGTTGAGCATAGGTAAATTGAGGATCGGCAGGTAATTTATCTATGACCATGAAAAGGTCGTCAATCGCCGCAAAGTCCATCTCATCCCTGTCGCTGTCCATAGCGGTTACTTGATCCTTTAGCGTATCTGGGACCAAAAATCCCTCGTATTCTTTTTGAACTAATTCAGCTTTGGCTAAGCCTAGAGGCGTGTCCCACCCTGTAAAGATCATTTGCAAGCTCCAGAATTTTAATGTTTATAAAAGTATGCCGTCGGCGACCCTTGGAAAATTTAATCAGGAAGACTATGTCCAAATTGCAGCTGACATTTTTACGACTTTGACCTCATTTATAACACGATCTAAAGTTTGACTTGGTAAATGGGGGATTTGCAAAAGAATCCTGTTGACACCCAATTTATTCAGCCAAACAATATGTAAAACACAACAGCAATTTCAGTATCCTTTCACAGCGTCCTGAAGGCAAATTTTGAGTAAACCATATTCACCCAAATAAGGGTTTCACAATGAAAATTCGACAAATCGCATTGGTCGCCAACGACATAGCATTGGCCAAAGAGACGCTGTTTACACTGCTCGGCATAAAAGAAGCGCATGTAGACCCAAAAATTATTTCTTTTGGATTGCAAAATGTCGTCATGGCGTTAGGTGACACTTTTTTGGAAGTGGTCTCTCCGGTGACAAAGGGCACCACTGCAGGCCGGCTCATAGAGCGCCGGAACGGCGACGGGGGTTATATGGTCATTGTTCAGGTTGACGACTTGGTTGAGGAGAGGGCACGCCTAGCTGAAACATCTATTCGTATTATTTGGCAGACTGACTCAGAGCGAGCAAAGGCCATACATCTGCACCCCAAGGACGTGCCGGGGGCAATCGCTTCTTTGGACCAGATGGTCCCGCCAGAAGCCTGGTACTGGGCTGGCACTGAATGGCAGCAGCACAGGGCGCAATGGGTCGCTGATATTTGTGCTGCAGAAATTCAATCGGATGATCCAAGTACGACCGCTGAGCAGTGGTCGCTGGCCT
Source organism: Porticoccaceae bacterium (assembly GCA_029242085.1). Classification (GTDB taxonomy): domain Bacteria; phylum Pseudomonadota; class Gammaproteobacteria; order Pseudomonadales; family Porticoccaceae; genus HTCC2207. The sequence goes on from JAQWUP010000036.1 coordinate 46,421, forward strand.
ATGGACACCCAGTTATCAGCCGGTCGGGAGTACCGACTCTGGTACTGGGAACCAGTGAAGTTCGGTTTGTGCCGCTGATGGATCAACGCGGCCCGGGCTTGCGATCGATCGATGTGAACGCCATCGATCTAGCCGCTGTGTTAGAAGCCGCCGACCAACAAAAATTGCCACGTCAGGGAAATGCAATTAATGTCTGCGGCATCACCATTAATGTCGTAGAAAATGGGTGCATTTGTTAGGCGGCCGGTTCGAGACTTTAAATATTAGCGATATACTCGGTCCGAACTAACAACCCCTAGAGATAATGATTATGTCTTTTGAAATCGACACCGGTACCGACCACCTTTTAGCAACTTTGAATGATGGCATCTTAACGCTAACGTTGAATCGACCAGAGGCGCGCAACGCGCTGTCTAGAGAATTACTCGGTGCTCTCTCTGAGCAACTCGAGGTAGCTGAGCAAAATGTCGATGTTCGCTGTATTGTGATTACCGGCGCAGGGACCGCATTCTGTGCAGGTGGTGATGTTAAAAATATGGCTGAACGCAATAAAACCGGTCGTGACTCAACGCTTGATGAAGCGATTCACCGACAGCGCGTGACTCAACGTGCTACCGCTGGGCGCCTCTACAAGGTTCCCAAGCCAACTCTTGCTGTTATTCCGGGCGCCGCCGCGGGTGCAGGACTCTCTATAGCTCTTGCCTGTGATATGCGAATGATGTCTAGCAAAGCATTCTTAACCACGGCCTTCGCCAATGTCGGGTTTTCGGGTGATTATGGTGGCACCCTGTTTATGTCGCAGTTGATTGGTACCTCCAAGACACGAGAGTTGTATTTCTTATCTGAAAGGGTAAATGCCGAGCAATCCCTGGCACTTGGCCTGACAAACTGGGTGGTAGAGCCGGATGATCTGCAGGCTAAAGCAGCTGAAATCGCCAATCGTTTAGCTAGCGGGCCGAGTGTAGCGTTTCGCTATATGAAAGAAAATATTAATCGGGCCCACGCGTCGGGCGATGTTGATGACTGCTTGGATCTCGAGGCAACTCACCATGTCCATTGTGCTGCCACGGAAGACCATAAAAATGCAGTCAAAGCTTTCGTAGAAAAGCGAAACCCGGAATTTAAAGGTCTATGAAAATCTTCGATAGAACAAGCGCAGAGCAAATATCCGCTGACAAACAGGAGCAAGAGGGCATCCGTCAGCGCAAGATATCCCTGCGAACTAAATTGTTGTTTGCATCTGGAACAGCGCAAGAGGCGACGATTACTGCTGGTGGTATCGTTACCGTCATCTATTACAACCAAGTGCTTGGGGTATCGCCCTACTTAACCGGCCTGGCATTTATGCTCGCTATGTTTTTTGATGCCGTTTCAGACCCCTTGATCGGCACGCTCTCCGATCGGTTAAAAAGTCGATTTGGGCGACGACATCCGTTTATGATTGCTTCGACAGTACCCTTGGCACTCGGTTTTTATTTTCTCTACCAGCCCCTATCTGGGCTCACTGAAACCGGTCTTTTTATCTGGCTGACTGTGTTTTCAATAGTCTTGAGGACTGGTCAAACCCTGTATTTGATACCCCACGATGCGCTGGGTGCTGAGTTGACTGATGATTATGATGAACGGTCGTCTATCTTTGGTTACAACGGCGTGTTACAGATGATTCTTTCGATGATTTTCGCCGGACTGCTCTACTATTTCATCTTTCCAACGACGCCGGAGTACCAAAATGGTTTGATGAACGAGCCGCGATACTTTCTGCTGGCAACGGTCGGCACGGTGACCATTATTTTTTCTGTGTTGGTCTGCACTCTGGGCACCATGGACCAGATACCGTTTCTACACAAGGTAGATTTTAGTTCAAAATTTATTATCAAGGGATATCTTGGCGAGATAGCCAAGTTATTGAGAAATCCCTCCTACGTAGCTGTGTGTGTCAGCATGATGACGCTGTTTATTGCATTGGGGATCATCAATATCGTCACGCCCTACGCCTACCTGTATGTTTTTGAGCTCAAGACAGAAGACTTATTTTGGATGGGGATTGCCAAACTCCCCGGTGTATTTATTGCGATACCGCTGTTGGCAATTGTAAGTAAAAGGCTAGAAAAAAAGGCTATCTGGATATACACCAACATATTTATGGTGATGACGGTTGCGACGCCCTATATATTTAAGATGGCGGACGTTTTTCCGGCACAGGGCTCAGGCTTCGATCTGCTTTTTCTAGTGTCGGGTGTCTTTTTTGGTTTTTTGTTTTTCCCGATGGCAAGTATCGTGATTGACTCACAACTCAGTGATATTGCCGACGACCATGAATATCGAACTGGCGCACGCTCCGAAGGTGTGGTTTTTTCGGTTCGAAGTTTTTGCTACAAAGCAACCGGGGGAGTTGGTGGTCTGCTAGCTGGCTTTGGTTTGGAAATCATCAATTTCCCAGACAATGCTGAAGTAGGTAATCTGGCACCGGACACTCTGATGGGCTTGTTGTTTATGTGTGGTCCGCTCTACTTGGTCGTCTCTGGTCTGGGTATTTTCTGTATGTACTTTTATGCATTAGATCGAAAACGTCATGCCCAGTTACTGACTGAGCTTAAAGAACGACGCGTCGCGGTTTCCAACCAAAGAGCAGATTACTCCAAATGATGGTCAATTCGGTAAAACAAGCGTTCAATAATGCTGTTGAGGTTGTTGCAACCTCTGAGGCGTTATTTGAGCTGGAACAGCGTGAAATACGTGGGGTTGAATTTACGACCTTTCGCAATGGCCCCAAGACGCTGCGCGATATTTTGGAATTTTGCAAAAATCATCAAGACGCAGATTTTATCGTGTATGAAAACGAACGTTACAGCTACGCTGACTTCTATCGGATCACCTCGTTGGTCGCTCTACGCCTGACTCAGCATTATGGCGTCAAGCAGGGGGATAGGGTGGCCCTAGTGATGCGCAATTCTCCCGAGTATCCGATCTTGTTTATGGCCCTAGCATCTATTGGAGCTCTCGCTGTCTGTATGAATAGCTGGTGGACGTCGGAAGAGCTTGAATACGGGTTTACCGACAGCGCTGCAAAACTTGTTTTTGCCGATGCCGGTCAGGCGAAAAAACTAGTGCCTTTTGCTGGTCGGCTGGGCCTGCAATCCGTGGTTGTGCGCGGTGAAGCCGGCGAGAGAGATGCTGACTTCTGGCGACTGATAGGGGTGCCTTCAGATGTCCAACTGCCCAGTGCAGATGTGGAGCCGGATGACGATTTTGCGATTATGTATACCTCTGGATCCTCCGGTTTTCCCAAAGGCGTCGTTTTGACGCACCGCGGTGCAATTTCTACTATTCAATCTTGGTTGTTTGGTCTGAAGGTCTCCGCCAGACTTGGCTGGTCACCGGCACCGATGATCGATAAGAACGGAGAGTCATTTCAACCCTGTTCACTGGTAACCGTGCCTTTCTTTCATGTGTCAGGAACACATCCCGGCATCCTTATGTCGATTTGGCTGGGTATGAAAATGGTGATTTGCCATAAATGGGACCCTGAAAAAGCGGTCGCACTGATTGAACGCGAACAGGTCACACGATTTGCAGGTGTACCAACCATGTCAATGGAGCTGATCAACGCAGCCGTCTCAATGGGGGTCACGTTAGACTCGATCCGTAATATCGATGCTGGCGGTGCAGGCCGACCTGTAGATCAAGTGGCGACGATTGCAAAAGCGGTACCCCATGCACTGGTCGGCACCGGCTGGGGCATGACGGAAACCAACGGGATGGGTATCGGTCTTCGCGGAGAGGAATTTTTGGCAAACCCGGGCGTCGCCGGCCGTCTGCAAGCACCGTTGCCGCAGATTAAAATTGTCGATGAAAATGGCCGAGAGGTGGCAACCGGGAAGGTGGGCGAGCTGGTATTTAAGTGCGTTTCTAATATGCGCTGCTATCTCAATCAACCTGAAGCAACAGCAGACGTTCTGCGCAGTGGTTGGCTATATACTGGCGATATGGCTTTTATCGACGATGATGATCTGGTGACTATTGTCGATCGCAAGAAAGATATGATTATCCGCGGCGGTGAAAATATTTCCTGTGCTGAAGTGCACGCGGCACTGCACGCGCACCCAAGTGTGCTTGAAGCAGCGGTCTTTTCTATACCGGATGAAAGACTCGGTGAGGCGGTGGGTGCCTGTGTCTATTTGCGTGACGACGATACCGTATCTGAAGCTGAGCTGGTGCAAGCGATGGCACCTCTTATTGCCCGTTACAAACTGCCCAGCAAGATCTGGTTTCACGAGGGACAACTACCTCGAGTCGGCACAGAAAAAATCGATAAATTAGCGCTGCGCAATAAGTGTTTAAATCTCAGCTTGGACAAGAGTGATGGTTAAAGAATGAGCACCGGAGATATTCAGGGCTATGACGTACCTGCTGTTGAGCAATGGATAAAGGCACATATACCTAGCCTGACGCCACCCTTCGATTGGGTTCAACTCGAGGGTGGCCATTCAAATTTGACTTATTTATTGCAGGATCAAAAAGGTTTAAAGGCGGTTGTTCGGCGTCCGCCACTAGGTAGATTACTTCCCAAAGCTCACGATATGTCCAGAGAGTGGGCATTTATCTCATCGCTGGCTCCAACTGGCTTTCCAGTGCCAGCGGCTCTGGGATTTTGTGAGGATACCGAGATCACCGGTGCCTGGTTTTATGTCATGGGATTCAAGCAGGGTCGCCCGCTTCACTCGAGAGACGAGACCGAGGTTTGGGTGTCACGGGACCAACGTGTAACTCTGGCCCATTCGTTTATCGATACGCTAGCGGATCTTCATACTTTCGACCCAGATACAATCGGTCTAGGTACCCTAGCCAAAAAAGAGGGCTATGTGGCGCGTCAGATTAAGACTTGGTATCGATCTTGGGAAGCATCCATTGAGCCGGCCAAATACGATGATCCGCGGGCCCATGATCTGAGAAGCTATTACTTGGATAACACCCCAGCGCAGATCAGAGCGAGTGTGGTCCACGGCGACTACGGTTTTCACAACTGCCTGATTGGCAGTGATGCAACCGTGACCGCGGTGGTTGACTGGGAAATCGGCACGCTGGGCGACCCGCTGGCAGATCTCGGTTATTCACTTAAAAGTTGGCCTGAATCTGCCGCCGATATTGCCAGAACTCCAGATGCCCCGATGGCTGCTGAGGGCCTGCCATTTCGCTGGGAATTGGCCCAACGCTATGCCGAAAGAACCGGCTTATCTGTTCGTGATCTGGACTTTTATATCAGTATCAATCACTGGAAAGGCGCGGCAATTATACATGGCGTTTATGCACGCTATCTGGCCGGTCAAAAAAGCACTGAGGGAATCGATCTGGATCTGCTGAGGTCGCGTATCACCCTGTCTCTGGATAGGGCCGAAGAGGCTTTAAGTCGTTTCATCGGGTCGTAATCTGAACGATACAAAGAGGGGTATTGAGATGGTTCGCGAATCGATATTACATCAACTGGTGATAGATTGCCCTGCGATGACGGTGATCGCAGAGGTTCGTAATCATCCGGTTTGGCAGTCTTATTTCGCCAGTGAACTGCGTCGGCGAGGATAAATATGCTTCCATCAATTATTTGTTTTGGTTCGCTGAATATCGATCATGTCTACCTTGTGCCGCATTTCGCCGAGCCTGGAGAAACCCTTTCCAGCCACGATTATCAGCAGTTTGTCGGTGGCAAGGGGCTGAATCAGTCGATTGCTCTGGCCCGCGCCGGTGTCGATGTATCCCATGCGGGTTGTATTGGTAGAGAGGGTGCGGTATTACGACAAACACTCAGGGACAACGGTGTTGCCGTCGAACATGTGATTGAAATAGACGCGCCTAGCGGTCATGCCATTATTCAGGTGAATGCTGCGGGCGAAAATTGCATTACCCTCCACGGTGGCGCCAACCAATGCGTTGACTTGGATTTTATATCCCGAGTGTTGTACCCGGTCGGTCAAGGTGATTGGTTGTTGCTTCAAAATGAGATCAATAATATCGCCGCGATCATTGATTGCGCGTCGCAACGACAAATGATGATTGCCTTTAATCCGGCACCCATGTCGGAGCAGGTCGTACAGTACCCCCTGGAGAAAGTCGATCTGTTAATTCTCAATCAGACGGAGGCCGCTACAATGACCCGACACCAGAGAGTCGACGATATCCTCGGGCACTTGCGGCACCACTATCCCGGAATTAAAGTGCTGCTCACCCTGGGTCAGGAAGGCGCTCTATATCAGGATGCTGAGCAGACCATCAAGGTCGATGCAAGCCCTGCTGAGGCGGCGGATACCACGGCGGCAGGAGATACTTTTATAGGCTATTTTATCGCTGATTTATGCCGCGGCAGTACCATACAGCAATGTATGGAGATCGCCGCACGTGCCGCGGCCAAATGTGTTGAGCGCCCCGGTGCTGCCAACTCTATCCCGTATCGCACGGAGATTGAGGCTCCCAGAAAACAATAGTTACCCGGCCCTTTCTCAGGTTGCCCTATTCAAAGGAGACGAGTTAATGACGATACAAAGTTGGTCTTGGATCTTTTTTATTATCTACACCATGGGCATGCTGGCGCTAGGACTGTGGGCCAGTCGGCGGGTGAAACACGCGGACGATTATGCCGTAGCACGTCAATCCTATGGCCCCGTCACTCTCGCATTGGCCTTTGCCGCCACCGGTGCATCCGGTGCCACATTTCTGGGTTTGCCCGGACTCGCCTACTCAAATGGCGTATCAGTTATGTGGTATGCGTTCTGCTACCCCGTGGGGATTTATCTGGGTATTTTGATCTGCCTGCGTGCGGTAACCCAGTCGGGCAATGCCTTCGGCAGTCGCTCGATTCCGGAATTTTTAGGTGATCGCTACGGCTCCGACCGCATACGAATTATTGCGGCTTTGATGTCGCTGACCTTGTTCTTTTATCTGGCCGGTCAACTGGTGGCTGGCTTGGTGATGTTTGAGTCTCTGCTGGGCTTGTCCCAGGGGACTGCACTGGTTATCACGGTCAGTGTTTTAATGTTGTATGTGACCCTCGGTGGGGCACATGCGGATATTTTGACTGATAGTGTTCAGGGCGCCGTTATGCTGGTGATTGCCGCCGGTGTCGCGGTGCTATTTGTCGTCGGCTTTGGCGTCGCTGGCGGGTTGCCGGGAATGATACAGATTCTTGGTGAAATAAACCCGGATAACCTGAGTGTGTTTCATCCGCGAGCACAGATCGTCGGCTCGCCATGGGCTGTGACCGCCATTATTGTTGCGCATATTCCATTTGGTATGATGCCGCATATAGGTAACAAGCTCTGGGCACTGCGAGATGACTCAGCGCGTCGCCGTTTTCTGATACTGGCGTTTATTTCAGCGATGGTGCTGCCGGCCATGGCTCTCGGTGGCTTGCTGGCGCGGGTGCACTTGGGCGACAGCTTGCTTGATGAAGGTGCTAATCAGGTGATTCCTGAGTTATTTGCCAAACTGTTTCCCAGCTGGTTGGCGGGATTGTTGGGTATTGCGGTGTTGTGCGCCGTTATGTCTACGGCGGACGGGTTGGTAGTTTCGTCGGCACAGGTGGTGGCCAATGATTTATACCGCTGCTCATTGGCAAAATATTGGTCTCCACAGCTCGCGGAGGATGCACTCGATAAACGAGTACTTCTGATCAGCCGCTGGGCAACTGTCGCGGTGCTTCTGATCAGTGCCGGTCTGGCGTGGATGTTGTTGAACGTAAATATAGCGCTTTTGGTCTGGATGGGTATCGGTGGTATCACATCGGCCATGGCTGGGCCACTGATTATAGGCAGTCTGTGGAATGGTGTGACTGAGAAGGGCGCTCTATCTGGCATGCTGACAGGGTTTATTTGCTTTTCGCTGCTGCACACCCAATCGATACCTGTGAATTGGCTGCTAGAGCAAGGGCCCAACCCCTTCGCCTGCGCGGCGCTCTCAAGTCTATCTGGGGTTGCCGTGACAATCCTTATTTCGCAGGTCGCATCTCCACCGCAAGAGCGGCTCAGGGCTTTCTGAGAGATGATCGGGAGCAGCTGTGGATCAATTAAACGAAATCTGGTTATTCGCGATAAAGCACTCCCGAGTCCGCTGCAGACGTTATCGGTAAGTGACTAGAGATTCACTGTGGTAGTCCGGCCTGCACTGGAGAAAAGAATAATCATTAAAGCTCGATAGAGATACCTTTTTTCGATTGTATAAAAGGCGTGTAATTGAGGCGTTAATAACTGGTTCATAAAAGTGGTAGGCGAAGCTACCGTCGAGGCCTAGCACTTGGCTGACAATAGTGGCAATGGTGCCGCCGGATGTGAATAAGCCGATATTTTTACCGCTGCCCTCGCGTCTGATTAAATCTTGCATGGCCGCTTTGACCTGATCTGAATAGTTGTCCCAGGTTTGCATAGCAGGTATATCGTGGTCACCGGATACCCACAATTGAAATACCTGTTCCAGAACTTTTTGGTAGCTCTTACTATCGGTTTTGGCCTTTTCCACTAGCCCCGCTGTGGGTGGATTACGCCTGATCAGCTGTGGCAATAAAAACTTGAACTGTTCATCATTTTTGATCTCGTTTAACCGCGGATCATTGTGAAATGGAATACCCGCAGGTTGGCTCGCAGTGGCGATTTCAGCCGTTTGACGCTGTCGTTTAAGGGTGCCGCTATACACCGCATCCAGCCTGATACCGCTGTCTGAAAAATAGTCGCTTAAAACTTGCGCCTGACAGCAACCGAGTTGCGAGAGCTGGTCGTAATCGGCGGAACCAAAGGACGCCTGACCGTGTCGGATTAAAAAAATAGAAGCTATATCCAGCACTCCTGAATGTAATACGTTGAGCGATTAGAGATGGCAGTTTGCACGATATTTGTGCCAATTTTGACTCGACTGCTAGACAGCCAAGCCACAGGCACTAGCGTTTGGAAAACCCCGAAACCCGTTGTGCGGTGTCTGCAATCTCGTAGTCGGTGGCCAGCTCGTACTGGACACCATCCTCTACGGAGCCAGTTAGCCAATGCTGGTAGAGATCCTTGAAGGCGGCAACTGAGCCCTCGCTGTTTTCGGCAACTTTGTCGGTTATCTCTTTTACTTTGGCATCTAGTTCGTCGCGAGGCACGGCGTAGTTCGCTAGGCCCCACTCGGCAGCCTGCACGCCGGTGAATGTGCCCGCGGTAAAAGAGAGCTCTCTGGCCTTGCGCACGCCGACGGCGGATGGCAGTCGAGCGCTCATGGCCCAAGTCGGCCGCAGACCCCATTTAGCATGGGTATCACCAAATTTGGATTCATTCGCAACCACCAGAAAATCAAGCGACAGGGCCAGCTCTAGAGCCCCGGTGAAACAAAAGCCATTGATCTTTCCGATTACCGGCTTAGGCGCATTTTCGATGGTCTTGATCAAGTCCTGAGCTGGCAGGTCGACCACTTCACCAACGTAGCCCTTGGAGATATTCCGATCGTCCATCTCTTTCAGATCGAGACCGGCGCAAAACGCGCGGCCCTCGCCTGTTATCACTATCGAGCGAACCTGAGAATCATCGACAGCCGTTTTGATTGCACGATGAATCTCATTCATCATCACCACCGTCAGAGCGTTCATAGCCTCAGGCCGGTTTAACGTGATCGTTGCCGTAGTATCGGCAGTCTCATATTTAATCTGCTTATAAGCCATAATTGTCACCACTGGGAATCAGGTTGCTAAACTTCAGGTGTCTAAACTCTCGACCTACCAAAGGTCATACTTGCGGACTTCGTTACGGCCTACCACCATATGATGTACCTCATCCGGGCCGTCGGCAAAGCGCAGGGTACGCTGTTGTGCATACATATGGGCCAGTGGCGTCCACTGAGAAGTGCCGGTCGCACCGTGCATTTGAATCGCATCGTCGATAATTTTACAGACTTTTTCAGGAACCATGGCTTTGATAGCACTGACATAGACACGCGCCTCTTTATTGCCCAGCACATCCATTGCCTTAGCCGCCTGTAATACCATCAGGCGACAGGCGTCAATTTCAATGCGAGCGCGGGACACAACCTCCAGATTCTTGCCCAGCTTGACGAGTTGCTTGCCGAATGCAGTGCGCGAACTAGCGCGTTTAACCGCTAGTTCGAGTGCAACTTCAGCTTGCCCGATAGCTCTCATACAGTGGTGGATACGACCAGGACCGAGGCGTACTTGGGAAATTTCAAAGCCGCGTCCTTCGCCCAATAAAATATTCGACTTGGGCACTCGAACATTATTGAAGCGAAGATGCATATGTCCGTGAGGTGCTCCGGGATCACCAAACACATGCATGGGTCCTAGAATTTCAACGCCGGGCGTATCCATAGGAATTAAGATCTGTGACTGCTGACGGAATGTCTCTGCATCTGGACTGGTTTTTACCATGGTGATCAGCACCTTGCAGCGAGGATCTCCCGCGCCGGAGATATAATATTTCTGACCATTGATTACCCAGTCGTCCCCATCTAGCACCGCAGAGGTCTGAATGTTGGTGGCATCGGAGGAAGCGACATCGGGCTCAGTCATAGCATAGGCCGAGCGAATCTTTCCATCTAGTAGAGGCTTCAACCACTGCTCTTTCTGTTCAGGTGTGCCAACTCTTTCCAATACTTCCATATTACCTGTATCAGGTGCCGCGCAATTGAGTGTTTGTGAAGCCAGCGGGTTTCTACCCAACTCAACAGCTATATAGGCATAGTCGAGGTTGCTCAGACCTTCGCCAGTCTCAGCATTCGGTAGAAAGAAGTTCCACAGGCCGGCATCTCTTGCTTTTTGCTTGGCCTGCTCAACCAATTCAAGCTGTCTGGGATGATAGCTCCAAGGGTCGTCATTACTTTTTCTCAACTCGTGGTATTCGTCTGCCCATGGGATAACGTTTTCAGCAATATGTTTTTTTACTGCTGCCAAAAGGGGTTGTGCTTTTTTGGACATGGATAAATTGAATAGTTCTGGGTGAATGTCAGTCATGGGTTTCTCTCGATTTTCAGCAAATGATATATGATTGGAGTACGAGCAGATGATATCTGATCAAAACATTAAAGCGTACAGATGAACCTTGGCAACTCCCCCATTTTAACTGAGCCAGCTTGCGCGTTGTTGATATCGTTAATGACTGGTTTTGGATGTGATTTTTTGCCTAAGGAACCAACACATAAAATGAAAAGGAGGGACAATATAATGGCAGATATATTTGATATTAGCGGTCGAGTCGCCATTGTCACGGGCGGGTCCCGCGGTATAGGAAAAATGATTGCAACAGAATTCGTGCGGCGTGGTGTGCGCACTTATATTACCTCTCGTAAGGCTGAGCAGTGCAACGAAACCGCAGCGGAGTTATCCGCGTTTGGAGAATGTGTTGCCTTTCCCCACGATCTGTCAAATTTGAAAGAGATTAAATCTTTTGTCAGCAAAATTTCAGAACACGAAAGCAAGATTGATATCCTAGTTAACAATGCGGGTGCATCGTGGGGAGCACCGTTCGATGAGTTTCCAGAATCCGGTTGGGACAAGGTTATGGATATTAATGTCAAATCTTTGTTTTTCCTCACTCAGCAGTTGGCACCCTTGATGCGTGCTGCAGCCAGCTCAGATAAGCCCGCTAAGGTTATCAATATCGCTTCGACAGATGGCCTCTCGAATTCTCGCATTGAAACCTACTCGTATTCCGCCAGTAAAGCAGCTGTGATCCATCTCACCCGTCGTTTGGCCAACCGCTTAGCTGAAGATAATATTCGAGTAAACGCGATTGCCCCCGGTGCCTTTGCCAGTAATATGAATATTTGGGCCAGAGACAACCCCGAGGGCGTTGCTCCGAGAATCCCCGCTAAGCGCATTGGGCAGCCAGCTGATATAGCAGGAACAGCCGTCTACATGTGTTCACGCGCTGGCGATTTTCTTCTGGGTGCCACTATACCGCTAGATGGTGGAACTGTTTACGGGACGCTTCAGGGCTAGAGAGATTCAGTGTGGACATATTATGTCTACTTAAGAGATGTTCTCGAAACCCATGCCAAAGTCTCCTGTTGTGATAATGAATTTGTTAACAGGGCAAAAGTTTTACGATTGTTGCCAAGTTTGAGAGCTAAATCTAAAAATCAAATATTGAAAAAAAATATCAATGTTTTGGAGTTAAATTATGCAGGGCAAAATAGAAAAACGGGGTTCCATTGGCATTATTTGGATTGATAATCCGCCGGTCAATGCGATCTCTCACGCCGTTCGTGAAGGACTTGTTTCATCGGTAGAGGCGATAGCAGCGGACGAGAGTATCAATGCGGTGGTGCTGGCCTGCCGCGGACGAACCTTTATGGCTGGTGCTGATATTACTGAGTTTGGTAGTGGGCATAAGCCTCCGTCCTTGAGTGCAGTGGTCGATGTGATCAGTGCGAGCCCGAAGATTATTGTAGCGGCCTTGTTCGGCACTACCTTTGGCGGCGGGTTGGAAGTCGCGCTGGGGTGTGACTATCGCATTGCCTTACCAACGGCAAAAATTGGCTTGCCAGAAGTTAAACTCGGTATTATCCCTGGTGCCCAGGGAACGCAGCGGTTGCCCAGGCTTTCGGGCGTTGAATTTGCATTGAAGATGATGACCACGGGTGACCCCGTATCGGCGACGAAGGCACAAAGTGTCGGTGTCATAGATCGCCTGATTGAAGGCGATATTGTCGAGGGTGCCGTTGCCTTCGCAGAAGAGCTGCTGGCGAATAATGCCCCTTTGAGAAAAATACAGGAAATGGTGATCGACCCCAAAGAGTATCACGACGAGTATTTCGATACGTTTCGCCAGACGATTGCACGAAAAACACGGGGCATGAATGCACCAGAGTGCGCCGTCCGAGCCGTGCAAGCAGCGGTTAATTTGCCGTTTAAAGAAGGTGTGGCATTTGAACGCAAGATGACGCGTGAATGTGTTGCTGATCCTCAGTCAAAGGCGTTGCAATACGTCTTTTTTGCCGAACGTCAGGCCACCAAAGTGCCGGGACTGCCCAAGGACATTGAACTGACCGCGGTCAATGCTGTAGGTATCATTGGTGCTGGCACCATGGGTGGCGGTATCGCCATGAACTTCGCCAATGTCGGTATTCCAGTTACGCTCCTCGAAATGAGCCAGGACGCATTGAAAAAGGGGTTGAGCACCATTCGCAAAAATTATGAGGCTACGGCTAAGAAAGGCCGTATAACCGGCGCGCAGGTCGAAGAGCGCATGGCTCTGCTCAAAGGTAGCACCGAGTATGGCGATCTGGTCGATATGGATCTGGTGATAGAAGCGGTGTTCGAGAAGATGGATATCAAGAAGCAGGTTTTTAAGACCTTGAGCGGTATAGTGAGACCCGACACAATTTTAGCGAGTAACACCTCCTATTTGGATATCGATGAAATAGCGACTGTCGTCGATAGACCAGAGAGGATGCTGGGTATGCACTTTTTCTCACCTGCAAATATCATGCGGATGCTGGAAATTGTCCGTGCAGAAAAAACTGCTCCGGAAATTTTGGCAACCGTGCTAAAGCTGGGTAAGCGCATCAACAAGGTCGGTGCTGTAGCGGGTGTCTGTTATGGGTTTATCGGCAATCGTATGCTGCGCGGTTACAGCCACGAAGCGAATATGCTGGTTCTTGAGGGTGCGGCGCCGGAAAAGATCGATAGTGTGCTGTACCACTTCGGAATGCCCATGGGGGTTATTGCAATGGGTGATATGGCCGGTCTCGATATTGGCTATTATATGCGTCAAAACCTCAATGAGGGTGACTACGACGTGCGCACTTCCTTTGTTTATGATGCGCTGGTCGAGATGGGGCGCTACGGTCAAAAGACCGGTGCCGGCGTCTATGACTATGAGCCGGGCAACCGCGACCCGATCCCCTCGCCGATTACGCAAAAACTGATTAAGCAAGCCGCCGAAAAATTTGGTATCGAGCAGCGCGAGATCAGTGATGAAGAAATCGTCGAGCGCTGCTTTCTCTCGCTGTTCAATATTGGCTGTCATGTGTTGGAAGAGGGGATGGCCTATCGCGCCTCGGATATTGATATTGTCTATATCAATGGCTATGGCTTTCCGGCATGGCGCGGTGGCCCAATGTATTGGGCAGAACATACCATCGGTCTCGAGGCTGCTCTGAATCGAATCAATCAATTCGCTGATCGGTATGGTAGAGAGAACTGGACACCGGCTCCCATGCTTGAGCGCCTAGTTGCGGAGGGTGGAAGTCTTCGAGATATTCAGAATGATTAACAGCCGACCGGACCAAGCAACAAGCTTACGAGTCTTTCATAACTGCAACACTCTGCTTGGCGCGGCGATTGTGACACAGATGAGATGCGTGGGAGGTATTGTCATTAGGCGCTTCATAAAAAAGTTTACACAATAATGCAATTCAGGCAGGCAATTCCTGTCAAGTAAAAATGGGGGGATTCTCAACCAATGCCGTTGACTTACATCGCGATTTTGTGAGATTTTTTAATCTGATATTAATAATTCAAAGTCTGCAATTCGGTTTGCTCTAAGGAGAAAAAATGAAAAATTCTAATAAATTCTATATAAATGGAGAATGGGTGTCTCCATCGACAACTGAAAGCCTCGATGTAATAAATCCAGCTACCGCCGAGGTCATCGGTTCTGTTGCTATGGGCGGTAAAGCAGATGTCGATAATGCTGTGGCCGCCGCTAAAGAAGCATTTAAAACCTTCTCGAAAACCTCTACACAAGAGCGCTCAGAATTGCTCGGGCGCATTGTTGAGGCGTATAAGAATAGAATGGGCGAGATTGCAGTGACTGTTTCGGAAGAAATGGGTGCGCCGATGAGTCTTGCCAATGCGGCGCAGGCACCGGCGGGTCTCGGCCATCTGATGTTCGCTCAAAAAGCTCTTGAGGGTTTTGAGTTTTCGCAGGACAAAGGCAGCTCGCATGTGGTGCGAGAGCCGGTCGGTGTCTGTGGAATGATCACACCCTGGAATTGGCCGGTAAATCAAATTACCGCAAAAGTTGGACCGGCCATTGCAGCGGGCTGCACAATGGTGCTTAAACCATCTGAAATTGCACCTTTTAATGCGATTATTTTTGCCGAAATTATGCATGAGGCGGGTACGCCTCCCGGTGTCTTTAATCTGGTTAATGGAGACGGACCCAATGTCGGTGTTGCGATGTCGGGCCACCCTGATATCGATATGATGTCCTTCACTGGTTCCACGCGTGCCGGTATTTCTGTCGCACAGGAGTCGGCTTATACCGTAAAACGTGTCGCCCAAGAGCTCGGTGGTAAGTCTGCCAATATCATCCTCGATGATGCTGACTTTGAGACTGTTGTCGCCAGAGATACGATAGGTATGTGCATGAATACAGGCCAGAGTTGTAATGCTCCGTCCCGGATGCTGGTACCGGCAAGTCGAATGGACGAAGCGGCGGCGATTGCCAAAGCTGCGGCGGAAAATATCATGGTAGGTGATCCCAGAGATGAAGCCATTCAAGTTGGCCCGTTGGTGTCAGAATTGCAGTTTGGGAAAGTACAGGCGCTAATACAAAAAGGCATTGACGAAGGCGCCAAGCTTGAAACTGGTGGTGTCGGTAGGCCGGATGGTCTGGATCGTGGTTATTTCGTCAAACCTACGATTTTCTCAAATGTGACCAATGATATGAGCATTGCTCAGGAAGAAATCTTTGGTCCGGTGCTGTCCATAATTGGCTACAACGACGATGATCACGCAGTCGAGATTGCCAATGACACCGTGTACGGGCTTTCGGCTTATGTAAGCTCTAATGACCTTGATCGGGCAAAAATCATTGCTGCGCAACTTCGTGCGGGTAATGTCCATATAAATGGCGCTAATCTTGACATAAATGCACCGTTTGGCGGCTATAAACAATCGGGAAATGGCCGTGAGTTTAGCGAGTGGGGTATGGAAGAATTTCTCGAGACAAAGGCAATTTTGGGTTATACACCGCCTAAACAGCAAGCTGCTAAATCGGGAAAACTGGTCGATTTTTAGTAAGATATACTGGCCGAGTAATGGCGTGCTCTGGCCCGGGCAATAACATTTGGGTGCGTCATTAGGCACGGCTAGTTGAACTCTTCCTTGCGCTGATAAGGATACAGGTGGCGCGCTCTTTCGGCGCCATTGTCATAGACCCTTTAATTAACAAATGTATTAAATCTCTGATCATTTCCATGATTAAAGTTTTTAGACGTACTGGGAGAGATTACGATGTCTACCTATTTAACCGCCACTGGCATCGCGGTCAGCGACCTCGAGGCTTCAACCAAGTTTTATACGGAGATGCTCGGAATGACCGTGTATCGAACCATTACGCTGGACACGATGGTTGAAAATATCCTAGGGTTTGAGGGTGTGCGCGGAACAGCTATTTTGTTGATGCAGTATAATGATAACCGAAACAGTCAAGATCTTCCTACCAAGTTGGTATTTAATGTTCCCGACGTGAGAGCCATCATCAATGCCGCTAGAATCGCTGGCGTGGCTATTTATAAAGAAGCCACAGAGCATGAATCTATGGGTGGTGCCACTATTGGTTTTATAAAAGACCCAGATGGTTATTTAATTGAGTTGATGCAAAAGCCAGTTAAAAAGTAATCCTAGCTGGCTTAGTCATGCCTGTTAAATGAACTTACCAGTGATTAGCTAGGTCACTTCAAACAGTGACGCAGCACCCTGTCCACCACCGATGCACATGGTACAAACCACATAGCGGGCACCACGCCGTTTGCCCTCTATCAGCGCGTGGCCAACCATACGTGCGCCAGACATCCCGTAAGGATGGCCAATGGATACCGCGCCACCATTTACATTGAGTCGGTCATTGGGAATGCCCAGAGTATCTCGGCAGTAGATGACCTGGACGGCAAAGGCTTCGTTGAGTTCCCAGAGATCAATATCGTGCATTTGCAAGCCGGCCAATTTGAGGAGTTTGGGGACCGCATAGATCGGGCCTATGCCCATTTCATCGGGTTCGCATCCGGCTACAGCTGTGGTTCGATAAATCCCCAATGGCTGCAGCCCAGATTTTTCGGCCATAACGGAGCTCATCACCACGCAAGCGGAAGCGCCATCAGACAATTGGCTGGCATTGCCGGCGGTAATAACGCCATTCTCACGCACCGATTTTAGCCCTGCCAACCCTTCCAATGTTGTCTCGGGTCGATTGCCTTGATCTTTTTCCAGTAAAAAAGGTTGGTACGTCGTCTCGCCGGTTTCACGATTCTGAACAGCGATTTCCGATGGGAGAGGCACAATCTCGTCGTCCAACTTGCCTGCTGCTTGCGCCGCTGCGGTGCGTTGTTGACTCTGCAGCGCGTATTCATCCTGCCTTTCGCGGCTGATGCCATAGCGTTTAGAGACAACCTCGGCGGTATCGATCATAGGGAGATACATATCTTTGTGTAGGGCGACTAGCTCCGGTGATATGGCACGATGCAAGTTCATATTTTCATTTTGCACCAGGCTGATGGACTCCAAGCCACCCGCCACTGCGATATCCATTTCACCGGCTAAAATTGATTTGGCGGCAGTGGCGATGGCCATCATTCCAGAGGAGCACTGGCGATCAACGGTCATTGCCGCGGTCGATGTAGGCAAACCAGCGGCCAACGCACATTGACGAGCCACGTTTTTGCCCTGAGTACCCTGAGGCATTGAGCAACCCATGTAGGTATCTCCGACCGCATCGAGCGGAATGCCGGCTCGAGCGACTGCATGCTTTATAGCATGGCCACCGAGAGTGGGGGAGGTTGTATTGTTAAAGGCTCCGCGGTAGGCACGGCCGATAGGGGTTCTTGCTGTTGATACAATAACGGCATCACGCATTTTAGGGTTCTCCGTGGGTGAAATTCTAGTGTGTGCGCTCTAATATCAGTAGCCAGAGAGCTCTGCGTAGCGATTTAAGTGGTAACGGTGATCACCAAAGAGCATTTGCGCGATTCGCGCCCGTTTAATAAAGAACCCTATATCAAACTCATCGGTCATTCCGATACCGCCATGCATTTGTATGGATTCATTGGTGGCGAGCTGTGCTACCTTGCAGGCTTTTACCTTAGAGGCGCTGGCTATCACACTGGCGTTCCCGGCTGAGTCGTCGAGGGAGCGCAGAGCTGCTAAAACGGTGGACTTGCAAAGCTCTATATCACTCCACAGGGTAGCTGCACGATGCTGCAGAGCCTGAAAAGAACCAATATTGACGCCAAACTGCTTGCGTTCTTTTAGATATCGCACAGTTCTTTGCAGGCATTCACTGGCAACACCCAACAGCTCGGCCGATAAATGGATATTGGCAATATTAAGCGCAGCGGTCAGCGGCACCAGACCTTGATCGAGAGTACCGATAAGCTGATCTTTGCCCACAGTGACATCGCTGAACTGAATATTCGCAGTAATGCGGCTGTCCATCATTAGGGTGCCACTCACTTCGATACCGGGGGTGTCGCGGGGTATCAAAAACAGAGAGATCCCCCCACTGTCCCCGGGCCTGCCCGCGCTGCGGGCAGACACAATAAGTTGATCAGCTATCTGCCCATCGACGACCATCGATTTGCCGCCATTTAGTATAAAGCCGCCAGTCGATTTGGTGACCGATGCAGCAATATTTAAAGGATCGGGCCTCGGTGTCTCATCCAGCGCTAGTGCCAGCGTCAAATTGCCCATGGCGATCTCAGGGAGCCACTGCGCTCTCTGCTGTTCACTGCCTGCCTCGAGCAGTATCGAAACGCCGAGGACCGCTGTTGCAAACATGGGAGAATTGGCCAGGTTGTTGCCGGTTTGCTCCATAAGTTGCCCCATCGCTACATGACTAGAGCCAAGCCCACCATACTGTTCTGGAATTAACAGACTGGGCCAGCCGAGCTCAATCATTTGTTGCCATAGGTTCTGCGAATATCCGACGGGATTATTGGTGTCGCGTATTTCCCTAAGCAGACTGGGACCTGCATTGTCAGTGAGAAAGCTTTGCGCCGACTCACGAACCATTTGTTCTTCTTCATTCAATATTAGTTGCATGATTAACCCAGCCCTAAAATACGTTTGGCGATGATGTTGAGTTGTACCTCTGAGGTGCCACCCTCAATGGTGTTACCTTTTGAGCGCAACCATAACCGTGCCTCAGAATCCTGACTCCAGCTCATGGCATTAAAGCCCTCACTGGCGATCAACAACTCCCGTCTCCGCTGGTTGAGTTGAGTGCCATAGAGCTTGAGCATGGCTGATGAATTGCCGACGCTGGCTACGGCTGTTTCATCTCTGACGCGCTCGATAGTGAGTTGATGAGATTGGAAGTCGATCTCCCATTCGGCCAGTTCTGCGCGCAACACGGAGTCTTTTAGGTGCCCATCTTTTGTGCCGATGGATTCTACAGCGCGCTGGGCGACGGTTTTTTCGGCGGGCACATTACCGATTCGGCCAAGCATTTCACGCTCGTGAGTCAATAGATATTTCGCAATAGCCCATCCGTTATTGATTTCGCCTACCACCTGGTCTTTGTCGACGCGAACATTATCGAGGAACGTTTCGCAGAAGGGCGAGCGACCAGAGATAAGCTGGATCGGCCGCACGGTGACACCTGGGGACTTCATATCAAACAACACTAGGCTAATGCCGCCATGTTTTGCGGTGGTGTTAGTTTTGACCAAACAAAACATCCAGTCCGATTTATCTGCATAGCTAGTCCAAACTTTTTGCCCGTTGATCACAAAGTAGTCACCCCTATCCTCAGCATTGGCTTGTAGCCCAGCCAGATCTGAGCCGGCATTGGGTTCACTGTAACCTTGACACCAGCGGATCTCCCCACGGATGATGCCTGGTAAGTGCTGCTGCTTGAGGGCCTCTGTTCCAAACTCTAGTATTGCCGGACCGATCATCTCAGTTCCCATGCTGGCCAGCGGAGCCCGTGCAGTGATAGCGGCCAGTTCTTCTTTGAGTACTTTTGCCTGATCCTTGCTTAGACCACCGCCACCGTATGTCTTGGGGAAGGTAGGTGCCGTCCAGCCTCTATCAGCCATTCGCGTTAGCCATAGTTTCTGATCATCACTGGAAAACACATAGTCGCGACCACCCCAGCACTTCTCACTCTCAGGCATATAGGTCCGCATACTGGCGGGACAATTTTCTTCAAGCCATCGACGGGTATCCTCTCTAAATGTCATTAAATCTGACACAGTATCTCCTCTCCGAAGGTTTTAACGATTGGAAAGTAAGTTAGCAGAAAAAGATACTAAGGGCCGAATTTATGATGAGTTTTGAGGTGACAATTTCACCCAAAACGCGTCCTTCATATAACGGGTGACGCATTACTTGCACTGGTTCTTTAAGCAACTAATTAGCTTTTTAGTGCGGATGTTATGTCTGCACGAGACAGAAGATATTTGTGAATAAAAAATGGGTGCTTTTCCTTGGCAATGTTGGGAGGTTTTTGACTGATCCGTTAAGATGAGACACTCGGAAATCAAGGAGATTGGGCCCAGTCTTACGGTTTTTACCTATGAATATGCTAATACAAGAAAATCGACAAGTTCTTATTAAGTCTTTACCGCAAGGTAAACTGGAGACAGGTAATTTTTATATCGAATCTGTCAAAGTGCCAGTTGTGGGTGAGGGTCAAGTACTGGTGAAGACAGCCGCCTTCTCAATCTCGGCGGGTACTCGAGCTGGTTTGCAGGGTAGCGCAAGTTACGCGGGTGGGCCCTCTGCCGGTAATGTTATGAATGGTAGCGGTATTGGTCAGGTTGTTTTAAGCCGCTGCGAAGCTATCCCGGTTGGCCATTGGGTTAAAGCATCGACGGGCTGGCAGGATTACTCGGTGCATAATGGCGCAGACACAGAGATTATTCCGCATGGCTATGACCCAGTCTCCTATCTTGGACCTCTGGGAATCAATGGTCTGACAGCCTATTTTGGACTTGTTGACGTCGGTCAACCCCGTGAGGGTGATACTGTTTTGGTGTCCGCTGCTGCCGGATCAGTGGGTCATTTAGCCGGACAAATAGCCAAAATTAACGGTGCGCACGTCATCGGTGTCTGTGGCAGTGATGCCAAGAGAAATATTCTGGTTTCTGAGTTAGGGTTTGATGCGGCGGTCAATTACAGGGATGACGACTTTCGTCAAAAATTAAAGATTGCCACGCCGAATGGCGTGGATGTGTACTTTGATAATACTGGGGGCATGATTTTGGGATCTGCCCTGTTCCGCATGAATATCGGTGGCCGTATTGCTTGCTGTGGCGTTGTCTCGCAATATGATACTGATCGACCAGCACCGAGTCCCAAGGGGATCCCTGGATTACTTATCAACAAGCGCGTCACGATGCGGGGTTTTCTGATTTATGATTATGCTGATCGGTTTGCCGAGGGACGTGAGACATTGCACAAGTGGATATCCAGCGGTGAGTTAAAAAGTTTTACCGATAGAGTGCAGGGGCTTGAGTCTGCTCCAGGGGCACTTGTCAACTTGCTCGCTGGTGGCAACATTGGAACTCGAATTGTTGATCTGAATTAAATTTAATTGATTGTCAAGAAATTATGAAAAAAATAAAGCGAAATTTTATTGCCGGAGAGTGGCTGGATGGCGCCAGCGCTGAAGATAATATCAATCCTTCAGATACGTCGGATATTATTGGCGAGTATGCGCATGCCAGTGTCGCTCAGACTGAGCAGGCGATCGATGCCGCGTATCAAGCCGCGTCGGTCTGGAAGAATTCGTCGATTCAGTATCGCAGTGATATGTTGGACAATATCGGCAGTGAAATACTGCGTCGCAGGGAGGAGATAGGTGAGCTGGTATCTCGCGAAGAAGGTAAAACACGAGTCGAAGGTATTGGTGAGGCGACGCGAGCGGGTCAGGTTTTTAAATTTTTTGCCGGAGAGGCACTGCGCCCGGGTGGAGAGTTTATTGATTCGGTTCGATCTGGTCTAGACGTCTCTGTCACCCGCTTCCCAGTGGGGGTTGTGGGTCTAATTCTGCCGTGGAATTTCCCAATTGCTATTCCTGCATGGAAAGTGGCACCTGCACTGGCCTATGGTAATGCTGTGGTGTTCAAACCCGCTGAACTGGTTCCTGCCACCGCCCACTTGATGACCGAGATAATTGTCAATGCGGGCGTCCCCGATGGGGTTTTCAATCTTGTTATGGGTAGTGGCACGGAGGTGGGCGCAACCATAGTCAATCACTCCATGGTTGATGCTATCAGTTTCACCGGTTCTGTCCGCACAGGTCGTAACGTTGCGGCGGCGGCGGTGTCTCGTATGGCCAAGGTGCAGCTTGAAATGGGCGGTAAAAACCCCCTGATTGTGTTGGATGACGCCGACCTGCCCACGGCGGTTGAATGTGCTGTCAACGGCGCCTACTTTTCTACCGGGCAGCGCTGTACGGCGTCAAGCCGTCTAATCGTTACCGAGGGTATCCACGATAAATTTATAGCGGCTGTCAGCGAGCGCTTGGCAAATTTGACTGTCGATCATGCACTCAAAGCAGGCACTGATATTGGTCCCGTGGTCGATCAACGTCAGTTGCAGCAAAATCTCGATTACATCCAGATTGGTATTAACGAAGGTGCCAATCTGGTGTGGGGTGGCGAGCAAGTATCTCGTGATACACATGGCTTCTTTATGACGCCGGCGCTGTTCACTGAGTCGAACAATAATATGCGAATTAATCGCGAAGAGGTGTTTGGTCCTGTGGCTACGGTTATTCGAGTCAAGGACTATGACGAGGCCCTGGCAACTGCTAATGACACTGAGTTTGGTTTGTCATCCGGTATTGTGACGACGTCCCTGAAGTATTCGAGCCATTTCAAGCGGCATATTCAGTCTGGTGTCGCATCTGTCAACGTGCCTACAGCCGGTGTTGATTACCATGTTCCCTTCGGAGGTATCAAGAGTTCCAGTTATGGTTCGCGGGAGCAGGGGAGCTATGCAAAGGAGTTCTACACTACAGTAAAGACTGCTTATACACTGCCCTAAGACTCTGTTTAGAAGAGATTTTTTTGGTTTCGGTACCACACAGATTGCAAAATGTTAATTCAGAATAGATGTCATCGAACGGGTATGGTGCGGCCGACTCATTAGCTACTCGGCGACCTGAGGGATAGTTTGAACTGATCGTACTCTGATCGGCTCTCAAAAACTTGGCTATCATTCCATAGTACTTGCCAATCACCTGCGGCCTCAGGCCACAAAAATACCTGGCCCCAAATCAGACGGTTATCCATATCGATCCCCGGATTTTCCTCAGAACCATCTCCCGAAATACGCAGGAGTTGCTCGGGGCTCAGCAGATCTTCGGTCGCGGCCAATAAATTTTCGTGTATTCGCTTTGGTGTTGTCGACATTGCCACGTAACCGCCACTGCCATTCTCTCTTTGGGCTGCCCAGCTCAATGCGATCCGTGCAGGCGAAACACCGAGCTCCGAGGCGAGGTCGCAAAGCGTAGCATTATCGAGGTCGCTTAGATGTTCGTCGAACCGATCCCGAGCCGGGCGATTTGGTGATCCTAATGACATATAACCGGTGCACAGGATGTTTTCCGATTCAAACTGTCGGCGAAGTGCGGTCTGCTGCATAAGAGGGTGCATTTCCATTTGATTACATGAAGGCCGTTCTGTTATTCCCACATCACGGAGCAACAAGTTCATGCAGGTTGCGGTATGATTTGAGGTTCCAATATCGACTATCTTTCCTGCTCTTTTGGCTTTGCATAGTTCTTCCCATGTCTCCATAAACTCCTCATGGATATAGGGAACTGCATCGGAACTCCGAAATTCGGTACCTGCGCCATGGATATGTGCATTCGGCCAGGGCCAATGGTTCAGATACATATCAATTTGGTCAATGCCGAGTGCTGTCAGTGTCCCCTCCAATGCCGGCAAAACATCTTTGGGGTTCATATGACCGTTCCAAAGTTTGCCAGTAATGAAGAGATCCTCCACCGATGATATATACCCAAGACGCATCGATTGTTTTATTGCAGCGCCGATCAGTGCCTCATTTTCGTATGCACGAGCTGTATCTAAGTGGCGCCAACCCAATCGAATGGCCTCTAAAGTAGCCTGATACATGTGCTCTTGCGCCCAATCTGAATGGAATGTCCCAAATGCGGCGACGGGCATGGCAACGCCACTGTTCAGTCTAATCTTGCGAACGGATTCCGGATCAATAAGTTGTAGAGAGTTATCCATTAACTTGCTTTACTCCGTATGCTTATAACTGACTATCCAAATCGATAAACACTTTCATCGATTCAGAGGCTCGTTGGTCAATAAATTCATAAGCGGATTGAAATTCCTCTAGGGTGAAGTGCTCCGACTCCAAGGGAGTGGTCTTTACGTCTCCCGCTACCAAGCTCTCCACCGCCTGCTGATAATCATTGTGGTGATACATCATTGTGCCAATTATATTTAATTCACTCTCGCAAACTACCGCCATATCGACTTGCGGCTTTTGGTCAAACACCGCCACAATCAACACAGTTCCGCCTTTATTAACAGAACTAATGGCAGCATCTAGGCTTAATTGTGCGCCCGCACAATCGAAAACAATATCAAGGCCCTCAGATCCAAAAACACTGTCCGCAGCCTTCGATAGGTGGTCGACCTCTGGATTAAAAACATGCTCTAGGCCGCAGGCTCGGGCAACGCCAAGCCGAGTCTCTGAAACGTCACCAATTAGTACTTTGGCGCCTTTAGCTTGCGCCATTTGACCAACAAAATTTCCGATTGTGCCAGCGCCGATAACCGCGATATTGGCTCCTCGTAAGAGACCGGCCCTCGACGTTGAATGGCTCGCTACCGCAAGTGGCTCGATGAATGCGCCTTGTTCTAATGTAAAAGACTCTGGCAAAACAATGACTTTATCGATTTCAGTAACGAAATAGTCTTGAGCGCATCCTGGTGCCTGAAAACCTCTAACTTTTAGATTATCACAAAGGTGCCAGTTGCCACGACGGCATGGCACGCATTCGCCACACACCTCCTGAGGTAGTGCAGTCACCAGTTGGCCCACACAGATGTCGGTTACGTCGGCACCAATTTTAGAGACAATGCCACAATACTCATGACCCTGAATCACTGGGTAAGAAGTAAATGGATGTGCGCCATGCCAAACATGCACGTCACTACCACAGATACCGATGCGCTTTACATTAATCTGAACCTGATTAGAATTTGGTTCAGGAACCTCAGCTTCAACAATTTTTACCACGCCGGGCGCGGTCATTACAGCCTGTCTCAAAGCTCACTCCTATAACCTGATGTAGCCAAAAACCTGAAAACGTAATCACAGTAACATTGACACTGTATTAATATTAAATTGTACAAAGCCACTAACCCCCAATCCAGTCAGGTAGCTTTGGAGTAGCGCCTCTCTGTGAGCAGACAAAGGACGACACTTCAGTTGCAAAATTCGCGATCTCTGTAAGGGATTGGTTTTTTAGCAACCCTATGATGAGTGCGGCGGTAAAGGCATCACCTGCCCCAACAGTGTCTACAACAGTTGTTGGTACACTAGGTGCATTGACAATTTCACTATGATTTATTAAAACGGCGCCCGCTGTACCTTGTGTTAGAGCGATACAGCTGATTTGATAATCCTCTTGGAGCCTTTTCAATACATCGATACTATCCCCCGAGATTGGGATAACTTTAGCGATAACACACAATTCGTCTTCATTTAGCTTTAAGACATTAGCTAACTTGAGTGATTGAATCAGAGTGTCAGGTTCGTAAAATGGCGCTCTCAGATTCATATCAAACACCTTAAGGGCATTTGCTGAGGTCGCACCGACAAATTCTTGAATGGTTTTACGGCTAGTATTTCCACGTTGAGCTAGGCTACCAAAGCATATCGCATCAACGTCAGCGGCGAGGTCATGCCAGCATTCAGACCAAACAATATTATCCCACGCAGAATTGTTAGAAATATTGAACAATGGTTGACCCGAATCGTCTAGCTGTACGGTGACAGTGCCGGTGGGGGCGTCGGTTATTTGCAACTCAGAGACATTGACATGTCGTTGTTTTAAAAAATTAATGGCATCGCGTCCACGCTGATCATCGCCTAATGCACTCACCAGCTTCACGGAGCCAGAAGGGCCTAATAAGCCAGCGGCTGTGCAGGCTATGTTGGCTGGCGCGCCACCAAAATGATCGCCATCTGGAAAAAGATCCCAGAGCACTTCGCCCAATCCAATGATCCTAAAATATGGTGTCATTCGGCTCTACTTTTAAAATAAGCTTCGATAGGACTTTACTACAAGTGACTTGGCAACTCAGTCAAACTTTCA
The DNA here is from genome assembly GCA_029242085.1 of Porticoccaceae bacterium. Lineage (GTDB taxonomy): Bacteria > Pseudomonadota > Gammaproteobacteria > Pseudomonadales > Porticoccaceae > HTCC2207. The sequence continues at coordinate 72,700 of JAQWUP010000036.1, forward strand.
GTCACTGTACTAGAATTCGGTAACGATGCTCAATACCATCTCACTTAGACACAACAGAGAGTTAACAAAACCTCCCTCCGTCTCGGATAAACTTCAATCACGAAACTCTGCTGATATTATTGGTGACCGTCAATCAAGCTGCCAATACTAAACTAAATACTCCCCCAAATTTTATCGAAAACGTTGGCGGCGACGAAATAGTTTCAAAAAAAATCTTGACCCTGCACTTACTCGGCAGTTTCTGCGTAAACAAGTAGCTCTATAAATAACCCAATGTTTCCTTCAATTATGGTCTCATAGCTGTGATACGAGCTTTTGCGTTGACCGAACTTTGCTTGATGTCCTCACCAATGCAATACAGTGCGGGCACCACTAGCAAGGTGATAAAGAACGCGAACAACACGCCAAACGCCAGCGCTAGTCCAGCTGGTTTTAAAAATTGCGCATCGATAGAGCTCTCGGCCATGAGTGGCATCAGCCCTACAAAGGTGGTAACCGAAGTCAGCAAAATCGGTCGGAAGCGCTGCACTGCTGATTCGACTACCGAGTCCAGCGCCGAGTATCCTTGTGTTCGCATCGTTCCTATGCGGTCTACCAAGACGAGGTTGTCGTTGACAACCACGCCAGCGGCTGCGCCGATGCCAAAATAGGAGTACATCGATACCGACATATCAAATAAAAGGTGTCCGAAAATAGCGCCGGCAAAAGAAAAGGGGATGGCGGTCATCACCAGCAGGGGTAAAAAATAGGACCCAAAGGCGATTGCGATCAGAGCGTACATAGAAAACAGAGCGATCGCATACAGCGTCCTAATTTCATCAAAAAATTCCTCTTCTTTTTCCAAGCGTCCGCTTTTATTGACCAACAGTCCATGGTGGCGGGCCGCTAAGTCGTCAAGGAAATTGTCATTGATGTCGTCGTCGATATCGCTCGCACGCTCGTCATCGACCCGAGCAGAGATACGTACCATACGCATTCCATCACGTCGCTTGATGCTCTGCACGCCGCTGGCGAGGCTTATATCGACCACCGACATCAGCGGCAATTCACGGCCGTTATTGGTTCGAACTCTAAAACTGCTGAGGCTTTTCAGGTTACTGCGCAGTTCTTTCGGGTACCTGACCATTACTTTGGTATCACCATACTCTCGCGGTAGCCTCTGAACTTCTTCACCGTAGTACGCCTGGCGAACTTGGTAGGATATCTCAGCTAGAGTGACGCCAAGTTTTTCAGCCCCTGGCAGGAGCGCTAGATGCAATTCATCCACCTCACCGCGAAGGTTGTCGCGCGTAAAAAAGGTGCCCTCATAACTATTTAGGCGAGCTTGCAGCTCTTTACTGGCGGCGCGCAACACCGCCATATCTGGATGGCGCATTAAATAACTGAGTTGAGGGTCGTCATCGCTCAAGTTATATCGAAATTGGATGCGATCCGCCTCGGGCAACTCGCCGACTAACTCACGAAGACGTTCTGCTACCTCTGAGGTAGATAGGTCTCGTGTCTCTGGCGGTACCAACTTGACCCCAGCAAATACATTGCCACGCTGTACCACGCTAAACCACCCCTCGATCAATTTACCGGAAAGGCTGTTTTCCGAGGTCATTGATTCCAGATCGTTGCTCAATTGCAGTTCTGCGGCTTCGAGTTTCTGAATCACGTCCAGCGATCGCGCAAAGGGTGTTCCGGTGGGCAGGTCGATATCAATCCAGATTTGCTCACCCTCTACCTCGGGGGTAAAGCTTGATGCGACCCAGCCATTATTGAATATGCCTAGGCTGATTAGCAATAAGGCCACAAAGCTCGCCACTGTGGCGTAGCGATTTTCTAGAATGTCTCCGACCCAGTGACGATAGCGGGTGTCCGCGAAACTGGAGATTGATAGGGCTATGTTGTTTTGTAATGTCGCAAGGCGCCCGAGCTGTGTTGGGTGTCGGGGGCGCAGTTTTCTCAGGTGCGTTGGAAGAATGAAAAATGCCTCGATCAGTGAAATGCACAATGCCACGGTGATCACGATAGAAAGTTGCTGGGTTAACTGTGCAGTAGCTCCAGATAAAAAGAACCAAGGGGCAAATACGATCATTGTGGTGAGAACCGCAAAAATAACCGGCTTTGCAACCAGTGCAGCGCCCTCAATAGCGCCTTCTGTGCCACCACCCAATCGCTGAGTCTGTTCGTGAATACTCTCGCCAACTACGATCGCATCATCAACAACAATACCCAATACCAACAAAAAGCCGAAGGTCGATATGATGTTGAGCGATACGCTAGTCGGCGGCAGTAACGCAAAGGTACCCACAAATGCGATGCCGATACCTACCGTCACCCAGAGCGCTACCGCTGGCCTAAGGGTTAAAATAAGCAACAAAAAGACCAAACCCAGGCCGAGGTAAGCAGACTTTCCGATGGTCGCCATTCGAGCCTTGTAGATGTCCGCATCGTCCTGCCACAGGGTCAAACTTAAGCCTGTCGGTAGGGTAGTCTCGCGCTCTTCCATCCACGCACGCACTGTGTCTGATATTTTGACCACTTGCATATTGTCGGTGCTCTTAACTTGAATTATGCCAGCCCGCTCGCCAGCTATTCTGGCGATAACATCGTTATCCTCGAAACCATCGATCACGCGTGCCACATCGCCCACGCGAATTCTACTGCCGTCGGGGTTTTGGATGATGACAATCTGTTGGAAATCAACTTCTGTATCCGCCAAGTTCCGCGCTCTGAGTCGCACATCGCCGGTTTCTGTTCGCACTCGGCCGGACGAGAGATTAATAGAATTGTTGCGAATCGCGCTCGCTACCTGCGAAAAACTGACGGCGTAGCGCTGCATGGAGCTTTCTGATAACTCAATCGTAACCTGCTCGCGATTCTCAAACATTACATTAACGATGGATACGTAGGGCAACGCGGCGATTTCGTTGCGCAGGTCATGAGTCAACCTAGACAGAGCCCGCTCGGACATATCTCCATGCACCGCAATCGACATAATGTCCGGGCGAAAGATACGGTGCTGGACGGAGGGGGGCTCGATATCTCTGGGCAAAGAATTGACGCCGTCAACCGCGTTTTTGACTTCATTGATAAAGGTTTCGATATCGACACCGAGTTTACTTTCTACGTCTATATCCGCTAACCCTTCTGATGCCGTCGCCCAGACTCGCTTGATCGAGCCGATATTTTTCAATGCCTCCTCAATTCGAAATACAACCTGTTCTTCAATCTCTTGAGGTGCGGCGCCGGGCCAGACGACGGAAATATTAGCTATATCGGGTTCAAAGTGTGGGAATGCTTCACGCTCGACCGCTAAAAACCCCAATCCGCCCGACAGCAAGATCCCTACCATCAGTAAATTACCAGCGACGGGATTGCACGCCCACCAACCAATTATTGAGCGCATACCCTAAGCCCCTGAGGTGTTAGATGCATCTTCACGCCGCATGGATGACTTATCTTGCTCGATTATTTCTAGCGGCATGCCTTCGGTCGCATTACGGATCGACGAGCGTATGACGAGCTCTCCGACCTCTAGTCCTGCGCTTATAACAACTTCGGAATCGCTAATATAGGCGATTTCAACGGGTCTTATTTCCAATGTATTATCATTACTTAGAACGTACACCAAGCTACCTGCTCGCAGTGCAGAGCGTGAGATAACTAGGACATTTTCAAGCGTGGGGCCAGCGATTTTTGCACTAACAAATAATCCCACAGCCAGCGGCATACCTATTTTTGATGCGCCCTGGCCATAAGGGTCTAGGACCTGAGCAGTACCAAACAGCATGCGGGTCGAAGGGTCTACGGTAGCGTCTAGTCGCTGTAGGCTGCCGAGCCACCGATGTTGACGATTGGCTAATATGGAGGTGATGCTGACTAACGGCGCATTATCAGCATCGGCGATAAAACCAACAGGCAGATCCAGCGTGGCGATCTGTGCATCGTTTAGTGGCAGGCGTATCTCTACTATGTCGTCGGCAAAGGCTTGACCGATCAGAGTCCCCGGCGTCACGTATTGTCCGAGTGCAACTGCGGTGTCGACGATACGGCCATTGAATGGCAGGCTGACTTGCGTCCGTGCAAGGTTTAGGCGCGCTTGTGTGAGTTCCGCGTTGGCTGCTCTTAAGTTTGCTTGGGCTTGAGCGACCTGTGGCTTTCTCAGTGCCAAGTCAGGGGCCTTGGTTTCGTTGCGCAATTGGTACCGTGCGACATCAGCGTCGGCATTGGCCTGCAGAACCAAAACCTCAGCGCTTGCTTGCCGTGCCTCGGCTGCTCTGACCGCGGCGTAGTAGTCAGACTGCTCAATCGATATCAATGGCATGCCCGGTTTAACTTTGCCTCCCTCGATAAATTCGCTGGATACTGAGGTCACTATGCCGGTCACCTGCGCAATGATATCTACCTGCGTTTTGGCCCTCACTTCCCCTTGTGTGGACACCGATGAATGGACTTTGGCATACTTTACCCTCTCTATAAAAACGCTGATGGGTCTGCGTGTTTCATCAGACTTTTGCGGCAGGGGCTTTAGTTCGGTAAGAAGTTGATAGGCTCCCAATCCTGCTACGATAATCATAATTGGGAGTGAGATTTTTTTGTTTATTCGATCCACAAACATTGTCCAGGCCAGAAAAGCGAAATTATTTTAAGTAGCAGTAAGACGGCACTGTGACATTAGTCTTTATTACCAGTGCCCCTCGCTTCATCGGTATATTTTAAAATTCTAAGCGTGAGTATATAGACTTATAGCTTTTTTTTGCATATGAAACTTCCGGCTGCAATGCGTTATTTGTCTGTTCATCGAGAAATTCTACCCCATTTTTTCCCAAATTTTGCTGTTACCGTACAGTGGGTTCTATCGACACTTACTAAGCCGAGATGTTTGGCGTCGTCGATTCCTCAGTGGTTGCAGCGCTATTGCATAAGGCGATTGGTGACCAATTAACCTGCGTATTTGTTGACAATGGTTTGCTGTGCAAAAACGAAGGCGATATGTTGATGGAAATGTTCGCCAAAAATATGGGTGTAAAAGTCATTCGCGCCAATGCTCAAGACAAGTTCTTAAATGGCCTGGTCGGTGTTAGCGACCCAGAGGCCAAGCGCAAAGTGATCGGCAATACCTTTATTGAAATCTTCGATGAAGAGTCAAACAAAATTAAGAATGTAAACTTCTTGGCCCAGGGCACCATCTATCCGGATGTTATCGAATCTGCGGCCTCTAAAACCGGCAAAGCCCATGTCATTAAGTCTCACCACAATGTGGGCGGCTTACCCGATGATATGGCGCTGGAGTTGGTTGAGCCACTGCGCGAACTATTTAAAGATGAAGTGCGCAAGATCGGAGTTGAACTGGGCCTGCCCTACGATATGGTTTACCGTCACCCGTTCCCGGGTCCGGGCCTTGGTGTGCGTATTCTCGGTGAAGTTAAAAAAGAGTATGCCGATATTCTGCGCGAAGCCGATGCTATCTTTATCGAAGAGCTGCACAACTCCGGCTGGTACCACAAAACCAGTCAGGCCTTTGCCGTATTCCTGCCCATTAAGTCTGTGGGTGTAGTGGGCGATGCCCGTCGCTATGAATGGGTGATTGCTCTGCGTGCAGTGGAGACCATCGACTTTATGACGGCTCGCTGGGCGCATCTGCCCTATGAGCTTTTAGAGAAAGTGTCCAATCGTATTATTAATGAGATTACTGAAGTTTCTCGCGTTACCTATGATGTTTCCAGCAAGCCGCCGGCGACTATCGAGTGGGAGTAGTCGGGTAGGTGTAACCCATTGATTTATATAGAGTTGGGAGTTACAAACTTGTTACAAACCACCCCTAAAACAGGGGTTTTTTATCAGCAAAGTTACAGCTGTTTGCGATTACTGCATTTCATAAGTAGCAGTTGCAGATTTTCGCTAGCACCAGTGAAACAAAATTTGTTTAGTTTCAGCGGATTTCTGCGCCAGCTCGCGGGCTTTCTCTCCAAACAGTTCTTCTACCATGTCCCGGCGAATCTTCATGGTTGGGGTAAGCACATTATTATCTATAGACCAAGGCTCTGCAGATATCATCACAGCCCCAATCCTCGCATGCTTTTCCACTTCAATATCGACAGCCTTAACTCGTTCCAGAAGAGCAGCTTCCACCACGTCTCTGGATTGTTCAAGTGCTATGGCACTGAGCACACAGGTCATTGTTGTTTTAGAGTAGCCCCTGCCCAGAAGGCATAATTGTTCAGTATAGGGGTTCTCGGCGAAGATGTTTTCTATTGGAGTTGGTGCTACAAATTTACCCTGAATGGTTTTAAAGTAATCTTTGACTCGCCCGGTAATATAGTAAAATCCATCTTCATCTATTCGTACTTTATCCCCAGTATGAACCCATCCATCGACAAAGGTCTCAGCGGTTTTATCTGGCATATTGTAGTAGCCCGGAGAGCAGCCTAGGGCTTTTACCAGAAGCTCATCGTCCTCAGTCACACGGACTTCAATACCGCTGGTTGGTTTGCCGATTGAACCAATGCGCCGCTCCTCTTTGCGAGACACAATGGGCCCCATGCATTCCGTTTGCCCAAAGCCTTCCATCAGGCAGATGCCAAAGCGGTCATACCAGTGAATCAGAGCTGGAGGTGTGGGTGCGGCGGCCGTCAGCAGATACTCAGCCTGATCCAGGCCAAGCTTCTCGCGAATCATTTTTCCTACGGCCTCGGCATCTGCTTCAAGGGCTGCATCCACCGCATCCTGCGACCCAAACTGAGCAATAATACCCTGTTGCAGTTGCTCCCAGACTCGCGGTGGACCAAACATAAAGCCTGGGCGGCAGAGGGGCAGATCGCGTAGCAGGGTGCCAAGGTTTTCATTGAAGTGGACTTCACCGCAGTTGACCAGAGAGCTGCCCTCTACTACCTGTCTTTCAGCGATGTGTGCCAGTGGAAGATAGGAAAAGAATCTTGCACCTACTTTCATGGAGAACGTGCTGCTAAAGCGCGCGATTGGAATCAGATTAGAACTGTGGGTCTGCATGACCCCTTTGGGTGCTCCAGTGGTTCCCGAAGTAAACACCAGAGATACCAGATCATCGGCCTGACACTGATAAGCGGGCATACTGCCCCTAAAGGGGCCCGCTAGATCTTCCCAGCGCAAATGCTCCTCAGCAAGTTCGACGCCGGGCAGAGCAATCAGAAGAATACCTTCAGGCAGTACACGCCGCACCTGATCCCAATTCTCTGTCTCGCCAACAAACAGCACCTTCATCTCGGTAAAGTTCATTACATAGTCAGCAGTTTCGCTTGACGCGGTAGTGAACATGGGCACTACCACATGGCCGGCGGCGCAGGCGCCTAGGTCGGCAAAATACCAGTGGGCACGGTTGCGTGATAGCAGTCCGATACGATGTCCAGTGGTCTCAAAGCGAGATTCGAGCCAGCAGGCAATAGCATTGATTTCAGTGTGAGCCTGATGCCAACTCCAGTCAGTATCTGCATCTCCGTTTCGCTCGCGCAGCCATACTTGATTGGGATACTGACTATTCCATTGGTTAAGGTAATCTGTGTAGGTGGAAAGCATAATAGTTACTCAGTTATATTAATGTTTTTTAAACCCTGCCTGGATTTATTAGCACCTAACCCTCCAGTTTTAGGGGTAAGCTTCTCAACCGCGTTCCGGTTGCCGCGAATATGGCATTGGCAACGGCCGCCGCAATAGGGGGTAAACCCGGCTCGCCAACACCTGTAGGTGCCTCATCGCTGTCGATGATAACTACGTCTATTTCAGGGGATTCATTGATGCGCAGGGCCGGATAATCATGGAAGTTACTTTGCTGGATGACGCCATTTTTCAATGTAATTTCGCCATACAACGCGGCACTTAATCCATCAATAATGCCACTTTCCATTTGCGCTTTTACAATGTCTGGATTAATAGCTAGGCCACAGTCAATTGCGCATACAACTTTATGGACAAAAAGCTGATTGTCGACAACTGATACTTCGGCAACCTGTGCGACAAATGAACTGAAGGACTCGTGGACTGCCACGCCCTGATAATGGCCTTTGGGCAAGGATTTATTCCAGGCTGATTTTTTAGCAACCACTTTTAATACGTTAGCCAATTTAGGGTTGTTTTTTAAATGCTTAAGGCGAAACTCAACGCCGTCTTGATTTTGAAGGGCCGCGATTTCGTCCATCATGCTTTCTTTAAAGAACCCACTATAAGAATGGCCAACACTGCGCCAAGCGCCAACAGGCAGGCCAGGATCTGCGGTGACATGATCAGAGGATTTGTTGGGCGCTTCATAGTCT